>DATHSW010000319.1:0-9145 GCA_035463855.1 Candidatus Deferrimicrobiaceae bacterium | reverse complement strand
CCTGACGTTCATCATTTGCGAGGATCGACATGAACGCCCTCCGGCGGCGGCCGCCAAATGCTCGAGGCAGTAGGTCTGGACGGTCCCGGCCGGGCTGCTCCAGAGGATCGCACGGACCCGAGCCTCTTGAGCACGGAAAAGCCTGGCGCAGCTATCGTAGCCGAACGGCACCGGGTGGGCCAGCAGCCACACGAGTTGGACAATACGGACAGTACTCAGCGGCTTGCACACATTGGGCACAAACGTGGGGCCTTCCCGCTTCATCTCCGTGAATCCCGTTGGGTCACCAATTGGACAGTGTCTTCTCAACAGCGGGGACAGCGCGTCAGCCTGTCGCCAACGCCTCGAACAACGCCCGCGCAT
Source organism: Candidatus Deferrimicrobiaceae bacterium (assembly GCA_035463855.1). Taxonomy (GTDB): domain Bacteria; phylum Methylomirabilota; class Methylomirabilia; order Rokubacteriales; family CSP1-6; genus CAMLFJ01. Next base: position 8,782 of record DATHSW010000319.1, on the reverse strand, counting down.
CCTTCAGGTCGGCGGTGTCGGTCCGTCGACAACGCGATGTTGGTCTCGGCGCAGGCCCTGGCGAGTGATGCCCGGGAACTACTGGATCACCTCGTCCGCCCGGACTAGCAGCGACTGGGAGATCGTCAGCCCGAGCGCGTTGGCGGTCTTGAGGTTGATGACCAGCTCGAACTTCGTGGGCTGCTCTACGGGAAGGTCGGCGGGTTTGGCGCCTTTGAGGATCTTCTCAACAAACGTGGCCGCGCGATGATACATGTGAAAATCGCTCGATCCATAGGTAATCAGTCCTCCGACGTGCGCATAATCCTTGGCCGGATAGATCGACGGGAGCCGCTGCTGTGTCGCACGTTCAGCGATGGGTCGCAGGTTCGCCTGTGTGACGCCGTCGAGTCCCACGATGAGCGCCTCGGCACGCAGCTTCGCTGCTGCATCGAATGCGCCCCGCAAGTCCTCGGGGCGTCGCACGTCGAGAAGGTGAGCCGTGATACCGAGGGAGCGCGCTGACGCCTCGACGATACGCCATTGAGGCGGGACTACAGCATTACCCATGTTGAGGATCGCTGCGATTCGTTTGAGTCCTGGAAGCAGCTCTCCGAGCAACTCGACACGTTTCGGGAAGCTTTCGGTTATCCCGCTGCTCAGCCCCGTCACATTCCCGCCCGGGCGTGCGAGGCTGGGGACGAGACCGGACCCGACAGGATCGCCACTGGCCGCCATGACCACCGGAATGGTGCGCGTCGCACTCTTCGCCGCCAGAGCGGCTGGCGTCCCCCTCGTCAGGATCAGATCTACCTGGAGGCGAACCAGCTCACTCGCCAGGCCCGGGAACTGTTCGTCGCGGCCGTCCGACGATCGGTACGCGATCTCGAAGTTCTCACCCTCCTTGTACCCAAGGTCTCGCAGCCCTTGCCGGAAAGCCTCGATGTTGGCAGCGTTGAGTACGGTGGATCTCGTTTCCAGCATGCCAATGCGATAGACCTTCCCTGCCGGCTGTGCCTCGACGCCGAGCGGCGCGGCGAGGAGGCCGCCAGCCAATGTGCCGAGGAAGGTCCGCCGCTCCATCATCAGGTCAGGCCCTGCGCCACCAGCCGTGTCGGTGGTCTCCAGACGAGAATCTGTTTTGTCTCATGCCGGTCGGCATCACAGAAGCCTCCGAAGCGTCGCTGGCAGTCGCCCCTCTCATGCAGGGTTCGGACGAAGGCCGCGAGATCTGACATGTGCCCGGTCGGGATCTTGGCGGCGGTCGCCAGATGCTCGAGGCAGTAGGTCTGGGCGGTCCCGGCCGGGCCGCTCCAGAGGATCGCTCGGACCCGGGCTTCCTGGGCACCGGAGAGCATGCCGGGCTATCGTAGCTGAAGCCTGAAGGCTGAGCCAGGGCCCCCGCGGTGGCGAGAGTGGCATTGACAGGCCCAAAGGGCGCGCTCAGACTCGCGGTGGGTCCCACCAGTGAATCGTCGGTCTATCAGAAGGGAGGGCTTCCTTATGGGGGTCTACATGGTCGAGCGTAGCTTGAAGGGCATCACGATGGATCAGCTGGGAGCGGCGCAGAAGAGCGCTATCGAAACCGGGAAGAAAATGACGGCCAGCGGCAAGAAGGTCCGGTACATCCGAAGCACGTTCGTTCCGGACGAGGCCCGGTGCATGTGCTTGTTTGAGGCCACAGGCCCCGAATTGGTGAAGGAGTTGAACGAGCAGGCGAAGATTCCGTTCACGAGGATCGTGGAGGCGATGGACCTCACACCATAGTTCCGGATCCCAGTCCGCCTGCAGCCTACGGGCGTCGAGTCCCCCTCGGCGCTCGTGGTGTCTTCGACGATCTAGAGGGCGATAGCCCGCGCCGCGGTAAACGGGGCCGAGCGGCCTGGAGGCTAACGCTCGGAGGGATCACGGGCTCATAGGCTTCACCAAGGCCACCCGCAGGAAGCACGTCAGTTCGAGTACCGTCCGAGTCAGCCGTGCCCAGCGCGCGCGACTAGACCGGGCTACGCGCGCTAAGCCGTTGCCGGCGGGCGGGAAGATAATGGTGGGCTGGGACGGGATTGAACCGCCGACACCAGGATTTTCAGTCCTGTGCTCTACCAACTGAGCTACCAGCCCACCACGAGTTTTCGAGGATAACAGAAGGGGGTGGAAGTGTCTACGGAGACTGCCTAAAAGCGCCCCCGCGACGGCGGACTACCGGGGCTTGCCGTCCTCGTCGAGGTCGGCGCCGGTGTCGGACTCGAAGACGATGCGGTCCTCGTCGTCCACCGTGAACGCCTCGTGCAGCACGAAGGGCACGTCGTGCTGGACCAGAAAGCGGGTCAGCTTGGCCACCGCGACCGGGTGGGAGTCGAGGTGGAAGGAGAGCGCCAGGTCCCCGATCTCGTCGATGGCGAAGAACGCCCAGTTGCCCACCACCAGCGCTTCGGTGTCGGGCTCCCAGGTGACGCCGCCGTCGAACTCGTCGGAGCCCTGGGCGAGGTCGTAGAGCTCCTGGAGCTTTGCGCGGCGCTGGGCCTCGTCCACTACCGTCCCCTCACGAAGACCACCCCTCACCCTGCCCTCTCCCCTGACGGGAGAGGGCGGGAGGGTGGTTACATGCCCTTGAACACACCGTCGGCGGCCATCTCGCGGAAGGCCTTCTCGTAGCCCGCGATGGTGCGCTCGATGTCGGCGTCGCTGTGCACGGCGGAGATCCAGCCGTGGTGGCTCGAGCAGTCGACCCCGTTGTTGAGCAGGGCGCAGCGCAGCAGGTGGTAGAGATCGCCGCGGCGCGGGCGGTCGAAGCCGGCCAGGCCGGGCTTGCCCTCGAACGAGACGTGGAAGATCGAGGCCTCGCCGAAGGTGGTGCCCGGGACACCGGCGCGCTTCATGGCGTCCGAGAGGCCGGCGCGCAGCTCGTCGCCCAGCTTGTTGGCGCGGGCGTGGAGTGAGCCATCGGCAACCATCTCGAGCGTGGCGATGGCCGCGGCCGAGCAGACCGGGTTCGAGTTGAACGTGCCGTTCTGGGCCACGCGCTGGCTCCGGTCGAAGACCGGGTCGCCGCGGTGGGCCATCATGGACAGCAGCTCCTTCTTGCCACAAACCGCGGCGCCGGGCAGGCCGCCCGCGACGATCTTGGCCAGCGTGGTCATGTCGGGCGTCACGCCGAAGTAGGCCTGGGCGCCGCCCGGCGCGTAGCGGAAGCCGGTGATCACCTCGTCGAAGATCAGCACCACGTGGTGGCGCTCGGTGAGGCTGCGCAATTCCTGAAGGTAGCCGGGGATGGTCGGCGTGGTGCCGGACTGCCCGCCCGCGGGCTCGAGGATGATCGCGGCCACGTCGCCCCGCCCGAGCAGCGCGTCCACCGCCTTGATGTCGTTGGGCGGGCTCAGCAGGAGCTGGTCCAGCACCGACTCGGGCACGCCGGCCGACATGGGCACGTCGTAGGGCGGGTTCACCGCCGCGACGACGCCGTCGTGCCAGCCGTGGAAATGGCCGTGGAACTTCACGACCTTGTTCCGCCCGGTGTAGGCGCGCGCGATGCGCAAGGCCAGATGCGTGGCCTCGGTGCCGGACATCGCGAAGCGCACCATCTGCGCCGAGGGAATTAGCTTGGTGATCAGCTCGGCCCAGCGCACCTCGAGCTCATGGCTGGCCCCGAAGTGGGTGCCCTTGGCGGCCTGCTCCTGGATCGCCTTGACCACCTTCGGGTGGCAGTGGCCGAGGAAGAGCGCGCCGTGACCCATCCAGTAGTCCACGTAGTCGTGGCCGTCCACGTCCCACTTGTGCGAGCCGAGGGCGCGCTCCACGTAGACCGGAAACGGCTTCATGTGCCGCCCGTCGTGAGTGACGCCGCCGGGGATGACGCCGCGCGCGCGCTCGTAGAGCGCGGCCGACTTGGGATGCAGGGCGCGGTAGGTCTCCACCACCTTGGACGACGCACTGGTCATGTGTTCGGGCCTCCGGTACCACGGGGTGACTCCATCGTGCGCAACAGCTCAAGCATGCCGATATGGGCCGGCAAAGGCAAGCCATCCACCGTGGGCTCGGCTCGGCGGGTGAGGCCATCCACCGCGCCCGCGTCCACACAGGCGCGCACCATCGCCTCTTCCTCCTCGGCGGTGTGCAGCAGGGGCCGGCCCGCCAACCGGGCCAGCTCGGCGACGACGCCGTAGGCGCCCCAGTTGGACACGCCGGCGACCACCAGGTGCTTGACCTTCACGACCGAGGCGATCGCGCGGAAGACGGTCCCGGCCCGCGCCACGCGGGCGTGCACGGTGCCCATGCCGATCTCGTTGCCGCCGTCGCCGATGCCCACCGTGACCGTCCGCGCGGGCGCGGCCAGGAACAGCTCGTCGAGCGGGCCGTTCCATTCGGTGAGCGACCGGCCGCGCGCGCTCCGGTAGTGGCCGTCGCGGGCGCGCCCCGGGCGCTCGACGGCGACGAGATGCGTCGGCTTGTGCTCGGCCAGGAGCCGGCGCGCCGCCTCGCGCGCGGCGCCCGCGGCCGGACCGCCGGTGGCCGCGTGGGGCACGTGGAAGGTCAGCACGGCGGCGGGCTCGCCCAGGACCTTGAGCGAGGCCTGCAAGGGCGGCAGCGCCACCGCGTCGGTGACGTAGGTGACCTCCGCCCCCAGGGCGCGGAGCGCGCGGCCCAGGCAGGCGGCGCCGGGGGGGCCGTCCGTCTCGGGCAGGCCGGGGCCCACCATGAAGCCCGTGGTCAGCAGCACGCGCCGGCTCTTCCGGAGGGCGCGGGCGGCCGCGGTGGCGCCGCCGCGCACGAAGAAGGCGGCGATGCCCCGACCGCCCGGGTCGAGGGCCATGAGCTGATCGATCATCTAGCGCCGGGGCGCGGCAGGGGCCGGAGAGTCGGGCTGGGGCGGCGTGAAGGTCAGGAGCACCGCGTCGGTGCCTTCCTTGTTGAAGGTGACGACGAGCCCGGACTTGTAGAAGAGGCTGTCCTGGTCGTTCTGCCTGGCGATCCCGTCGGGCGCGCCCCAGCCCTGCAACACGGTGTTCCGGCCGAAGACCTTGGCCTTGGGCTCGAGCCGCAGCACGCGGACCACGGTCGGCTTGTAGCCCTGCGGCGTGAGCAGCCCATAGTCCGCGGTCATCCGCTGGAAGCCGGCCGGGCTCCGGTTTCCCTCATAGATCCACTGGACCGTGTCGTAGTTGTCGACCTTCGCGCGCATCTCCCGGCTGGGCGCTCCGTAGCGCGCGCGCACCTGCTCGAGCGTGGTCACGCCCGGCTCGATGCCGCCCCACTCCTCGGCGAACCCGATCGCCGACGCCGCGAGCAACCCGGCGACCACGAGCACGGCCAGCAGCGCACGCCCGCGCCGGCCGGCCATCAGAACCCGATCGCGGCGCCGTCGCCGCGGGGATCGGCGCCGCCGCGCAGCGTGCCGTTGTCGAGCGTGATGCCGTGGGCGTGGCCCATGCGCATGAAGAAGTCCGAGACCGGCGTGACGTTGTGCCCCCGGCGCCGGAGCGCCTCGCGCGTGGCCTCGGGCACCCGGCTCTCGATCCGCACCTGATCCGCCACGTCGCCCGGGTCGATCGGCCCGGCCACGAAGCGCGGCCGCTCGATCGCCTCCTGGATCTCCATGCCGTAGTCGAGCGCGTTGGTGAGCGACTGGACGTGGAACATCGCCTGCCCGTCGCCGCCCATGTTCGAGTAGCCCAGGACCGGCTGGTCGTCCTTCGTCACCACGCAGGCGATCAGGGTGTGGAACGGCCGCTTGCCCGGGGCGAAGCAATTGGGATGCGCGGGGTCGGTGTTGAAGTAGGCGCCGCGGTTCTGCAGCACCACGCCGGTGTCCGGGGCCACCACCACCGAGCCGAACGACTTGTAGAGGCTCTGGATGACGCTCATGATGTTGCCCTTCCCGTCGGCCACCACGAAGCCGGTGGTGTCGCCGTCGAGCGCGCCCCACCGGTGATCCTGGGCCCGGGCGGGGTCGAAGGCGCGGCGCCGCTTCTCCGCGAAGCCCTTGCTCAGCAGTGCCTCCACCGGCACCCGCGCGTGCGCCGGATCGGCGATCCAGCGGTTGCGATCGGCGTAGGCCAGCTTGGTCAGCTCGATCAGCAGGTGCAGGTGCTCGGGCGAGTGGATCTCGTGGCGCGCGAGGTCGAAGCCCTCGAGCAGATTGAGGGTGAGCAGCGCGGCCAGCCCCTGGGTGGGCGGCGGCGTCTCGTAGACGGTGTAGCCCCGATAGGTGGACGAGATCGGCTCGCCCCATTCGCCCTCGTGCGCGGCCAGGTCCTCCGCGGTGAGAAAGCCCTCGCGGGCCATGCGGTCGGCGATGGAGCGCGCGACGCGGCCCTTGTAGAACAGCTCGGGGTCGCCGCCCAGCTCGGTGAGCGTGCGGGCGAGATCGGGCTGGCGGAAACAGTCGCCGGTCTGCGGGAACCGGCCGCCCGGCACGAAGACGCGGTGCCACTCCGGATCGTCGGCGGTCGGGGCCTTCTCCCGGATGGCCTGCGCGACGATGTCGGAGAGCGGGAAGCCCGCGCCCGCGTAGTGGATCGCCGGCTCGAGCAGCGAGGGCAGCGGGCGGGTCCCGAAACGATCGAGCAGCATCCGCCAGCCGCGCGTCACGCCCGGGACCGACACCGAGCCCGGCCCCACGTTCGGCACGGTGGAGAGCCCGCGACGGCTCAGCTCGTCGAGCGTGGCGCGCGAGCCGGAGCGGCCCGCGCCACCCAGGAAGTGCACGCGCCGCGTGGCCGCCTCGTAGTAGAGGCAGAAGATGTCGCCGCCCACCCCGCAGAAATTGGGCTGGGTGACCGCCAGCACCGCGTTGGTGGCGACAGCGGCGTCCACCACGTTGCCGCCGGTCTTCAGCACGTCCACCCCGGCCAGCGAGGCCAGCGGGTGACACGCGGCCACCATGCCGCGCCGGCTCATGGGCGCCTGACGATGCGCGTAACCGATCTGGGGCATTTTCAGGTCTCCGAGAAGATGCGGGTGATCTGATCCTGGGGGAACGTGGGCATGGGACGGGCGTGGCCCCCGGTGGCGAGGGTCACGCCCTCCGACGGCTCGGTCACGCGGCCGATCGGCGCGCAGTCGACGCCGGCGCCGCGGCAGGCCGCGGTCACGCGCGGGGCATCGGCGGGGTCCACCGCGAGCAGCAGCGAGCCCGAGGCGATGGTGCCCAGCGGGTCGAGGCCGAAGGCATCGCAGAGCACGCGGCCCTCGCGCAGGACCGGGATGCGCTCGCGGTCCACGTAGAGCCCCACGTCGGCGGCCTGCGCCAGCTCCCAGCAGGCGGTGGCGACCCCGCCTTCCGTCGGGTCGTGCATGGCGTGCACGCGCGCCGCCGCGCACGCCGCGCGGGCCTCCGGCAGCACGCTGACGCCGGGGGCGCGCAGGAAGTCGCGCGCGCGCTTCACCACGTCGGCGGGCACGCCGCGCCGCTCGGCCTCCGCGGCGCGCTCGCGGGCGATGATCACCGCGCCCTCCAGCGGCACGCCCTTGGTGAGCAGCAGCACGTCGCCGGGCCGCGCGCCGCCGGTGGTCACGAGGCGATCCTTCTCCACCTCGCCCAGCATGCAGCCCGAGACGATCGGCCGCGGCACCCCCGCGGTCACCTCGGTGTGGCCGCCGACCAGCGCGACACCGAGCTCCGCGCAGGCCTCGCGCAGCTCGGTGAACAGGCGCTCCACCCCGACCTCGGTGGCACCGTCGTCGGGCAACAGCACGGTGGCGAGGAACCAGAGCGGCCGCGCCCCGCGCACCGCGAGATCGTTGGCGTTGACGTGCAGCGCGTACCAGCCGACTTCGTCCGTCGCGAACGTGATCGGATCGGCGGTGGCGACGAGGTAGCGATCGCCCATGTCCAGCACCGCGGCATCCTCGCCGACCCGGGGACCCACGACCACGCGCGGGTCGGCGGAGGCGTGCGCGCGCAGCAGGCGCCCGAGGAGCTCGGGCGGCAGCTTGCCGACGGGGAGGGTGGGCATGGCCCCCGTAGTATATCCCAGTAATTTCGCTATGATGGCCCCGTGACTGGCCCCCTGCTCGAGTGCGTGCCGAACGTGAGTGAGGGGCGGAGCCGCGAGACCGTGGCCCGCCTGGGGCGGGCCATCACCGCGGTGCCCGGCGTCCGCCTCGCCTCCGTCCACATGGACCCGGATCACCACCGCTCGGTCTTCACGTTCCTGGGCGCGCCCGAGCCGGTGCAGGCCGCCGCGCTGGCCCTGGCGCACGCGGTGTTCGCGCAGGTGGACATGCGGACGCACCAGGGCATCCATCCGCGGCTCGGCGCGCTCGACGTGCTGCCGTTCGTGCCGCTCCGCGGGCTCGACCTCGCCGAGGCGGCGGCGATCGCCCGCACGGTGGCCGCCCGGCTGGCGGCCGAGTACCAGCTCCCCGTCTACCTCTACGGCGCCGCCGCCACCGCGCCGGCGCGCCGCTCGCTCCTCGCGGTGCGGGCCGGCCAGTACGAGGGGCTGCCGACCCGCCTCGCCGATCCATCCTGGCGGCCGGACTACGGGCCGGCGCGCTTCGACCCACGCCTCGGCGCGCTGCTGGTGGGCGCGCGCGACGTCCTGGTGGCCTACAACGTCTGGCTCGACGGGGACGACGTGGCGGCGGCGCGCGCCATCGCCCGCGCCGTCCGCGAGTCCGCCGGAGGGCTGCCGGCGCTGCAGGCCATGGGGGCGCGGCTCGAGCGGCGCGGGATCGCCCAGGTGGCGATGAATCTGCTCGACTACCGCGTCACCTCGTTGCCCCAGGCCTTCGATGCGGTGCGGGCGGAGGCGGCCCGTCGCGGCATCGGGGTCCGGCGCGCCGAGCTGGTGGGGCTGGCGCC
>DATHSW010000318.1:0-20889 GCA_035463855.1 Candidatus Deferrimicrobiaceae bacterium | reverse complement strand
GGGCGGAGGCCCGCAACGCGCTCAGCCGCGCGGTCGCCGACGCGCTCGAGGCCGCCCTCGCGCGCCTCCCGGCCCTGGACAGGATCCGGGCGGTCGTGGTGGCCGGGCGCGGACGCTCCTTCTGCGCGGGCGCCGACATCGCCGAGATGCCGACGCTGGCCCCCGCGGAGGCGGAGACCCTCGCCGGGCGGTGGCAGCGGATCATGGACGCCTTCGCGGCCTTGCCGCAGGTCACCATCGCGGCGGTGCAGGGTCACGCCCTCGGGGGCGGGCTCATGCTCGCGATCGCCCAGGATCTCCGGGTGGCCGAGGCCTCCGCGCGCTTCGGGCTGCCGGAGGTCACGCTCGGCTTCAATCCCGGCTACGGCATCGCGCGCCTGCTCGACGTCGCGGGCGGCGCCCACGCGCGCGATCTCATGCTCACCGCCCGCACCGTGGACGCGGCCGAGGCCCACCGCATGGGCCTGGTCACCCGCGTGGTGCGGGACGGGGCGCTCGAGGCCACTGCGCTCGAGCTGGCCCGCGAGGTCGCGCGCTCGCCGCGGGGCGGCCTGGCCGCGACCAAGGCCATCACCGCCGACCTCCGCGCGGGCCGGGCCGGGTCGGAGCCGCGGGCCTACGGGGCGCTCCGGGCCGCGCCGGACGCGCAGGCCCGCATCGCCGCCTTCCTGAATCGCCGCCGAATCCCTTAGAAAGGCACCGGGGTAGAAAGGACACGCGCATGGCCGCCACGCTTCCGCTGCTGTACACCCACGTCATGGGCAGCCACGGCTTCCCCTCCTGGTTCTGGACCGCGCTCGACAAGATCAAGGCGGGCGAGTACGGCCAGACCGACGTGCGCGAGACGTTCGACGACGCCACCCAGCTCGCGATCCGCGACCAGGAGCGCGCGGGCATCGACGTGCTCTGCGACGGCGAGATGCGCCGCTACTTCTTCGTGCAGACCTTTTACGGGCACATGGAGGGCCTCGAGCCGCTCGAGCCGCTGCGCAAGACCGGCCTCTACGCCTACGACAGCGTGCCGCGCTACCGCCCCGCCCGGAAGATCACGGTGCCGAATGGCCTGGGCACCGTGGACGAGTTCAAGTACCTGGTGACCCAGACCGACCGGCCGGTCAAGGCCACCTGCCCGGGGCCGGTCACGCTCTCGATCCACATCCAGACGCGGCCCGGCGATGCCTACGACGGCGACCGGCTCGCGCTCTGCTGGGACCTGGTGCCGGCGGTCAACGCGGAGCTCCGGGCGCTCGCGGCCGCGGGGGCCACCTGGATCCAGGTGGACGAGCCCTCCGCGGCGATCGTGCCGGGCCAGGCCGCGGAGTACGTGAAGATGTTCAACGCCTGCGTGGAGGGCGTGAAGGCGAAGATCGGGTACCACGTCTGCTTCGGCAATCTGCTGTCGCGGCCGCGGGGCAAGCGATCCTATCGCTGGATGTTCCCGGGACTGCTCGAGGCCCGCTGCGACCAGTTCGTCTTCGAGTACGCGAACCGGGAGATGGCCGAGATCGAGATGTGGAAGGAGATCGGGGTGGACCGCGACGTGGCCTGCGGGGTGGTTGACGTGAAGAGCTTCTACATGGAAACTCCCGAGGACATCGCGGAGCGGGTGGCCCTGTGCCTGCGCTCCATTCCGGCGGAGCGGCTGTCGCTGCTGCCGGACTGCGGCTTCTTCCCGGTCCCGCGCTGGGTGGCGTTCGAGAAGCTCAAGCGTCTCACCGCCGGCGTGGCGCTGGCGCGCAAGCGGCTGCAGGGTTAAGCACCTCATCACTCTCAAGGAGGAGAGCCTCATGGCGACGACGAGACGCGAGTTCCTCAGCATGGTGGGCGGCGCGGCCGCGGCCGGGGTGGTGTCCGCGCCGGCGGTGGCGCGGGCGCAGGCCAAGAAGGGCGTCCCCGCGGATCCGGTCAAGATCGGCGTCGTCGCCATCCGGGCCGGCATCGCGGCGCCGGTCGGGACGGCCGGGCTGCGCGGCACCGAGTGGTGGGCCGACCGGGTGAACAAGGCCGGCGGCATCCTGGGCCGCAAAGTCGAGCTGGTGGTCGAGGAGGAGTCCACCCCCAAGGACACCGTCGAGCGCTACCGCAAGCTCATCCTCCAGGACAAGGTCGAGGTCGTGCTGGGCGGCATCTCCACCGGCGTGACGCTGGCGCTGGCCCCGGTCGCCGAGGACCTGGCCACCCCGTGGCTCTCCTGGGACGGCACCACCCAGAAGGGCGTGGACGAGACCATGCCCAGGCCCAAGTGGGCCTTCCGCAGCGTGGACAACGAAGTGGAAGCGATCGTCGCCGGGCAGCTCACCCCCAAGTACTTCAAGGGCATCAAGACGGTGGCCGGCATCGGCAACGACTACTCCTACGGCCACGACTGCTGGCAGACCTACCAGGCGGTGCTCAAGCGCTACGTCCCCGGCGTGAAGTTCGTGCTCGAGCTGTTCCCCAAGCTGGGGGTCACCGACTTCACCTCGCACATCGCGGCGATCCAGCAGTCGAAGGCGGATCTCCTGATGTGCTCGTTCTGGTCGGGCGACGCCACCATCATCATGAAGCAGGCGGCGGCGGTCGGCCTCTTCAAGACCATGAAGGGCGTGTTCACGACCGCGGGCGGCGTGCACGACTCGCTCAAGAAGGAGTTCACCCCCGAGGGGCTCCTCCTCGGCTACAACTCGATGTACTTCGACGATCCCAAGGGCAGCGCGCTGCTCAAGCAGTTCGTCCGCGAGTACAAGGCCAAGTTCAATGAGTACCCGCCCTACGAGTGCGACCACGCCTACTTCTGCGCCGAGTCGTACAAGGGCGCGGTGGAGAAGGCCTACGCCGCCGCCGGGCAGTGGCCGTCCAAGGAGCAGGTGGCGAAGGCGCTCGAGGGCATCGAGGTCGAGTCGCTCTCGGGGCGGCGCGGCTGGCGCGAGGACCACATCCAGATGTGCAGCTTCTACCAGGGCATGACCACCCACAAGAACAGCTACGACTTCGTGACCGTCAATCCGCTCGAGGTCGTCTCCACCAAGCAGGGCATGAAGCCGGCCGGCGCCAAGCTGATGGAATGGATCGCGGGCTGGAAGATCTGACCCCGCACCCCCTCACCCTGCCCTCTCCCCCTCCCCGGGGAGAGGGTTGCCGGTTCCCCCTGCCACCGAAGGGCGGAGGGCCCCAGGTTTCCCTCTCCCCTCGGGGGAGAGGGCAGGGTGAGGGGGCCGTCCCATGACACCGATGCACCGGCGTGCGTTCCTCGCCCTCCTCGCCGCCGGCGTCACCCCCCCGCCCCCCGCCGCCGCGCAGCCGGCGGGGCGCGTCCACCGTCTGGGCATTCTCGCCCCTACGGCGCCGCCGTCGTCGTCGGAGCAGAACACGGCCGTGATCCTGATCCCGAAGGCGCTGCGCGAGATGGGCTATGCGCCGGGCCGCGATCTCGTGGTCGACGTGCGCTACGCCGAGGGCCGACTCGACCGGCTTCCCGCGCTGGCGCGGGAGCTGGTCCGGCTCCGGATGGACGTCATCGTGGCGATCAGCGCGTCCGCCGCCCTGGCGGTCAAGGCGGCGACGACCACGATCCCGATCGTCCTCTACGGGAACCTCGACCCGGTCGCGGCCGGCCTCGTCAAGAGCCTCGCCAAGCCCGAGAGCAACATCACCGGCGTCCTGATCGCGCCCGCCGGAACCCTGGCGGCCAAGAAGCTGGAGATCCTCAAGGAAGCGGTCCCCGGGGCCACCCGGATCGCCTTCCTCGCCCCACCGGATCCCGGCATCAAGCTCCAGGTCCAGGAGACCCAGCAGGCCGCGGCGACGCTCGGCATCAAGCTGGCCATCTTCGTCGGCGCGCACACCTTCTTCGTCCGCGACCGGAAGCGGATCATCGCGCTCGCCGCGACGCACCGCCTGCCCGCGATGTACGAGTGGCCCACGCACGTGGAGGACGGCGGCCTGATGTCGTACGGCAGCAGCCTCGCCGGGACGACGCGCCGGGTCGCGGTCTACGTGGACCGCCTCTTCAAGGGCGCGCGGCCCGGCGACCTGCCCGTCGAGCAGCCCGCCGAGTTCCAGCTCGTGATCAATCTCAAGACCGCCCGCGCCCTCGGGCTCACGCTCCCGCCGTCACTGGTCGCGCGGGCCGACCGCATCATCGAGTAGCCGGACGCTCCCGGCGTGACCGCGAACGTCGTCAACGTGCTGATGAGCGGCGTCTTCCATGCCGCGATCCTGTTCCTGGTCTCGGCGGGGCTCCAGCTCGTGTTCGGCGTCCAGAAGATCTTCAACCTCGCCTGCGGGTCCTTCTATGCCCTGGGCGCCTACGTGGGTGTGTCCGCGGTCGCCGCGTTCACGACCGCCGGTGGGCCGCCATTCCTGTTCATCGTCCCGCTCGCGCTGGCGGGCATCCTCGTCGGCGCGGTGGGGCTCGTGGTCGAGCGCGGGCTGCTCCGGTTCGTCTACGACCGCGACGAGACCTTCCAGCTCCTGCTCACCTTCGCGCTGGTCCTGATGATGGAGGACGCGATCCGTCTCACCTGGGGCACCGCGCCCCAGTCCACCGCCGGCCACTACCTGCTCTACGGGCAGGCCCGGCTGCTGGGCGCGGTCATCCCGGTCTACAACCTGATCGTGATCGCGGCCAGCGTGCTGATCGCGGCCGGCCTCGGCTTCATGCTCACCCGCACCGCCTTCGGCCGCATCATCCGGGCCGCCGCCGACAACCGCGAGATGGCGGAGGCGCTCGGGGTGGACATGCGCGGCGTCTACGCGCGGGTGTTCACCCTCGGCACCGCGCTCGGGACCCTGGGAGGCGCGCTCGTGATCCCGGCCACCGCGGCCATGAGCGAGATGGGCATCGAGCTGATCGTCGAGGCCTTCGCGGTGGTGGTGATCGGCGGCCTCGGCAGCATGCGCGGCGCGCTGGTGGGGGCCCTCGTGGTGGGCGTGCTCCGCGCGGTCGCGATCAGCGTGTACCCCGAGATCGAGATGCTCCTGATCTACCTGATCGTGATCGCGGTGCTGCTCCTGCGTCCCCGCGGGCTCTTCGGCGGAGCGGCCGCGTGAGGGGGCGCATGATCCTGGGCCTGGCCCTGGTCGGCCTGCTCGCCCTGCCGCTCGTGCTGAGCCCGTACCGCCTGCTCCTCATGCTGCCGTTCATGGCCTACGGGGTGATCCTGCTCGGCCTGAACCTGCTCTTCGCCTACGCCGGCCTGGTCTCGTTCGGCCACGCGCTCTTCGTGGGCATCGGCGCCTACACCGGAGCCTTCCTCACCACCCACGCGGGCGTCCGCTCGCTGGAGGCGATCCTGCTCGTGGCGGCGGTCCTGGGCGCGGTCGCGGCGGCCCTGGTGGGCCTCCTCTGCGTGCGCTACGTGAAGATCTACTTCGGCATGCTCACCCTCGCCTTCGGGATGGTCTTCTACACCTTCCTGCTCAAGTTCTACCGGCTCACCGGCGGCGACGAGGGCATGCCGGTGCTGCGCCCGCTCCTGCTCGGGCTCAACTTGGACGCGATGCCGAAGACCGACTACCTGGTCGGGCCCTACTACTACTACTGCCTCGGGATCCTGATCGTGGCCGCCGCCGTCATGTGGCGGATCGTGCACTCGCCCTTCGGCCTCTGCCTGCGCACGATCCGCGACAACCCGGCGAAGGCGGAGGCCCTCGGGGTCAGCGTGACGCGCTACCGCTGGTACGCCTTCGTGATCTCGGCGGTCTTCGCGGCGGTGGGGGGCGCGCTCCTGGGGCCGCCCACCGGCAACGTGGATCCCACGCTCGCCTACTGGACCCACTCGGGCAGCCTCGTGTTCATGGCGCTGCTGGGCGGCTTCGCGAGCTTCTTCGGCCCGGTGCTGGGCGCCTTCGTCTTCATCTTCCTGCAGGACGCGGTGATGTCGGTGGTGCCGTACTGGCGGCTCGTCTTCGGCGCCATCCTCGCCGGCATCGTGATCTTCGCCCCCGGCGGGCTCATGGGCCTCTTCGGCGGGCGGCGGGCACCGGTGGAGGTCTCGCGCACGTGATCCTCGAGGCGCGCGACGTCCGCAAGCTCTACGGCGACTTCTGCGCGCTCGACGGGGTGAGCCTCGCGGTGGGGGCCGGCGAGTTCGTCTCGATCATCGGCCCCAACGGCGCGGGCAAGTCCACGCTCATCAACGTGCTCACCGGGGTGCTCCGGCCCACCGCGGGCACGGTGCGCTTCAAGGACCGCGACGTGGCCGGCATCGGGCCGGTGGCCCTCACGCGGCTCGGCCTGGCCCGGAGCTTCCAGCTCGTGCAGATCTTCCCGGATCTCACCGTGATGGAGACGCTCCAGGCGCCGGTGGTCTCCCGGCTCGGTCGGGGCGCGCGCTTCTTCCGGTCGCTGGCCGGCGACCGCGAGGTGCAGGCGGGCGCCCTCGAGGTGGCGGAGCTCTTCGGGCTGGCCGACAAGCGCCACGTGCCGGCGCGCCAGCTTCCCCAGGGCGACAAGAAGCTGCTCGACGTGGCCTCCGCCTTCGCGCTCCGTCCGGAGATCATCCTGCTGGACGAGCCCACCAGCGGGGTCAGCACCGCCGAGAAGTCCGCGATCATGGAGATCCTCGTCGCGGCCTCCCGGCGCATGGGCCTCAAGGCGATCATCCAGGTCGAGCACGACATGGACATCGTCTTCGCCTACTCGGATCGCATCGTGGCGCTCCACCAGGGGAAGGTGCTGGCCGACGCGGCGCCCGCGGCGATCCGGGCGGACGCGCGCGTGGTGGACATGGTCATCGGGCGGAGCCACCACATCCCCTCGCCCCCGAAGGGGGAGAGGGCCGGGTGAGGGGAAGTCCCTAGCGTCATGCTCACCGTGGAGGCACTCGACGTGTTCATCCAGACCAGCCATATCCTGCGACAGGTCTCGCTCGAGGTCCGGGACCGCGAGGTCGTCTGCCTGGTGGGCCGCAACGGGGCGGGCAAGACCACCACGCTGCGCACGATCATGGGCTATCTCCGCCCCCAGACCGGCCGCATCGTCTTCCAGGGCGAGGAGATCCACGGCCGGCGCACCCACGAGATCGCCCGGCGCGGCCTCGGGTTCGCGCCGGAGGACAGCGGGATCTTCACGGATCTCACGGTGGCGGAGAACATCGAGATCGCCACCTGGACGCGGCCGGGCGGCCGTACCGCCGCCGAGCGGATCGACCGCGCCTACGAGGTCTTCCCGGTGCTGCGGAGCTACCGCCACCGCAAGGGCCCCGAGATGAGCGGGGGCGAGCGGAAGATGCTCTCGGTGGCGCGGGCGCTCGCGCTGGATCCCCACATGCTGCTGCTGGACGAGCCCTTCGAGGGCCTCTCGCCCGCGATCATCCCCGCGGTGAGCCGGGGCCTGGCCGAGATCACCCAGCGCGGCCACGCGATCCTGCTCGCCGAGTCCAACATCCACCACGTCCCCGAGTTCACCACGCGCCTGTACGTCATCGAGCGCGGCGAGATCATCTTCGCGGGTCGACCCGACGCGGTGCGCGCGGACGCGGCGACGATGCGGGTGATCGGGGGGACGGCGTGACGCCGCCGCGCTCAGCGCCTGGCCGCGCGGATCTCGTCGAGGACGGGCAGGAGGTAGCGGCGGAACTGGGCCGGGTTCTCGGCCATCGGGAAATGGCCGATCTCGGTCATGACCGTGAAGCGCGCGCCCGGAATCTTCTCGGCGGTGAGCCGGGTGTCCTCCGGCGTGCACGAGAAGTCGTACTCCCCGGTCAGCAGGTACAGCGGGCAGCGGCCGGTGTCGATCTGGCCGATCCGATCGCGGAAGTCGCCGTCCACCCGGTAGAAGTGGAGATCTCCCTTGAAGACGCCCGGACCGCCCTGCATGTAGCCCCAGAGCGTCTCCCAGCGGGTCTCGTCCGGGCTCTGCGGCGCGATGAGCCCCGACATCAGCGCCCCGCAGATCTCGCCCCCGTGCACGTCGGGGCGATGGAGCCAGCCGGTGTCGTCGTACCAGGGCGGCTGGTAGGCGGCGGACTCGAGCCCGATCAGGGCGCGGAAGCGCTCGGGATGGAGGCTCGCCAGCTCGAGCACGATCTTGCCGCCGATCGAGCAGCCGAGCACCACCGGCCGCTCGAGCCCGAGCGTGTCGCAGAAGGCCAGGACGAGCTCCACGTAGCCGCGCGTGGTGAGCCGGTACTCCTCGTCCTGCCAGCCCGCCGGCGGCAGGGACTTGCCGTGCCACGGCATGTCGAAGGCGAGCACGCGGTAGTGGCGGGTGATCGCCTCGTCGTTCAGGAGATGGCGAAACTGCCGGCCGTCGGCGCCCGCGGTATGCAGGCAGACGAGCGGGGTGCCCTGCCCCGCTTCCTCGAAGTAGAGCCGGTGCGGCCGGCCGTCGAGCGGCAGGTGCACGTAGGTACCCCGGATCGGCTCGAAGACGGGCCCGGCCATTCAGCTCCCCCGCTTCCGGCGCGGCGCCGCCACCACGTCCTTGACGTAGCGGAGGTTGGCCATGAGCGGGGCCAGGTCGCCCTCGATCCGCGCCACCCCGAGCTTCTTCATCGCGAACAGGTCGTGGTAGCCGGGGGCGGGCACGGGATCCCAGAAGCGCTCCCAGGCTTCCGCGGAGGCGCGCAGCGCGAAGGTCCAGGAGCGCATCAGGAAGGGACCGCGCTCCACCCCCGCGATGCGGCCCTCCCGCACCAGCACCAGGAACTCGGTGCCGCCGGCCTCGACCAGGAAGGTCGCGGTGAGGTAGCGCCCCCGCCGCACCAGCCCCGCATCGCCATTGACCAGCTGAGGCAGAGATAGGATGCTCGCATGAGTCTCGGCGGCGCCCATGGTCGGAACATTATAGCTGCTCTCGCCAACGCGAGGAGGACACGCTGATGGCCGCACTTCCGCTGATCCCGTCCACCGTCGTCGGCTCCCACGGCAAGGCCGGCTGGTGGTACACCGCGGTGAAGGCCTTCGAGGCCGGGGACATGGGGCCCGCCGATCTCGAGGAGATGTTCGACGACGCCGCCGACACCGCGATCCGCGACATGGAGCGCGCCGGGCTCGACATCGTCACCGACGGCGAGGTGCGCCGCCTCGACGGCTACGTGGACTCCTACTACGCGATCATCAAGGGCATCGAGGCGCTGCCGGTGCGCCGCAAGGTCGGCCCCTGGGGCTACGACCAGCAGACGCGGTACGAGGCCACCGGGCGCATCGAGGCGCCCGCGGGCGGGCTCGGCATCATCAAGGAGTTCGAGTACCTCAAGGCCCACACCGCCCGGGCGGTCAAGGCCACCTGCGCGGGCCCGCTCACCTTCGGCTCGCGCATCCATCCCGGCAAGATGTACAAGGGCGTGGTGGACGTGGCCGAGCGCTTCGCGGAGGTGATCAACGCGGAGCTGCGGGGCCTGGTGGCGGCGGGCGCCGACTTCATCCAGCTCGACGAGCCGGCCCGCGGCAACGTGAGCGGCGAGGAGATGGCGCGGCTCTTCAACCTGGCCACCGAGGGCGTGAAGGCCAAGCTCGGCTTCCACATCTGCTTCGGTAACCGCTTCGGCCGGTCCCGCTTCGACCGCTCCTACCGCCCCTACTTCCCCGGCGTGCTGAAGGCCCGCGCCGATCAGCTCGTGCTCGAGTTCGCGGGCCGCGAATTCTCCGAGCTCGATCTCTGGAAGGAGTACGGCCAGGACCGCGAGCTGGGGGCCGGGGTGATCGACGTGAAGGGCTTCAATCCGGAGAGCCCGGAGGACGTGGCCGGCCGCATCCGCCGGGTGCTCGCGGTGTGCCGGCCCGAGAAGCTCTACGTCAACCCCGATTGCGGCTTCGGCTGGTCGCCCCGCTACATGTGCAACCAGAAGGTGCGCGCCCTCGCGGCGGGCGCGGCGCTGGCGCGCCAGCAGCTCACCGGCTCGCGGTGATGATCGGGCGCGGGGTGGGCCGCGCGCCACCGTGCCGGCGCGGGTGGTGAGCACGAACTGCACGCTCATCTCGTCGTACCTCCCGCCATTTCTTGCGAGTGTCAGGATTTTCGCGTCGAGCTGCTGACACCATCCCACTCGTGATTTCAGCGGCTTGCCGCGAAGTGTCCGCGTGGCATTCGCCTTGCTGCCCGAAGCTGACACCGGCGCCCGGCATCGATACGCGCGCCGGACAAAGGGGAGCAAGCGACCATGCCCGGAACGAGAGTCTTCGCGATGGCGGCGGCCCTGCTGTGCGCGGGCCTGCCGGCCGTCGCCGCCGCCCAGTCCGAGGAGAGCGCCGGTGTCGTCACCACCGTCAACGGCGACGCGACGCTGATCCGCGCGGTGGCCGCCGCGCGGCCGGTCTCCCTGCAGATGCGGGACGAGATCTTCGTGCGCGACCGCATCCACACCCAGCCGCACTCACTGGTCCGGGTCCTCCTGGGCGGCAAGGCCCTCATCACGGTGCGCGAGCTGTCGGTCCTCACCGTGACCGAGGAGGCCGGCCGCGTCACCGTGGATCTGCAGTCCGGGAAGATCGGGGTGGCGGTGGTCAAGGGCCGGATGCGCCCGGGTGAGGTGATCGAGATCCG
The DNA here is from genome assembly GCA_035463855.1 of Candidatus Deferrimicrobiaceae bacterium. Taxonomy (GTDB): domain Bacteria; phylum Methylomirabilota; class Methylomirabilia; order Rokubacteriales; family CSP1-6; genus CAMLFJ01. The sequence goes on along the minus strand of DATHSW010000318.1, from coordinate 10,421 downwards.
CTCGCCGAACGCGACCGCCGCGGTGCGGGGTACCGTCTTCGTGGTGGAGGTGGATCCGATCAAGGCCGGGGCCGCGGCTCCCGTCACCACGACCCGCGTCCATCTCTTCCAGGGCGCGCTCGACGTGAGCGCGCACCTGGATCCGTCGCAGCCGGCGGTGCGCCTCGCGGCGCTCCAGAGCGTGGCGGTGGCCGGCAACAGGGTGGGATCCGTGCGCCCGCTCTCCCGTGACGCGGTCGCCGCGCTAACCGCGGACCTCAAGCCGAAGCAGGTGCAGACCCAGGACGCGCCGGACGAGTTCAAGAGCCCCTTGATGGCCCGCGAGCAGGGCCGCGCGGTCGTGCTTGCCTCGACGCTGCTGGCTCCGCCGGTCCCGGTCCAAGGCGTCACCGGGGTCGTCGGCGGCCTCACCGAGACGACCGCGGAGACCCTCGATCGCCTGATCGACGCGCTGGGACTGGGTGACGGGCTCGGGAACACCCTGACCGGTCTCAGCGACACGGTCGGCAGCCTTGGCGGAGTCGTCGGAGGGACCGCCAGCGGGCTCGGCGGCACGGTCGGTGGCGTCGGCGGCACCGTGGGCGGGCTCGGCGGTACGGTCGGCGGGGTGCTGGGCGGCCTGGTCGGCGGCTCTCGCTGATCCAGCCCGTAACCTCAGGACCGGAGATCATGAGCGACCGTCGCGAGTCTGCACGTGAGCGTGGAATCGTGTGGTACCCCGCGGACTTCTCCCGCGGGGGACTGGTGGCGGCGCTGCCCGAGGATCTCGAGCCGCGAATGCTCGGGCCCGGGCAGCCCGCCACCTTCTCACCCGACGCAGCCGGCGTGCTACTCCTCGACGGCCCGGTCGACGACCTCGACGCGGTCCTGCTCGAAACGGCGCGGCGGGCCCTGGTGCCCGCAGTCGTGCTCTCGGAGTCCGCGGAGGCCGCCCCGGTGGCCCGCGGCTTCGTCTCGCTCACGCTCCCGGTGGGCCCCGCCACGCTCGCGAGCGTGCTCCGCGCGGCGTGCGAGCAGGCCCGCGTCACCCGCGAGGCCAAGGAGACGACACGGCAGCTCGAGGAGCTGAACGCCATCGGCGTGCGGCTCTCCGCCGAGCGCGACACCAAGCTCCTGCTCGACCTGATCCTCACCAAGGCGCGGACCATCACCCGGAGCGACGCCGGCTCCATCTACCTGGTCGAGACCGCGAACGACGGCTCGCGCCGGCTGCGCTTCGAGCTGGCCCAGAACGACAGCGTGCCGGTCGAGTTCAACGCGGTCGCGCTCCCGCTGAGCCAGGACAGCCTGGCCGGCCACGTGGCGCTGACCGGCGAGATCCTCGACGTCGCCGACGCCTACGCGCTGCCCGTGGACCATCCGTACCGCTTCAACCCCGAGGTGGACGCCCTCGCCTCGTACCGCACCAAGTCGGCCCTGGTCCTGCCGATGCAGACGCCGGGCGGCGAGATCATCGGAGTGCTCGCCCTCATCAACTGCAAGCGCGAGAGCGGCCGGCCCTTCGTCTCGACCGCGGCCATCGAGCGCGAGGCCCTGCCGTACCCCGAGTCCTTCCGCAACCTGGCCGCGTCACTCGCGTCCCAGGCCGCGGTGGCTCTCTCCAACAGCAATCTCTTTCGCGAGCTGACGCGCCGGCAGGGGCGCCTGGAGGCGCTCGTGGACGTGAGCCAGCGCGTGACGCGGCTGTGGCCGCCCGCGACGGTACAGCGGCGCATCGCCGATCTCTACGCCGCCCTCCTGCAGGCGGACGCGGTGGCCTTCCACCTGGTGGACGAGGGCCGCCTCGTGCGCGCGGAGGTGCGCGGCGAAGGCGTGGACACGCTGCTCCCCGGGGAGGTCGTGATCGGCGAGGGCCCGATCGGGCGGGTGGCCGCCACCGGCGAGCCGCTCGCCATCATGGACCTGGCCGTCCACCCCGGGCTCGATCCGGCGGCGCGCGAGAGCGCCGCGCGCCTCGGGATGCGGGCGGGCCTCGCGGTGCCGGTCCGGGCCGGGGATCGGCTGGTGGGCGTGCTGAGCGCGCTGACCAGCCAGGCCGCCGCGTTCTCGGACGACGACGTGGCGGTGGCCAGCACCTTCGCGGCGCAGGCCGGCATCGCGCTCGAGAACTCGCGCCTCTACGCGGAGCTGGAGCGCGCGCTCGAAGGCGTGCGGAAGTCCCAGGACCAGCTCGTGCAGGTGGAGCGGCTGCGGGCGCTGGGCGAGATGGCGGCCGGCGTGGCCCACGATTTCAACAACCTCCTCGCGGTCGTCATGCTGCGCGCCGAGCTCCTGCTGAACCGGGGGCAGGCCCCCGAGGTGGCGGAGAGCCTGACCATGATCCGCCAGGCCGCGCACGACGGCGCCCAGACCGTGCGGCGCATCCAGGAGTTCACGCGCACCCGCAGCACGCGGCCCTTCGGTCGGGTGGACGTGCGGCAGGTCCTGCGGGAAGTGGTGGACCTGGCGCGGCCGCGCTGGCGGGATCAGGCGCAGAGCCGGGGCGTCACCTACGACGTGCGCGTCGAGGGCGGAACGGTCCCGCTGGTGGCGGGCACCGTCGAGGAGCTACGCGAGGCCCTGCTGAACCTGCTGAACAACGGGCTCGAGGCGATGCCGGCGGGCGGCACCTTCACGTTCCACGCGGCGAGCGAGGGCGAGCACGTGGTGATCCGCGCCGCCGACCGGGGCTGCGGCATGTCGGAGGAGACCCGGCGGCGGGTGTTCGAGCCCTTCTTCACGACCAAGGGCGCCCAGGGCAATGGCCTCGGCCTGGCCGTGGTGTGGGGCATCGTGGCCCGGCACGGTGGCGAGGTCGCGGTGGACAGCGCGCTCGGACACGGCACCACGTTCACGGTGCGCCTGCCGGTGCCGACGGTGCTGCCGGCCGACCCGGGGGCCGAGGGCGGCTCGCGCTTGCCTGAGGGCACGCGCGTGCTCGTCGTGGAGGACAACGCCGAGATCCTGCGATCGCTCGGCGCCCTGCTCCAGGACAGTGGATGCCGGGTCATCGAGGTCTCCAACGGCGCCACCGCCCTGGCGCACATCGAGGCGGAGCCCGTGGACCTGATCCTGACCGACCTGGCCATGCCCGGCATTTCCGGCTGGGAGCTCGCCTCGGCCTGCCGCGAGCGGTGCCCCGGCATCCCGATCGGCCTGATCACCGGCTTCGGGGACCGGCTGGATCCCGGGGAGCTCGAGCAGCACGGGGTCCGGTTCGTGGTCGCCAAGCCCTTCACGGCCGAGGAGCTGCTGCGGGCCGTGGCGGTATCGCTGCGGAGCGGCGAGGCGGGCCGGGCGGGGGGCTAGCCCCCGGGCCCCCGGGCCCCTCTCGCGGACTTGCGGCGCTCGTAGTGGCGCCTACCCTTCGCCCGGTTGCCGCACGTGGCCATGTCGCACCACCGCCGGCTCCGGTTCTTCGTGCCGTCCAGGAAGAGCCAGCCACAGTCATAACCGGCGCACTCGCGTACACCGGTCAGATCCTTCGAGGTGAGCAGCTCGGCGGCGGACCGGGCCACCCACCACGCCACCCGGTCGAGCCCCAGAGCTGAGTCCGGCCAGATCCATTCGAAGCCGCCCCGGGCGGACGGGGCCAGGCCGGCACGTGCCATGGCCTTGCCAATCGCCTTGTTGATGGTGCGAAGATCATCGCCCGGAGCCGGCAGGCCCGCGGCCCGGGCCGAGAAGAGCCCGTAGAGCGCCTCCCGCAGCGAGAGGGCCTGGGTCAATGCGTCGACGGCGGCTCGCGGCTGCCGGCGCGCCGCCTCGGCCAACTCGGCCGCCTCGCCCGGAGTCAAGATGGTGGCCTGGCGGGCCCACGAGAGCAAATCCTCGTAGGTATTGATCATCTCGACTCTTTCACTGATGGGCCGGGCCCGGACCGTATTGGTGAAGTCGAGACACAGCCATCCCGCGTTGAACTCGAAGACCCCCACCGCGGGCACGGCGCGATCGGCCATGGCGGGACCTACTGTATAACTTTCTAAATTGTCTTTGGAAGTCTTCTCAGTTCCGGGCTCGGCCCTTCTGGTAGGCGAGGCTGACCAGCAGCAGGACCACGCCGAGGACCAGGAACGAGAGGATCCGGTAGGCCGTCTTCACCGCGGCCAGATCCACGGCAAAGACCTTGATGACGGTTAGACCGAAGAGCGCCAGCGCGGCGTAGCGGAGCGCGGCATTCGACCGCAGGAAGCCCCAGGCCAGGGCGGCGGCCGCGTAGAGCGTCCAGAGCATCGACAGGCCGACCTGGGTTCGCCAGCGCAGCTCGCTCACGAGCTGGCTCCGGTCGCTGCCGCGGGCCGCCGCCTGGAGCCCCTGCTGGTACCGTGTCCAGTTCACGCTCAGCACGAACAGCAGCACCAGTCCGGCCATCCCGGACAGGGCCCGGCCGAGCTCGGCGGCGTGGGGCGTGGCGGTGGACCGGGCCAGGGCGCCCCCCGCCAGCCCGATGGCCGCGCAGGCGGCGATCCGGGCGAGCAGCGGGCGGTTGACCAGGGATTCGGCGGCCTGCCGGGCCAGGTTCTCGTCGGCCCCGAGCACGCGGGCGAGGAGCACAGCGGCCAGCAGGGGGATGGCGACGACGAAGGCGGGCGACGCCGAGACCCGGGCGAGCCAGCCCACGACCAGGAGCTCCCCGGTGAGCAGGATGGCCGGCCAGAGCCCGGACGGCTCGCGCCAGAGCAGCACGGCCAGTGTGGCCACCGCCGCGACCCAGAGGGTGGCCCGGAGGGCCTCGGGGCTCAGCCGGCCGAGTCGAGCCCCGAGCACCCGCCCCGCCAGCCCGCCCCCGATCACCAGCGCGAGGACGACCACCAGGTGGATGAGGAAGCTCGTGTTCCAGACCGGCGTGGAGCCGGGGAACCAGTAGCGGTCAAGGGCCACCGCGCGAACGGCGGCCAGCAGCAGGGCCGCGAGCCCGCCCCAGGCCGCCACCGGCGCCGGCGACCGCGTGGCGAGCCAGAGGAGCGCCACGCCCTGCCCCGCCCAGGCCAGGGTGACCCACTGGCCATCCAGCGCGAGCGGGATCGCCAGGGTGAGGAAGGTCCACGACACCCCCTCGTGCACGTCCGCGGCGGCGCGGTCCTCGGTGGCGCGCGCGGCGCGATCGGCCGCCACGAGGCGGTAGAGCACGGCGAGGACGACCGCGTACGGGCCCTCCGCCGAGGGACGCCAGGCCTCAAGCGTGACGTAGACCGCCCAGAAATAGGCCGCCGCGTTGGCGACCACGAGCACGAGATCGATCCGGCCCGCGCGCCCTCCCTCCGCGCGCTCGCGGAAGAGCGGCACGGCGAGGAAGACGAGGAACAGGGCCGACAGAAGCAGGAGACGCGCGAGCGGCCGGGGGGCCTCCGGCTCGCGGAGCAGCGTGGGCAGGATGAGCAGCGCGGTACCCAGCCACGCGAGGTGGTTGAGCGGTGACCAGGTGCGGAAGCGGGCGGCGAGCAGCACGAGCACGTCGAGCACGAGCAGGTACGCGAGGAGGTTGCGCTCGTCGGGATGCTCCACCTGCAGCAGCACCGGCGTGAGCAGCCCGCCGAGCATCGCGAGCACGGCGGTGATCAGGCGGTTGCTCGCCACCGCGACGGAGGTGCCCAGGAGCGTGACCGCGAACATGGCCGCGAACGCGGTGGCCGGGCTCACGAGCCCATAGAGGGCGTGGGCGGCGAAGAGCGAGAGATACAGGATGCCGAGGCCCCCCCCGGCCAGGCCCTCGCTCAGATAGGGCACGTCGCGCCGCCGGTGCAGGCCGAGCCCGCCCCCCAGCATGACGAGGCCCGCGACGAGCCCCAGGGCCACCCGGGTCGCGGGCCCGAGGTACTCGTTGTCGAACGCCCACTTCAGGAAGAGCGCGACCGCGACCAGGATGGCGACGATGCCGACCCAGGTGGCCCAGCGCGCGCCGATGCGCTGCTCGCGATCGCGCCGCGGCCGCGGCGGGGCGGGCGGGGGCGGCCCCGGCGGCTCGGCGGGCGGGGCGAGCTCCACCGGCGGGCCGATCGGCGGGGGCGGCGCGGTCGGCGCCGCGGGCGCGGGCTCGCCGATCGGAAGGCCGGCCGCCGCGCCGCTCTCGAGCTTCCACACGCGATAGAGCAGTCCGCGCACCTGCTCTTCGAGCGCGGCCACGCGCCCGTTGTCCGACTCGCCGGGACGGCGCGCGCGGGCCGCGCCCAGGGCGATCAGCGCGAGGACGAGCGCGGCCACGGACAGCAGCAGAGCGACGGCGAACCCCGCGGCGAACATGACTCTGGCGCGAGCCTACACCACCGCCTCCCGGACGCCGGTCGGATTTGTCGCGCCGAAACGCTGCCCGCGCGCCGAGGGATGAGCGATACTAGGCCCCGTGCTCCGACCATCCCGAGCCCGGCGCTGGGCCGTGGCCGCGCTCGCCTTGGCCTCGCTCGTCTCCCCTCGCGCCGCCGCGGCGGAGCCCCTCCGCTTCCGCATCCAGCCCGAGGCCAGCGAGATCTCCTTCCGCGCGACCTCGCGGCTGATGAACGCGGACGGCCGGTTCTCGCGGTTCAGCGGCGACGTGGTGGCGGATCCCGCCGCCCTCACCGGTGCGCGCATCACACTCGCCATCGACGCGGCCTCGATCAACACCGGGATCGAGATGCGCGACAACCACCTGCGCAGCTCCGACTTCTTCGACGTGGAGCGCTTCCCCACCGTCGCCTTCCAGAGCCTGCGGGTCGAGTCGGCGGGCCGCCGGGCCACCGTGGTCGGGCGCCTGACGCTCCACGGGGTGACCCGGGAGATCGCGGTGCCCATCGACGTGCAGATCACCAACACCGCGCTCGTCGCGAGCGGTGAGTTCATCGTCAACCGCGGCGAGTACGGGATCAACTACAACTCGTTCCTGAACCCGATCGGCAACGAGGTGCGGGTGGCGTTCACCTTCCGCGCCCGGGTTCCCTGAGGTGATGATCATGGACATGCGCGCCGCGGGACGACGGATGGTGGAGCTCCTGGAGCTGACGAGCGCGCCGGTGGCGGTGACCTTCACCGCCGCCGCGCCCGCGGGCGTCCCCCGCGTCGCGAAGGCCGGCCCCGCCGGCTGCGCCTACTGGAAGCAGGCCGCGGCGGGCGCGGTGTTCCACACCGAGGCGGCGGATCACTACCACTGCCCGGTCGGCTCGTACACCCACGGCGTGACGCTCCCGCCGGAACGGGCCAAGGAGCTCGAGGACGTGGTGGGCACCATGGTCGGGCTGCAGTACATCCGGATGGAGGAGGTGGGCGCGCTGCCGCGCCGCGCCGAGCCCTTCCGGGTGGCGGTCTACGCGCCGCTGGCCGAGGCGCCGCTGCCGCCCGACGTGGTGCTGGTGCGCGGCCGCGCGCGCCAGATCATGCTGGTGGCCGAGGCCGCGCGCGCGGCCGGCCTCGCGGGCGACGCGGCCGCGATGGGCCGCCCCGCGTGCGCGATGATCCCCGCGGTCCTGAACGGCCCCGGCGGCGTCACCAGCCTCGGCTGCATCGGCAACCGCGTCTACACCGGCCTGGGCGACGACGAGCTCTACTTCACGATCCCGGGCTCGAGGGTCGGGGACGTGGTGGAGCGGCTCGAGACCGTGGTGCGCGCCAACCAGGAGCTCGAGAAGTACCACGAGGGGCGCCGGGCTATAATCAGTTCCCCATGAACGCGCCCCTCGCCGGCCTCCTCGTCGCCGATCTCACCCAGAACGTGGCGGGCCCCTACTGCACCCAGATCCTGGGCGACCTCGGCGCGGACATCGTGAAGGTGGAGCGCGTCGGCCGCGGCGACGACGCCCGCGCGTGGGGGCCGCCTTTCTGGGGCCAGGAGAGCGCCACCTTCATGAGCGTCAACCGCAACAAGCGGAGCCTCGCGGTGGATCTCAAGGCCGACGAGGGGCGCGCGGTGCTCGAGCGGCTGATCACCCGGGCCGACGTCTTCGTGGAGTCGCTGCGCGCGGGCGCCGTCGAGGAGCTGGGCCTGGGCTACGCCCGCGTGACGACGCTCAACCCGCGGCTGGTCTACTGCTCGGTCACCGCCTTCGGCACCGAGGGCCCGCTGAAGGACCGCCCCGGCTACGACCCGCTCATGCAGGCCTACGGCGGCATCATGTCGATCAACGGCCATCCGGATCAGCCGCCCGCGCGGGTGCCGATCTCGGTGGTGGACATGGGCACCGGCATGTGGGCGGTGATGGGCATCCTGGCCGCCCTGCGCGAGCGGGACCGCACCGGCCGCGGCGCCCAGGTCACCACCGCGCTGTTCGACACCGCGCTCGCCTGGTCGGTGTTCCAGATGAGCCACTACTTCGCCACCGGCGAGGTCCCGCGGCCCCAGGGCTCGGGCACCGCGATGATCGTGCCCTACGAGGCCTTCCCGGTCGTGGACGGCTGGGTCATGATCGCGGCCGGCTCGGACGCCCTCTTCGTGAAGGCGACCGCCGCGCTCGAGGTGCCCGGGCTGGCGCGCGATCCGCGCTTCGTGGACAACCCGCGCCGGGTCGAGCACCGCGCGGCGCTGCGGGAGGCCCTGGCCAAGGTCACCCGGGGTCTGACCGCGGACGACCTGCTCGGCCGGCTGCAGCGGGCGGGCGTGCCGTCGGCCCGCGTGTCCACCATGGACCAGGTCGCCACCGAGCCCCAGACGGAGGCGAGCGGCATGCTCCCGGCGGTGAAGCATCCGCGCCTGCCCGACTACCGCGCGGTGGCGCTGCCGATCAAGTGGGACGGCGAGCGCCCGGCGGCCTCCCGGGTGCCGCCGCTGCTCGGGGAGCACTCGGCCGAGGTGCTGGCCGAGCTGGGGTACGATCAGGCCGCCATCCGGAGGCTCGCGGAGCGCCATGTCATCCAGCTATAGGACCCTGAACGTCAGCCCGTCCACCGACGGCTCCGTGGTCACGGTGGAGCTCAACCGGCCCGAGGCGCTCAACGCGATGAACACCGCGATGGGCGAGGAGCTGTTGCGCTGCTTCGACGAGCTGCACCGGGACCGGACGGTGCGCGCGGTGGTCTTGACCGGCGCGGGCACCAAGGCCTTCTGCGTGGGCGGCGATCTCAAGGAGCGCGAGGGCATGACCGACGAGGTCTGGCGCGCCCAGCACGTCATCTTCGAGACGGCGGCCGCGCGGGTGCTCCACTGCCCGGTGCCGGTAATCGCGGCGGTCGAGGGCTTCGCGATGGGCGGCGGCTGCGAGCTGGCGGTGCTCTCCGACTTCGTGGTCTGCGGCGAGACCGCGGTGTTCGCGGTGCCCGAGGTCACGCGCGGGATCTTCCCGGGCATCGGCGGCACCCAGCTCCTGCCCCGGATCCTCGGCGCGCCGATGGCCAAGGAGATGATCTTCACCGGCCGGCGGGTGGACGCGCGCGAGGCCAAGGCGATCGGGCTGGTCAACCACGTGGTACCGGCCGGCCAGGCCCGGGTCAAGGCATTGGAGATCGCCGCGACGATCGCGGACAATGGTCCCACCGCGGTCCGCCAGGCCAAGAAGGCGATCAACCGGGGCGGCGAGACCGACCTGGAGACGGGGATGATCCTGGCCATCGAGGCCTACAACAACACCGTCACCACCGAGGACCGCCTCGAAGGCGTCCGCGCCTTCAACGAGAAGCGCAAACCGCGGTTCACCGGACGTTAATCAGGCGGATGAAGAGGGGGTCACCGATGTCGGCAAGCATGACGTTCGTACTCACCGACGAGCAAAAAGCGCTGAAGGCCGCGGTGTACGACCTCTGCAAGCAGTACCCGGCCGAGTACTGGCGCGATCTCGACAGCCGGCGCGACTACCCGGAGGCCTTCGTCAACGAGCTGACCAAGGCCGGCTACCTCGCGGTCCTCATCACGGAGGAGTACGGCGGGGGCGGGCTCGGCATCATGGAGGCCGCCCTCATCCTCGAGGAGATCAACCGCTCGGGCGGCAACGCGGGGGCCTGCCACGCCCAGATGTACATCATGGGCACCGTCCTGCGGCACGGCTCGGAGGCGCAGAAGCGCGAGTACCTGCCCAAGCTCGCCACCGGCGAGCTGCGGCTGCAGGCCTTCGGGGTCACCGAGCCCAATGCGGGCTCGGACACCACCAAGCTGCAGACCACCGCGGTTCGCAAGGGCGATCGCTACGTGGTCAACGGCCAGAAGATGTTCATCTCGCGGGTGCTGCAGTCCGACCTCATGTTGCTGCTCGCCCGCACCACCCCGGTCGACCAGGTCAAGAAGAAGACGGACGGGCTCAGCGTCTTTCTCATCGATATCCGCGAGCTGAAGGGCAAGGGGCTCGACGTGCGCCCGCTCAAGATGATGATGAACCACTCGACCAACGCCCTCTTCTTCGACAACGTGGAGATCCCCGCCTCGAGCCTCATCGGCCAGGAGGGCCGGGGCTTCTCCTACATCCTGGACGGCATGAACGCCGAGCGCATCCTCGTGGCCTCCGACTCCCTCGGCGACGCCCGCTGGTTCACCGAGAAGGCGGTGGCCT
>DATHSW010000317.1:0-4472 GCA_035463855.1 Candidatus Deferrimicrobiaceae bacterium | reverse complement strand
TCGATGTCACCCGGAGCGACCGTACCACGAACGAGCAGAAGTCCCGAAGGAACGCTCGTGCCGGCGCCGGGCTCGGTGATCGTGACCTCGAGGCCTCCCGACACCGTGAAGGTCCGCCGCGGCGGCGAAGGATCCTCATTGCCCGCCTGATCGCGCGCCTTGACCTCGAAGGTATGGGAAGCTGCGCCGAGGCCGGAGAGCAGAACGCTGGTCGCCGCCGCGAACGGGGTGAAAGCGTCTCCGTCCAGTCGCCAGGCAAACACCAACCCGTCCTGCGGACTGAGGTTGTCCGTCCCGGCGAACGTGAACGTCGCGCTGGGCCCGCTGATCGTATCGACCGGCCCCCCGGTGATCTGCGTGTCCGGCGGCGTGTTGTCGACGATGACCGCGCGGCTTGCGGTCGCCACGTTCTGGCGGTCGTCGGTGGCGGCCGCCGTCAGGGTGTGAACGCCATCCGGCACGGCCGCCGTGCTCCAGGATGCGGTGGCGGTGACCGAGCTGGCCGGGGGGGCGGGGTCGAGGGCGACGGTCAGCTCCTGGCCGGAGGCGCGCAACCCGACCGCCGCGACCGCGCCGCCCGCGTCCGTGGCCACCACCCGCACCGCGACCGTGCCGCGCAGCTGAGCGTTGGCGGCCGGGGCCTGGAAGACCACCGCGGGTGGCTGCACGTCGCGCCGGGCTTCCACCGCGCCGATGTCGAAGCGCGCCGGGCCGGCCACGCTGTCGGCGAGCGGCCGCACCGCCTCGTCGAAGTAGTCCGCCTCGAATCGCGTATTGAGATCGGGCGTCAGCACCGTCCGTGGATCGAGACCGCGGTCGACCAGCGGCGATTCTGGAGCGGGCGTCGGATCGTCGTCGTGCGTGTGCGGTACCTGATCGGCGCCCGACAGGCTCCGGTACACGCTCGCCGGGCTGGCGCAGTCGGGGCTCGCGGTCACCCCCGGCCCCTCCCCGCCGGTGGGCGTGAGGTTGGCCCCGTCCGAGCCGTCCAGCACTGGCCCCGCAATCTCGCCGAGCCGGTTGCCGCAGATCAAGTTGTTCCGGAGCGCGATCGCCAGTGGCAACAGCGCCGTCTCCCGCCTCACCCCGACCCGCCCGCCGGTGGAGCCCGTCTGCGTGCCGTTGCCGGTGATGGCGTTGTTCACGAGCAGCAACACGTGCGACCGCGTCGCGCTGACCCCGTTCCAGCCATTGCCGTGAATGGTGTTCTGGACGAGGGTGTGCGGCCCGCCCTCCCCGTCCCCCGTCGCGATGCCGTTGCGGCCGTTGGCGAGAATGAGGTTGTTGACGATCACGGTGCCGACATTGCCGGCGGCGATCGTGATGCCGCCGTCGCACCCGGGCCCGCCATTGCCCCCGATGCGGTTCCGCTCGATGTGCACCGCGAGGTTTCGATCCCCGCCGCCCGCCAGCGCGATCGCGGCGCCGCCGGCGCCCGTGATGGTCAGGCCCCGGATCGTGACGAAGCGCGATTGCCCGATCCGGATGGCATGCCCCTGCTCGCACTGGTTGACCGCGCCGTGCAGCACCACGCTTCCGACGGGCCCGGCCGGATCGGCCTGGATCACGATCCGGCTCGCCGGGGTCGTGGCGCCGCTGTTCTTCCCGATCACACCGACCTGCTCGACATAGGTGCCCGCCTGGATCTGGACGGTGTCGCCGGGCTGTGCGGCGGTGACCGCGGCCTGGATGCTGCCGTAGCAGGGTGACTGTCCACCGCAGGCGGCATCCGTGCGGTTCACGTGGCGAACGGTCCCGGCCTCGCTCGTGGCGACGGCCGCGACCGCGATCAGGAGAGAGCCGAGAAGCCCGGGAATGACGCGCACGCCCTCGAGCGAAGCAGCGCGCGTGCCACGCGACGTCGTGATCGCTCCGCCAAGCGTGATGCGAGCTTGGCATGGCCCGCGGTCGGCGACCCCGGGCGGCTGTCACAGCAGCCCGTGCACTGAGGCCCCGTTCAGTGCCCCGTGCGCGGGGCACCGATCCGGGGGTGACCCACCCCTACCCGTTGCCGTATAGTCGGGTACACTCCGCCAGGGAGGAGAGCCCGGTGAAGCTACCCCGCGACCGCTTCGACTACTCGCCCATCGCTGCCCGCAAGCCGTGGTCTCTCCCCAAGGGTGCCCGCATCGCGGTGTGGACCATCGTCAACGTCGAGGAGTGGGACATCGAGAAGGCGATGGCGCGCCAGTACCTGACCGCGCCCCAGGGCGTGGCCACCGTGCCCGACGTGCCCAACTGGGCCTGGCACGACTACGGGATGCGGGTGGGGTTCTGGCGGCTGCTGGACGCGCTCAATAAAAGGAAGCTCCGCGCCACCACCTCGATCAACGCCCACGTGGTGGAGTCCTACGAGCCGGTGGCCCGCGCCATGCTGGAGGCGGGCTGGGAGTTCATGGCCCACGGGGTCATCCAGGGGGCGATGCACCTGCTGCCCGATCAGCCCGCGGCCATCCGGCAGTCCATCGAGCTGCTGCAGAAGTTCACCGGCAAGAAGCCCCGGGGCTGGCTCGGGCCCGGCCTCACCGAGACGTGGGAGACGCTCGACTACCTGGCCGCCGAGGGGATCGAGTACGTCTCCGACTGGGTGAACGACGACCAGCCCTACGAGATCCGCACGAAGGCGGGGCCGCTCGTCTCGGTGCCCTACACGCTCGAGCTGAACGACATCCCGATGATGGTGATCCAGCACCACGGATCAGACGCCTGGCTGCAGCGGGCGAAGGATCAGTTCGACCGGCTCTACGCCGAGGGGGCCAGAAACCCGCGGGTGATGGCGCTGGCCGTGCATCCGTATATCTCCGGCGTCCCGCACCGCATCAAGTACTTCGAGGCGGTCTACGACTACATGCGCAAGAAGCCCGGCGTGTGGTTCACCACCGGCGAGGAGATCTACGAGTGGTACCGCGGCGGGCGGAAGTGAGGCGGGCCACGAGCCATCGTCCATGACCCAGACCCAGGTGGCAGTCTCGCTGACTGCATTCGGCTTCTCGCCCCGTCCCGCCACCGCCCTCGTCATCGAGCAGTCCACCGGCGAGCGGGTGGGCCGCGCCTTCGCGGGGCTCGGGCTGTTCTGGGCGCTGGCCCTGGGCGGCCTCTTCATCCCGGTGGCGCACTTCATCCTGGTGCCGGTCTTCCTCACCGCCGGCATCGTCATGGCCGTCAAGCGCTCGCGGGAGGACCGGCGCCTGGCCGAGGTGCGCGGCCCCTGCCCGCGCTGCGGCGCCCAGCAGGTCTTCAAGGCAAGCGGCCGCTTCGAGCCGGGCCGGAGCCTCGACTGCCCCGCGTGCCACGGCAGCTTTGCGCTGGCCGTCCCGGGGAACGCCCCGTGAGCCGGCGCTGGGCGATGCTGCTGGTGATCTTCTTCACCCGCACGGCGCTCGGCTTCCAGTTCCAGTCCATCGCCGCGCTCACCCCGTTCCTGGTCGCCGCCTTCGATCTCACCTGGGCGCAGGTGGGGCTGCTGATGGGCCTGTTCATGCTGCCGGGCGTGGTCTTTGCGCTGCCCGGCGGCCTGCTCGGGCAGCGCTTCGGCAGCCTGCGCGTCACGGTGGCGGGCCTCGCGCTCCTGATCGTCGGCGGCATGCTCGTCTCCTACGCGGGCGGCTTCGGCAGCGCCGCGCTCGGGCGCACGCTGGCCGGCACCGGCGGCGTGCTGGTCAACATCATGCTGGCGCGGATGGTGGCGGAGTGGTTCCGGGGGCGCGAGCTGCAGACCGCGATGGGCCTGATGCTGGCCGCGTGGCCGTTCGGCATGGCGCTCGCGCTGATGATCCTGGGGCCGCTCGCGCTGCTGGCCTCGTGGCGGGTGGCCGAGTACGCCGCGGTGGTGGCGGCCGGCCTCGCGCTGGGTGTCACGGCGCTCGTCTACCAGGACCCGCCGGGGGCCGGGGGAAGCGAGTCCGCGCGGCCCCGCCTCAACGTGCCGGCGCGGGTGTGGGCGCTGGCGGTCAGCGCGGGCATCGGCTACGCGCTGCTGAACGCCAGCATCATCGTGGTGGCAAGCTTCGCGCCGAGCTTCCTCATGTCGCGCGGGGCCTCGGTGAGCGAGGCGGGGCTGATCACCGGCGCCGCGCTATGGATCAGCATCATGTCGGTGCCGCTGGGCGGCCTGGTGGCGGATCGCGTGAACCGGCCGCGGCTGCTGATCGTGGCCGGCTGCCTGGCCGCGGCGGTCATGATCACGTGCATCGCCCGAGCGCCACTGCCGACGCTCTGGCTGGTGCTGAGCGCGATCCTGCTCGGGCTGCCGCCCAGCATGATGATGGCGCTCCTGCCCCGCGCGGTCGCCGCCGAGCACCTGGCCACCGCGTTCGGCGTGTTCTACGGGCTCTTCTACCTCGGCATGGCTGTCTCGCAGACCCTCGCCGGCCGGCTGCGCGACCTGACCGGCGACCCGGGGATGCCCTTACTGTTTGCGGCCGTGCTGATGGCCCTCACGGTACCCGCCGTGGCGGTCTTCTGGCGCATCG
>DATHSW010000316.1:0-35991 GCA_035463855.1 Candidatus Deferrimicrobiaceae bacterium | reverse complement strand
CTCGCGGGGGACGGCCGGGCGGGCGCGGCGGGAGTGGGCGGCGCCGGCGCGGGTGGGGCCGCGGCCATGGCGGGGGCGGGCTTGTCGTAGAAGAGCACGCGCCCTTCCTGGCGGCTCACGCCGGCCGCGTCGGTGGCGGTGACGATCAGCGTGTTCCGCCCCGGCGCGAGCTTCACGGGCACGGTGAGCGCCACGTCCTTGCCGGTGGTCCCGGACTCCTGCGGCCGGGCGATCTCGGTCCCGTTGACGGTGACCGCGATCCGCAGCGGGCCGGTGCCGCCCGTCACCTTGCCGGTGAGGGTGACCCGCTCCACCGTCACGCGCCCCTGATCCTTGGGATCGGCGAGCGCGACCGCAAGCGGCGCCGCGGCCGGCTTGTCGAGGGCGACGGCCTGGAAGGCGAGCCCGCTCAGGTCGCTGCCGTCGGCCCGCACGAGCTGCTGGATGGCGGGTGCGTACCAGAGCACGACTTCGAGCCGTCGCGACTGCGGTGAGGCGGCGAGGAAGCGCGGCTCGAGCACCTGCGCGATCCGGAACGCCTTGAAGACGCCGGCCGGCACGCGCACGTCCTGGTAGGCGTCCACTTTCCAGGTCAGCCGGACCACGCTCTGGCCGATCTGCGGGTCGCGGCTCTTGAGCGTGAGCCACGTCACGCCCGACTGCCCGACCTCGATCGGCCAGGCGAGCCCGGGCGGCGGCTCGAGCTCGAGCAGGACCTGCCCGCCGCGGACGACCTTGGCCACGCCCAGGTCGCGGGTGAGATGGACCTCGCGGCCGCCGTCGGCCGCGAACACGTAGCGGCCGCTCTCGATCCGGATCAGGTCATAGGCCCCGTCGCTGCGGATCCACTTGTCGCCGACGGTGTAGGTGGGACGGTCGGCCCGCGTGGCCTGGGCCGGGGCCGACACGCCGCAGAGCAGCACGACGAAGCCGACGATGGCGCCCGCGATGCTGCCCTTACTGCGTTGTATCCACATCATAGGAATGGCGTTTCTCCGCTCAGCCTGCCCTAGAGCCTAAGCCCATCTCGGCGGGGCTGTCAACGAGCGGCTGAGGCGATCGGCGCTTGACTCGCGGGACGTCATGGACCAAGGTAAGGGCGCTTCCCAGCCGCAGCCCAGGAGGAGCCCATGCGCGGAATTCACATGCCAGACCTCAAGCAGGCGGGGATCATCGTCTTCTCGCTCGGCCTCATCGCCGGCTGCGCGGACATGCAGGTGAAAGAGGAGGAGGGGCCGCGCGCGCGGGTCTTCGTCGCCAACGAGAGCTCGAACTCGGTGACGGTGGTGGACGGCGACAGCTTCCAAGTCGTCGGCACGGTGGACGCGCGCAACCACGCCACCCACGATCTGGCCGTCTCCCGCGACGGTCGCTGGCTCTTCGCCACCAACCTGGCCTCGGGGCGGCTCTCGGCCATCAACACCCGCGCCCTCGAGACGGTCGCGTCCATCGCCACCGGCGACCGGGCCCACGTCGTCACGCTCACCAACGACAACCGGCAGGCATGGGTCGCCAATATCGGCGACAACACGATCTCGATCGTGGACACGAGCACGTTCCGGATCCTCGGCACCATCGCGGTGGGGAAGGGGCCGACCGGCCTCACGTTCTCGCGGGACGGCCGCTTCGCGTACGTGAGCAACCAGGGCGACAAGACGGTGGAGGTGATCGATACCGTCTCGCACCGCGTGCTGAAGGCGATCCCGGTGGGTACCAATCCTCACTTCCTGGTGCTGGGCCCCGACGGCCGCATCTGGGGCACGAACACGGGCGGCACCGATATCTACGTGATCGATCCCGCCACCCAGGACAAGGTCGGCGCCATCAACGTGGGGCCGGCGCCGCAGCAGATCGCCTTCGGATTCAAGGGCCTGCAGGGCCCGAACGCCTACGTGACCGTCGCGGGCCTCAACCGCGTGGTGGTGGTGAGCGCGGACCCGACCAACCTCCGCATCCTGGAGCAGATCGACGTGGGGCAGCGGCCGAACGGGATCTCCAACAACCGGGAGGGCACGCGGCTGTTCGTGGTGCACGAGAACTCGAATGATTTGAAGGTCATCGACACCGGCAGCAGCTCCGTGCTGGCCACGGTGCCGGTCGGCCGCAAGCCGATCCGCGTCGTCTACCACGGGAGCTGAGCCCGCCATGGGCGCGCGAGCCGGATCGGCGGTGGGGTTGGCGATCGCGCTGGCGGTCTGGTCGCTGCTGCCGGGCGGCGGCGTGGCGCCGGTGGCCGCGCAGGGGGTGCCGGTCGGCACCGCCCAGAACGCGGTGGGAACGCTGGTGGTGGTGCGGACTGATGGCATCGAGCACCGCCTGCAGGGCCGGGGCGCCCTGACGCTCTTCGAGGGCGACGTGCTGCGGACCGAGGCGGGCAGTCAGGCGCTCATCCAGCTCCGCCCGGGTATTCCGGTCGCCCTGAACGAGAGAACGACGCTGAAGATCCTCTCGCGCTGGGAGAAGGCCGGGACGATGCGCATCCTGAGGGTGAGCCGGGGCGGCGTCTGGGCCAAGGCGGGGGACGGCGCGCGCCAGCTCGAGATCGAGACGCCCGCCGCGGTCGCGGCGGCGCGCGACGCCGAGATCGACCTGAAGGTGACCGATGCCGGCCAGAGCGCCCTGACCGTGGTGCAGGGCACCGTGGAGCTCGGCACCCCCTTCGGGGTCTGCTCGGTGCGTGCCGGCACCGCCAGCGTGGGAGCGCGCGGCACCGCGTGCACGGCCCCGCAGCCGGCCAATGCGACGGCCGCCGTGTCCTGGAAACAGGCGGTGACGCAGTGAGGCCCGGGCGCCCTCAGCCAAAGATCAGGTAGAGAGCCACCCCGAGGCAGGCCAGCCAGACCGCGATGCCGACGAGGGCGGTGGTCTGGCCTTTGATGGGCCTGCTGCGCGATCGCCGGCGGGAGACGCTCACGCTGGTGAGCAGGATCAACACGATGCCCGCGATCAGGATGATCGCGTCGACAAGAGTCGAGGACTCCTCCATCTCGCTACCCTCGCGGTGAAGCGGGCCGTCGGCTAGCGCGTCGTCGAGGCGTCGGGGGGACGCGCCGGCGGAACCCGGATCTCCCGGATGGCTTCGATCCGCGCCCGCCGCTCCAGCTCGTCGGCGTCGAAGGTGATCTCTCCCTGCTCCGCCGACCGCACCACGTAGGCGGGGCCGGTCGAGCCGTCGGCGAACCGGTGCTGGCGCTCGAGCCTCACCACGACGCCCAGCGGAGCTCCGTCCGTCATGCGGCTGAGGGTATCACCGGGCCGGAAGAAGAACGCCCACTCCCGCTCACCCCGAGAGCGTGAAACGACCGGGGTGGGTGGCGGGGTCGGTTCCGGCGCTGGTACCGACGGGGCCGGGGCCGCCGGGGCCTCGGCGGACCGTGACTCGGCCACGGGAGCGGGCGGCTTCCGCGGCGGCGCCGACAGCAGCGTGATCGCGGTGACCGCGACGAGCACCCCGAGCAGCGCGCCCCCCAGCACCTTGAGACGGAATGCAGCCATGAGCTCGAGAGGAGGCAAGAACAGGGCCAGTCTGCGTTTCAGAAATGGCGCGCACTTAGCGGCGCCGGCCTGCGGCGCCTGACAAAGTCTGGGCACCCGAGCTGACAAGCTCCGGATTTAGACGGGCTCGTCGAACCCCAACTCGTTGATTTCCCGCCCCGGGCGCCATGGCTTGGCTCTTGCTACCTCAGCTGGACGGAAGAAAGACGAGCGCCACAAACGAGATCCCGGAGGCCCGAACGCCATGCTGCTGACGACGCTGATCACCGTGCTGTTCGTCGGGGTGAGCTCGGCCGTGCTCTGGTTCTCGATCGGCGCCGACTAGGAGGAGGGCGGCCAATGGACACGCCCCTTGAGCGGGAGCAGGGTGTCTCGCTGGACACGGTCATGAAGCGCGGAGCCCTGGTGTGCGTCGTCGCGCTGGGTGGTGTCGCGGTGGGGCTGGCGGTGTGGGCGCTCCGGCGCTGGCAGGACGAGCGCGAGTACCAGGCCTGGCGGGCGTCGGTCACCGCGGATCCCTACCGGCGCGACCGCAACGGCTATCCGGTCGGCGCCCAGCTCGGCTACTCCAGCTCGCACTGATCGCAGTCCCCGCGCTGCCGCCGGCGCGGGCTCCTGTGCTACCTTTCGGTGGTGCCGCCACAACGCTCGGCGGGCGAGGCCACGGTGGTGGCGTCCCTGCTGCTCCTCCTCTCCGCCGCGATCCTCTATCCGCTGCTCCAGGTGCTCTGGGTCGCCCTCGTGGAGGGCGGCTGGCCTACCGCGGGCCCGCTCCTGGCCTTCTTCGCCCGGCCACTCTTCCGTGAAGCGCTGCTGAACACGCTGCTGGCCGGGGTGCTGGCCGTCGCGATCGGCAGCGTGATCGCGGTGCCGCTGGCGCTCCTGACCGTGCGCTATCGGTTCCGCGGGCGGGCCCTGGTCGGCGTGCTCGGCGGGCTCCCCCTGGTGATCCCGCCCTTCGTGGGCGCGGTGGCATTCCAGCAGATCCTGGGACGGAGTGGGGCGGTCAACCTCCTCCTGCTCGAGCGCTGGGGCTTCACGGTGCCGTTCATGGAGGGCCTCACCGGGGTGGTGCTCGTACAGAGCCTGCACTACTTTCCGTTCATCCTGTTCAACACCGCGGCCGCGCTGGGCGGGCTCGATCGCTCGCTCGAGGAGGCCGCCCAGAACCTCGGGTGCTCGGGCTTCCGCCTCTTCCGGCGCGTGCTGCTGCCGCTGGCGCTCCCGGGCTACGCGGCGGGCGCGCTCCTGACCTTCATCCGGGTGATCGACGACCTGGGCACGCCGCTGATGCTGAACTACACGAAGCTCCTCGCGCCCCAGGCCTACGTGCGCGTCACGACCATTGGCCTCACCGACGTGGACAGCTACGTGATCTGCGTGATCCTGGTCGCGCTGTCCCTGGGCGGGCTGTGGCTCTCCAGGGCGGCCCTCGCCCGTGGCGAGTTCGCGGTGCTCGGCCGGAGCGGAGAGGCCCCGGCGATCCTGCTCCGGCCTCGCGGCACCCTGCTCGCGTGGCTGCTGGTCGCGCTGCTGCTGGGACCGGCCCTCCTGCCGCACCTGGGGATCGGGCTCCTGTCGGTCTCCAAGGTCTGGAGCCTCACGCCGTTGCCCACGGAGTACACCGGCGGCAACTACGAGGAGATCCTGGTCCGCTCGCCCCAGTTCATCGCCAATACCGTCCGCTACGCGCTCCTGGCCGCGGTGGCCGACGTGGCGCTGGGCGGGGTCATCGCGTGGCTCCTCCTGCGGGGCCGGGTGCGGGGACGCCAGTGGCTCGACACCGTCTCGACGATCCCGCTGGCCATCCCGGGGGTGGTGATCGCGGTCGGGTACCTGCGCGCGTGGAGCGGCTGGCGGGTGCCCGGCCTCGGCGATCCGCTCACCTCCACGTGGCTCATCCTGGTGATCGTGTACGCGGTGCGCCGGCTGCCCTACGCGGTGCGCGGCGCTTACGCGGCGCTCCAGCAGCTCTCGCCCGCGCTCGAGGAGGCCGCCCAGAACCTGGGGGCCACCCGGCCCCGGACCTTCTTCCGGATCACGCTGCCCCTGATGACGCGGGGGCTGCTGGCGGGCGGGCTGCTCGCCTTCATCACCTCCGCGGTGGATCTGTCCGCGACGATCTTGCTGGTGCCACGCGTGGAGCTCGGCCCGCTCTCCTACGGCATCTACCTCTACATGCAGTCGGCGGTGGGCCGCGGCCCGGGCGCGGCGCTCGGAGTGGTCGCCATCGTGCTCGTGGCGGCGGGCACCTGGGCCGCGACGGCGCTGGCGCGGCGCTCCGGGGCCGCGTGGTTTCGGGGCTCCGCGTGACACCGCGCTCGCGCGCCGACTGGGTGCTGCCGACGTCGATGCTGCTCGGCACCTTCGCGTGGTCGTTCATCTACGTGAGCCTGCCGTTCCACATCCAGAAGATGTCCACGCTCGACCCGGCGGCCACGCTGCGCTGGACGGGGTGGATCCTCGGGGTCAGCCCGCTGATCACCGTCGTCACCGCGCCGATCTCCGGGCGCCTCGGCGAGCACGTGGATCCCAAGCGCGGCTTCATCGCGGTGCAGGCCTTCCAGGGGGTGGGTTTTCTCGGCATGGCGCTGGCGCGCACGCTGCCCGAGATGCTGATCGCCCGCATGCTGCTGGGGCTGATGGGCGCGGTGTCCACGTTCGCGTTCATCATGGTGGGGCGCTCGGGGGGCGACGTGCGGCGGCAGGTGTCCCACATCCAGTCCGGCATGACGCTCGGGCAGGTACTGGGGCCGGCCGCGGGCGCGGTGGTGGCCGCGCGCATCGGGTTCCGCCTGTCCTTCGTCCTCGGGGCGGGCATGCTCTGGGCGTGCTCGGCCCTCGTCGCGTGGGGTGTGCCGTGCGGCAATCCGCGCGACACGAGGACCGGCGGCCCGCGGCAGATGTCGCTGCGCGAGCTGGTGACGGTGTGTCTGGTGGTGCTCGCGGGCTCGACCCAGATCTTCTTCCTCGCCGCCATCCTTCCACAGATCTTGCCCCCGCTGGGCGTGGCGGCCGCTTCGACGCTCGAGGTCGGGGGCTTCCTGCTCCTGCTCACCGGGTTGGCCGCCGCGCTCGGGGCGATGGCGGCGCCGCGCCTGGCCGAGCTCGTCGGCGACCGGCGCGCGGTGCTCTGGTTCCTTCTGGGCTCCTCGCTGCTGCTGGCCGCGCTGGGGGCCATGGGCAACGTGTGGACCTTCGGCGCGCTGCGCTTCCTGCAGGTGCTCTGCATCGCGCCGGTGTTCCCGCTCGCGGTGGCGGCCATCGCGCAGCGGGCGTCGGGCGAGGCCATCGGGTTCGTCAACTCGGCGCGGATCGGGGCGGCCTTCGTCGGGCCGGTGGCGGCGACCACGCTGCTGTCGTCCATGCCGCCCGCCGCCGTCTATCTGGTGCTCGCCGCGCTGGGGGTGTCGGTGGTTCCGCTCGTCGCGCGGCTCGACCGTCGCTCGCGGATGCGGAGCGACCGGGGGGAGGCCTAGGGGCGTGAGCCAGGAGGAGCTGATCCGGCTGTCGGAGGTCCGGATGGAAGGCGTGGGCAAGCGCTACGGCGATCACTGGGCGGTGCGGGACGTCTCGCTCTCGATCCGCCCCGGGGAGTTCTACACGCTGCTGGGCCCGTCCGGCTGCGGCAAGACGACGCTGCTGCGTCTGCTCGCGGGGTTCATCACGCCCGACACCGGGCGCATCATCGTGGACGACGAGCCGATCGATCCGGTGCCGCCGTGGAAGCGCAACCTGGGCATGGTCTTCCAGCACTACGCGCTGTGGCCGCACCTCTCCGTCTTCGAGAACGTGGCGTTCGGCCTGCGCGAGCGCGGGGTGCGCGGGGAGCCGCTCCGGGCGAAGGTGGCCGCGGCCCTCGAGCAGGTGGGGCTCGCCGGCTTCGAGGAGCGCCGGCCCTCGCAGCTCTCGGGCGGGCAGCAGCAGCGGGTGGCGCTGGCGCGGACCCTGATCGTCCAGCCGCGCCTGCTGCTGCTCGACGAGCCCCTGTCCAACCTGGACGCGGTGCTGCGGTTGCAGATGCGTCTCGAGCTGGGCCGCCTGCACCGCGTTGTGGGCATCACCACCGTCTACGTCACCCACGACCAGGCGGAGGCGCTCGCCCTCTCCACGCGCATCGCGGTGCTCAGCGAGGGCCGCATCGTGCAGGAGGGCAAGCCCGAGGAGATCTACTGGCGGCCGCGCAACCGGTTCGTGGCCGAGTTCGTGGGCGCCGCCAACCTGGTGGCGGTGCGGGTGGTGGAGGTGCGCGATCTGGGCGTGGTGGTGCAGACGGCCGGCGGCTCACGCATCCCGGTGGCCTCAGGCGGGCACGCGTGGGCGGTCGGGGACCGCGGGCTCCTCTGCCTCCGGCCGGAGGCGCTGCGACTCGAGGAGGCGGAGCGGGCGGCGGGGGGCATCCGCGGTCAGGTGGCCGGCCACGTCTTCGAGGGGGCGCGGCAGCTCTACGAGGTCACGATCCCGGGCGGCACCGTGCGCGTGGAGATGATCACGTCCGCCCAGCAGGGCCGGAGCTTCAAGCCGGGCGACGACGTCAAGATCGAGATCTCGCCGGAGACGTCCGTGCTGCTTCCCGCGGAGCCGTGATTCGCATCCGTTTTCGTGTAAGCTGCAGGCTCGGAGGCCTGCCTATGACCGATATCAGCGCGCAGGACCTGAAAACGCGGCTCGATCGCAGGGATCCGGTCGTCCTGCTCGACGTGCGCGAGGACTGGGAGACCGCGCTCTGCCGCCTCGAGAACGCGACCCACATTCCGATCGAGGAGATCGAGTTCCGCACGACCGAGCTCGATCCGGCCGACCAGATCGTCGTCTACTGCCACCACGGGGTGCGCAGCGCCGCGGTCGCGAACTTTCTCCGTCAACAGGGCTTCAAGGCGGTGAACCTCGCGGGCGGCCTCGACGAGTGGGCCCGCTCGATCGACCGCACGATGAGGCGATACTGATGGCTGGGCGAGGTGCGAGCGCGAGATGTCGGTGAAGCCTGATTTCGTCCGGATCGCGCGCGAGCACGGGCTGGCCTGGGTGACGCTGGACCGGCCACCGCTCAACCTGATCGTCCCCGAGATGGTGGAGGGGATCCGCGCCGCCTTCGACGCGCTCCGCCGCGATCCGGACGTCCGGCTGGCGGTGATCAGTGGCGCCGGGCGCGTCACCACCGGCGGCATGCAGCTGCAGGTGCTGCGGGAGCTCACCCCGGCCCGGGCGAAGGCGTTCATCGCGAGCCTGCACGAGGCCATCAACCTGGTGCACGACGCGCCCTTTCCGACGATCGGCATGGTCCATGGCGCCTGCCTCGGCGCGGGCTTCGAGCTGGCGATGGCCTGCGACCTCCGCACCGCGGCCGCCGACACCCGGCTGGGGCTGCCCGAGATCCGGGTCGGCATCCCCTCGGTGATCGAGGCGGCGCTGCTGCCCGGCTTCGTGGGGCCCGGGCGGGCGGCGGAGATCCTCCTGACCGGTGACGCCATCACCGCGGCGCAGGCGCTCGACTGGGGGCTGGTCAATCGCGTGGCGCCGGCCGCCGAGCTGCGCGCGGTCACCGCGGCGCTGGCCGCGCGCATTCTCGAGTGCGCGCCGACCGCGGTGCGGCTGCAGAAGGAGCTGATCGTCCGCTGGCGCAATACCGATCAGCGGACGGCGGTGGAGTACGGTGTCAATGCCTTCGCCCAGTCGTTCGCCACCGGCGAGCCCCGCGAGGCCATGGACGCCTTCCTCGGCAAGCGCCCGCCTCGCTTCGCTCCGTGATCCGCCTCGTCACCTTCGACTTCTGGGACACCCTCGTCACGGACTCCCCGGAGAATCTGCGCGTCCAGCGGGGCCTGCGCGTGAGGGCGATCCGGCGGGCCCTCGTGGAGGCGGGCGCGCCGGTGACGGAAGCCGACGCGGAGGACGTGCACGAGCGCTCGGGCGTGCTGCTCGCGGAGCGCTACTGGAGTCGCAACCGTGATCCGAGCCCCGAGGAGCAGCTCCGGATCGTGCTCGACACCGCCGGGGCCGGTATCGCATCGCGCCTGGCGCCCGCCGCGTTCGCGGAGGCGCTCGAGGCGTACATCTCGCCGGTGCTGGCACACCCTCCCGACCTGTGTCCGGGCGCCGCGGCGGCGGTGTGCGAGCTGGCGGCGCAAGGGGTGCGCCTCGGCATCGTCTCGAATACCGGGCGTACCCCCGGTGTGATCCTGCGTCGGGTCCTCGACCGCCACGGCCTGCTCGGCCATTTCGGGGCCATCTCGTACTCGGACGAGGTCGGGGTGCGCAAGCCCGACGCGGAGATCTTCCAGGCCACGCTCGCCCGGGCGGGCGTCCGGCCGGAGGAGGCGGTGCACATCGGCGACAACCCCGACGCCGACGTAGTCGGCGCCCAGGCCGTCGGGATGCGGGCCGCGCACTACACCGCCGGCTTCCGTGCGCCCGCGGCGCGGGCGGATCTCGTCGTCCCCGATCTCGCCATGCTCCCGGCCGAGGTTTTTCGTATTGCGCCGCCGCGCACCGACGGTTAACATGCGGGCCGCCATGGACGTCGCCGAGCTTCGCGCAAAGATTCGCGATATCAAGGATTTCCCGACCGAGGGCATCCTCTTCAAGGACATCACGACCCTGCTGAAGGACGGTCCCGCCTGGGCCTCGGTGATCGACCATCTGGCCGCCCGCTATCACACGGCGCGCGTGGACGTGGTCGTCGGGGTGGAGTCGCGCGGCTTCATCTTCGGCGGCGCGCTGGCGCACCAGCTCAAGGCGGGCTTCGTCCCGGTGCGCAAGCGGGGCAAGCTGCCGGCCCGGACGATCGAGGAGGAATACGAGCTCGAGTACGGCCGTGACGTGCTGGCCATTCACGAGGATGCGATCGGACGGGGCCAGCGCGTGCTGGTCGTCGACGACCTGCTCGCCACCGGCGGGACGATGGCCGCGACACTCCGGCTGCTGGCCCGGCTGGGCGCGACGGTGGTGGGCACCACGTTCCTGATCGAGCTGGCCTTCCTCAAGGGGCGCGAGCGTCTCAAGGACTACCGGATCGACTCGCTGATCGTCTACCGGTAGGGGCTCGGAGGTGGTTGTATGATGGGGGCCTGGAGGCTCCACATGATCGAGCGGGCGCTGCTGGGCGGAGTGTTGGTGGTGGCGGCGGGGCTGACCTCGCCGGGGGCCGCGCGGGCGGAGGAGACCGGAGTGCCGGCCAAGCCCTCGATGATCTTCAACCTGATCAACCGGCCCGCCGGCTCCATCGAGTCCCGGGACCGGGCCTTCAACGAAGCCATCAAGCAGGACGCGCTGGCTCCCAGGCCGTCGCCGATGGACGAGTGGGAGCCCCAGGCGGACGGCTCGATGCGCAACCGGAAGACCGGGATCAGCATCGTCGTGAGGAACCCGTGCCCGCCCGGCGACATCGAGCACGAGTTCGCGCTGGCCGCGTACAACCGGTCACGATCCCGCCGCTGACCGTCGAGCAGCCCCCTTCCATTCGAGGATGACGCCCGTCCCCGGTTGATCCCGGGGCCGGCGGCGACCAGGAGACACCAGGCATGGCAATTCGGAACGTCGGCGTGCTGGGCTGCGGCTTGATGGGGTCGGGCATCGTCCAGGTGGCTGCCCAGGCCGGGTTTCCCACCGTGGTGGCGGAGGCGAGCCAGGAGCTGCTCGATCGGGGGCTCGGCGGGCTCCGCAAGAGCCTCGACGCGCTCGTCGCCAAGGCCAAGATCGACGAGAAGACGCGCGACGAGAGCCTCGGGCGGATCAAGGGCGTCGTCGGCCTCGATGCCTTCCGCGATTGCGACCTGGTGATCGAGGCCATCACCGAGAACCAGCCGCTCAAGAACGAGACCTTCGCCAAGCTCGATCGCATCTGCCCGCCGCACGCGCTGCTCGCGTCCAACACCTCTTCGTGCAACATCACCGCGATGGCCGCGGCCACCAAGCGGCCGGCCCAGGTGCTCGGCCTGCACTTCTTCAATCCGGTTCCGCTGATGAAGCTGGTGGAGGTGGTGCAGACCATCCTCACCGACGAGAAGAGCGTGCTCGCGGCCTACGAGTGGGTGCAGGCGGTGGGCAAGGTGCCGGTGCGCGCGAAGGACTCGACCGCCTTCATCGTGAACCGCCTGCTCGTGCCGTACCTGCTCGACGCCGTCCGGGTCTACGAGGGTGGGCTGGCCTCGCTGGAGGACATCGACCAGGCCATGAAGCTCGGGTGCGGCTACCCGATGGGGCCGTTCACCCTGCTCGACCTGGTCGGCCTCGACACCACGATGTACGTGGCCGAGGTCATGTTCGACGAGTACCGGGAGCCCCGCTACGCGCCCCCCCCGCTGCTCAAACGCATGGTGATGGCCGGGCAGCTCGGTCGCAAGTCCGGCAAGGGTTTCTACGACTACCGCGGGAAGTGACAAGGGGTTCCACGACTACGCGAAGAAGTAGCGTCAACTCCGCGCCGTAAATGGGCAATCTCTACTACTTGACCGAGGACCAGCGGGCGATCCGCGGCCTCGCCCGGGAGATCGCCCGCGAGCGCATCGCGCCGCTGGCGCCCCACGTGGACGAGACGGGGGAGTACCCGCACGAGCAGCTCAAGCTGCTGGGCCAGCAGGGCCTGATGGGGCTGCACATCCCCGAGGCCTACGGCGGCAGCGCGGCGGGCTCGCTCGCGTTCTGCCTCGCCGCCGAGGAGGTGGCCTGGGCGTGCGCCTCGACCTCGACCATCTTGCTGGTCCAGAACCTGGGCGGCTATCCCATCATCTTCGCGGGCAGCGAGGAGCAGAAGCGGCGCTACCTGCCGAGGTTGGCCTCCGGGGAGATGACCGCGGCCTTCTCGCTCTCCGAGCCGGGCTCGGGCTCCGACGCCGCCGCGATGACCTGCCGGGCGGTCCGCAGGGGCGACCGGTACGTGCTGAACGGGTCCAAGATGTGGGTCACCAACGGCTCCCACGCGGGGGTCATCACCGTGTTCGTCACCAGCGATCCCGCCAAGCGGGCCAAGGCGGTGACCGCGCTGCTCGTCGAGCCGGGCATGAAAGGCTTCACGGTGGGCAAGAGCGAGCGCAAGCTCGGCATCCACGGCTCGCCCACGGTGGCGCTGCACTTCAGCGACTGTGAGGTGCCGGTCGAGAACCGGCTCGGCGAGGAAGGGGAAGGGTTCAAGGTCGCGATGCGGACGCTCGAGCAGTCGCGCCCCACCATCGGCGCCCAGGCGGTCGGGATCGCGCAGGCCGCCCTCGACGCCTCGGTGGCCTACGCCAGGGAGCGCCGGGCGTTCGACCAGCCCATCGCCGCCTTCCAGGGCATCCAGTTCATGCTGGCCGACATGGCGATGGCGGTGCACGCCTCGCGGCTCGTGGTCCACCACGCCGCCTCCCTGATCGACCGTGGGGTCACCGGCACCGCGCTCGAGGCCGCGGCCGCCAAGTGCCTGGCCTCGGACACCGCCATGAAGGCGGCCACCGACGCGGTGCAGATCTTCGGAGGCTACGGCTACACCCGCGAGTTCCCGGTCGAGCGCTTCATGCGCGACGCCAAGGTCACCCAGATCTACGAAGGCACCAACCAGATCCAGCGGGTGGTGATCGCGCCGCAGCTGCTCGGCAAGCTCTGAAAGTTCACCGGCCGGTCGGCACCTCGAGGGGTCGGTGCCCCTCCTCATACTTGACGAACGGTCAAGTATTACGGCTTGACAGTCTCCCTCGGGGTTCGCTATAAGCAGCTGTCGATCCGCATGCCCCGCCCCACGCGCTGGAACACGGTATTGAGAACGGCGACGGCGCTCTTCGCCGCGAACGGATTCGGCGCGGCCACTGTCAGCCAGGTGGCCCGTCGGGCGCGCCTGTCGAAGCCGGGGTTGTACTACCACGTGCGGGACAAGGAAGAGCTGCTCTTCCGGATCTGCGACTACTCGATGGCAGGAATCCTGGCCGGAGCCCGGGCCGCCGTCGCGGCGGCCGGTGACCCGGCGGAGCAGCTCCGCGAGCTCATCCGGGCCCACACCGCCTTTCACTGGCAGCACCCGAACAACCTGGCCATCCTGTTCGGGCAGGGGAAATACCTGTCCGCGGCGCGGCGGCGGCGGGTGGCCGCCATGGAGCGGCAGTACCTGGAGCTGGTTAGGGGAGTCATCCGGGAGGGGCAGCGCCGTCGTCGCTTCCGGCGGGTGGACCCGACGGTGGCCGCCTTCTCGCTGTTCGCGATGCTGAACACGCTGGACGGGTGGTACGACGTCCGAGGACGCATCCGGCCCCGCGACCTGGTCGAGGAGATGGGACGCCTTTACCTGAGCGGTCTCGCGGTGCGAGACGGGCGCGCGCCAACCCCTCGCCCGCGGCTTCCCCGCGGGAAACCTCGAAAAGGAGGCTCTCCATGACGACCCATCGATCGACCCGGCGCGAGTTCCTCGCGGCCGCCGCGGCCGGCGCTTCCGTGCTCGGTTTCCCCGCCGTCCTGCGCGCCCAGGCCCCCACCTTCAAGGTGGGGGTCGTTCACCCGATCACCGGCCCGCTCGCCGAGCCCGGCCAGGCCTGCCGTCTCGGGGCCCAGATGGCGGCCGACGCGGTCAACGCGGCGGGCGGCATCAAGGCGCTCAACGGGATGAAGCTCGAGCTCGTCCTCGGCGACACCCAGACGAAGCCCGACGTGGGGCGGACCGAGGCGGAGCGGGTGATCAACCAGGGCGCCCAGATGCTGATGGGCTCCTTCGACTCCGGGTCCACCCAGGCGATGGTGCCGGTGGTCCAGCAGCGCCGCATCCCCTTCCTGGTGGACATCGCGGCCGCCGACCCCATCACCGCCAACGTGGCTCGCGCGGTGAAGGACGGCCAGCAGAAGATCCAGTACGTGTACCGCAACTTCCCGACCGGCTCCTCGTTCGGCCGCAAGGCGGTCCAGTACTTCGGCGAGGTCTTCAAGGAGGCCAACGTCGCGCCCAAGCGCGTCGTCCTGATGTACTGCAACGACCTCTTCGGCCAGAACAACGCCAAGGGCTTCCAGGCCGCGCACGCCGCCGCCAAGCCCTCGTGGGAGATCGTGGACGTCATCCCGTGGCCGGAGCCGCCCCAGGATCTCTCCACCGAGGTGTCGCGCGCCAAGGCGGCCAAGCCCGACATCATCGCGCCGATCACGCGGCCGGCGAGCGCCCAGCTCCTCCTGCCCGAGCTCCGCAAGCAGCGGCTGGACATCATGGGCATCGTCGGGCCGGGCAGCCCCGGGCTCTACGAGGCGGGGCAGCTCGCGGTGCTGAAGGAAGACCTCGAGTACGTCATGAGCAGCCTGCCGTGGCCCAACTTCAGGAACGCGCGCACCCAGACGGTCGCCGCGGAATACCTGAGGCGGTCGAACGGCAAGACGTTCGACACGAACTCGGGCTACTCCTATGACGGCATGATGCTGATCGCGGACGTGCTCGAGCGCGCCAGGTCCACCGATCCCGGCGCCATCGTGGAAGCCCTCCGCAAGTCGAACTGGTCGGGCGGCCTCATGCAATACGCGGGGCCGGTGACCTTCAACGAGGTCGGCGACAACCCGAACGCGGTCACCACCATGATCCAGATCCTGGCCGGAAAGCCGGTCGCGGTCTGGCCCCGGGAGGCCGCCGTCCAGAAGTTCGTCTTCCCGCGGCCCAGGGCGTAGCCGGCTCTGGACCCGGCGCTCGTCGCCCAGGGGCTGCTGAGCGGCCTCCTGTTCGGAGGCGTCTACAGCCTCATGGCCGTGGGGCTCACCCTGATCTTCGGGGTGATGCGGGTGGTGAACTTCGCCCACGGCGACATGATGGTCTGGGGCATGTACCTCGCCTGGCTCCTCTCCACCCGCGCGGGAGTGGATCCCTACGTGGGCTTCGTCCTCTGCGCGGCCGTGCTGTTCGTGGTCGGGTGGGCCACCCAGCGCCTGCTCGTGGACCGGATCGTGGACGCCCCCCACGAGATGCAGATCTTGTTGATGCTGGGCGTCGCCCTCGTGCTCGAGAACGCGGCGCTCGTCGCCTTCGGCCCCGATCCCCAGCGGGTGCGCTCGCCGCTGCGGGCGGCCACCTTCTGGCTCGGCCCGGTGTTCGTGGACGTGGCGCGGCTCGTGACCTTCGCGCTGGCCATGGCGCTCACCCTGGCGCTCTACCTCTTCCTGACCCGCACCGATCTCGGGCGCACCATGCGCGCGGCCGCCGACAACGCCTACGGGGCGCTCGTGATCGGCGCCGACGTGCGGCGCGTGTACGCGGCCGCCTTCGGCATCGGGGCCGCGTGCGTGGGGGCGGCGGGGGCGCTGGTCTCGCCGATCCTGCCCTTCCAGCCCGCGGGCGGGCTCTCGCTCTCGGTCGCCTCGTTCAACATCGTGATCATCGGGGGCATGGGCAGCCTGCCCGGCGCGTTCCTGGGCGGCCTCCTCGTGTCGGTGGCCGAATCGCTCGGCGCGGTGTTCCTGAGCCCCTCGATGAAGGAGCTGGTGAGCTTCTCTCTGCTGATCGTGATCCTGTTGCTGCGCCCGGCCGGGCTCTTCGGGAAGACCGCCGCGTGAGGTGGCTCGCCGCCGCCGCGCTGGCCGTCCTCCTGCTGCTGCCCGCGGTGCTCAACTCCTACGCGGTCACCGTGTTCATCTTCATCTTCTTCTACGCGTTCCTGGGCCAGGCCTGGAACATCGTGGGCGGCTACGCCGGCCAGCTCTCCGCCGGCCACGCCGCTTTCGTGGGCATCGGGGCCTACGCCTCGGCGGTGCTCTCGGTGCAGGCCGGCCTCACCCCGTGGATCGGCATGCTCGTGGGCGGGCTGCTCTCGGCCGGGCTCGGCACGGTGGTCGGCTATCTCGGCTTTCGCTTCGGCCTGCGCGGCTTCTACTTCGTGCTGCTCACGGTGGCCTTCGCGGAGGTCTGCCGCATCGTGGCCCTCAATACGGACGCGGTGGGCGGGGCGCTCGGCTACTACATCACCTTCACCGGCGATCCCTGGCAGTTCCAGTTCCAGGACAACCGCGTGTACTACTACGTCGCCCTGGGGCTGATGCTGGTCGCCACCGGGATCGTGACCGCCATCGAGCGGCGGCGCTTCGGCGCCTACCTGATCGCGATCCGGGAGGACGAGAGCGCCTGCGAGGCGCTCGGGGTGAACACCTTCCGCTACAAGATGCTGGCGATGGTGGTCTCGTCCTTCCTCACCGGGGTGGGCGGGACGTTCTACGCCTTCTACCTCTTCTCGCTGCAACCCGGCACGGTGTTCGGCATTCCGCTGTCGGTCTAGATCATCATCCGGCCCATCGTGGGCGGCGCGGGCACGGTGCTGGGCCCGATCCTGGGGTCCTTCATCCTGAGCCCGCTCGCGGAGCTCGCGCGGATCTATTTCGGGCAGGGGAGCTGGTCCGGCGCCCACCTGATCGCCTACGGCCTCCTGCTCATCGCGGTGGTGCTCTTCCTCCCCCAGGGTGCCTACCCGGCCCTCCGCCGCCTCTGGGTGAGGATGGCCACCCGATGAGCGCTGGCGCGAAGAGGCTCAGATCATGACCGCCCACGCGCCATTGCTCCAGGCCACGAGCCTCTCCAAGCGCTTCGGGGGACTCGTGGCGGTCCGCGACCTGTCGCTCGAGATGGCGCGGGGCGAGGTGCTCGGGCTCATCGGCCCGAACGGCGCCGGCAAGACCACCGCGTTCAACCTGATCTCGGGTTTCCTCGCGCCCGACGCCGGCGTGGTCCGGTTCGACGGCCACCCGCTCGCCGGGCTCAAGCCGCACGCGATCTGCCACCTCGGCCTGGCGCGCACCTTCCAGATCGCCCGGCCCTTCCCCCATCTGTCCGTGCTCGACAACGTGCGCGTGGGCGCGCTGGCCCGGCGGCCCCGGATGGGGGAGGCCCGGGCCAAGGCCTGGGCGGTGATCGAGCGGGTGGGGCTCGGGGCCAAGGCGGATCAGGCGGCGGCGGGGCTCACCCTGGCCGAGCGCAAGCGCCTCGAGCTGGCGCGCGCGCTCGCGACCGAGCCCGCCCTGCTGCTGCTCGACGAGGTGATGGCCGGGCTCAATCCCACCGAGACGGCCGCCATCGTGGACCTCGTCAAGAGCATCAACGAGAGCGGCGTCTCCATCCTCCTGATCGAGCACAACATGCGGGCGGTGATGAGCCTGTCTCACCGCATCGCGGTGCTGAACTTCGGCGAGAAGATCGTGGAGGGCCCGCCCGCCCGCGTGGCCAACCACCCGCGCGTCATCGAGGCCTACCTGGGTGAGGAGTATGTCCACGCTCCTGCGCGTTGAGACCGTCGAGGTCGGCTACGGCGATCTGACCGCGGTCAGCGAGGTGTCGCTCGAGGTGCGGGAGGGCGAAGCGGTCGCGCTGATCGGCGCCAACGGGGCCGGCAAGACGACCACCCTGCGCGCGGTCTCTGGCCTCCTGCCGCTGCGGCGTGGCCGCATCGAGTTCGAGGGCCACCGGCTCGACGGTCTCACGTCCGCCCAGGTGGTGGCCCGCGGAGTGGTCCACGTGCCGGAAGGGCGCCAGCTGTTCCCCACGATGACGGTGCTGGAGAACCTGGAGCTGGGGGCGCGGACGCCGATGGCCCGGACCCGGCGCGCGGAGAGCCTGGCGCGGGTCTTCGACCTGTTCCCGCGGCTCCGGGAGCGGCGCGAGCAGCTGGCGGGCACGCTGTCCGGCGGCGAGCAGCAGATGTGCGCGATCGGGCGGGGGCTCATGGCCTGCCCGCGCCTGCTGATGCTGGACGAGCCCAGCCTCGGGCTGGCCCCGGTGATGGTGAAGGCGATCTTCGAGGATCTGGCTCGTATCAACCGGCAGGGACTGCCGATTCTGCTCGTGGAGCAGAACGTGCTCCGGTCGCTCCAGCTCGCGCACCGGGGCTATGTGCTCGAAAACGGGCGGGTGACCATCTCCGGGGCCGCTCCCGACCTGCT
Source organism: Candidatus Deferrimicrobiaceae bacterium (assembly GCA_035463855.1). GTDB lineage: Bacteria > Methylomirabilota > Methylomirabilia > Rokubacteriales > CSP1-6 > CAMLFJ01. Next base: position 17,643 of record DATHSW010000316.1, on the reverse strand, counting down.
CGCGAGCGGCCATATCAAGCAGGCCTATCTTGGCCTGTAGCGGGGCCTCCCGCGGCGGGCGCCGGGCCCCCGCGGAAAATCCCGTATAATTCGCCCCCCTGCGGGCCGAAAATAGGTTCGTGCGCCGGGTCATCCGAGGCTTCATCGTCCCCTTCCTGGTGCTGGCTCTCCCGCTGGGCATCCTGGCCGGGCTCGGGTTCGTCGCGGCGCAACGCCAGCTCGCGCGCACCCACGAGGCGGCGATCGCCCGGACCGTGGACGCGGTGACCGCGCTGGTCGCCGACTACCAGGACTCGCTGCAGCGCGAGACGGTGCTCCTCGCGCGTGACCCGGCGGTGGTGGAGGGGACCGTGAAGGGGGACTGGGCCGTCCTGGCGCGCGGGGCCTCCCCGCGCGTCCTCGCGATCACCCGCGACGGGCTCGCCGACTTCATCACGATCCGCGATTCGCGGGGCGCACCGCTGGTGCAGGTCCCGGCGAGCCCACCGCCGAGCCTGCCGGGGACTCCCGCCGGCACCGAGCCGGCCCTGGCCCTCCGGCTGGCCGGCGGGCAGCCGTACTTCCTGGTGACCGCGCCGGTGCAGGGTCCGGCCGAGCGGGAGGCGCGCGACGCCCGGGGCACGGTCGTGGCCGGCCGGCGCGTCGAGGGGCTGGGCCCGGTGCTGGAGCGGCTGCCCGCGCGCCCGGCGGTGGTCTTCGTCTCGGGCGACCGCGCGCTCGCGGCGAGCCGGACGGGCCTGCCCACGAGCGGCTGGGCCCGGGCCGCCACGTTGGGGGCCACCGATGTGGGAGAGGAGCCCTTCGCGGTCCGCCGGCTCGGCCCCCCGGTGGTCACGTCGCCCGACGGCGGCCTGTGGGCGATGCTCCCGGTGGGAGAATTCGCCCGCGCCGAGCGCCGACTGCTCATCGAATTCCTGGGCCTGCTGGGGGCCGGCGCCGTGGTGCTCGCCGCCGTCGTGCTCGCCTTCTTGCCGCCCCCCGGCCGGCCGCGGCCGGCCGCCGGGCCGGGGCCGCGCCCGGACAGCCCCCGCGTCGCGCTCGAGCGACGCAACCGGGAGCTGGAAGCGCTGAACGCGGTCTTCTCGACGATGAGCCGCGGCGGCGATCTGGCCACCACCGCCGCGGAGACGCTCGAGGTGGTGCGGGGGCTCGCCCGGATGGACGTCGGCGCGATCTACCGGCTCGACCACGACGGCAAGCGGCTCGTCCTGGAAGGCCAGAGCGGGTTCGATCCGCGCCACCTCGACCGCGCCCGCACGCGGCCCCTGGATGGCTCCCACGTGGGCGTCGCCGCGCGCACCGGGCAGATCCTGGTCACCCATCTCGACGCCTCGCCCCCCTCGGAAGAGGGGATCCGGGCGATGGCGGCCGAGCGAGCCCACCGCACCCAACTCGCGGTGCCGATCCTCGTCGAGAGCCGGACGTGGGGCGTGATGGCCCTCGTCTCCCAGGAGCAGCGCGAGTTCACGCCGGACGAGATGACGACCCTCTCGGGCGTCGCCCAGCAGGTGGGCCTGGCGGTGGAGCGGGCCCAGCTCCGGGACATGGCGGCGGCCCGCCTCAGCCGACTCGAGGCGCAGCGGGTGATCGAGCGCCACATCTCCGAGCAGCTCGATACCGAGGAGCTGCTCGTGGTCATCGCGCGGTCGATTCAGCGGCTGATCGGAGGCTCGTTCGCCGCGCTGTACCTGCTGGAGGGCGACACGCTGCGCCCTCGGGCCTGGTCGGACGTCGCGGACTGGATCCGCGATCTCCGATTCAATGTGGGCACGGGAGCGGCCGGGGCCGCGCTGGCCGCCGGCCGCGGCATGCTCGTCAACGACTATCCCAGCTCACCGTACGCGATGGCCCAGTTCGTGCCGTTCACGAGCCGGCTGCTGGTCGCGCCCCTCATGGCCGGGGGCCGGGCCCTGGGGGTGATGACGGCGGGCCGCGGGCCGGGCGCGCCGCCCTTCACCGAGGAAGACCTCTCGACCCTGACCGACTTCGCCACGCAGGCCGCGGTGGCGCTCGAGCACGCGCGCCTCTTCGACGAGGCGACCCGGAACGCGGCCCAGTACCAGGCGCTCTTCGAGGTGAGCGGCGTCGTCAGCTCGACCCTCGAGGTGGACCGTGTCCTGGACCTGGTCGTGGACCGCTGCCGTGCCCTGCTGGGGGTGGCGGGGCTCGCCATCTTCCGCTTCGACCCGGCGGCCGGGGCGATCGTCTTCGAGCGCGGGCGCGGGCTCTCCCCCCAGTTCATGAAGACGGTCCGCGTCCGGCTGGGCGAGGGAACCACCGGCCGGGCGGTGGAGCGACGCGAGCCGGTGTGGAGCGAGGACGTGCTGAACGACCCGGCGGTGCTGATCGGCCCGGAGACGCGCGTCGAGATCGAGCGCGAAGGATACCGGTCGGTCCTCTCCGTGCCGCTCGTGAGCAAGGGCCAGGTGCTGGGCGCCCTGGCCGCCTACTGGTGGGAGTCGCACTCCCCGTCGCCGGCCGAGGTGTCGATCATGACCGCGCTGGCCGGCCAGGCCGCGGTGGCGCTCGACAACGCGCGCGTGTTCGCGATGGAGCGCGACCGCAAGGCGTCGCTCAGCTCGCTCCTCGAGATCAACAAGAAGATCGGGGCGCTCGCCTCCCCGGAGAGCCTGCTCGTCTCCATCGCGGAGGAGTCGGCGCGGCTCCTCGAGGTGGACAACGCGGGGTTCCGGCTGCTCGACGGCGACGACCTGGTGGTGGCGGGCCTGGCCGGCACCGCCGCCCAGACCATGGTCCGGGCGCGGATCAAGGTGGGCGAGAGCCTGAGCGGCAAGGTGCTGGCCTCGGGCCAGGCCCTGATGTGCGAGCTCGAGAGCGCCGATCTGCTGGCGGAGCATCGGGCCGCCGACCGGCGGCTCGGCTACACGCACTACCTCGGGGTGCCACTCCTGGTCGGCGAGCGGGCCATCGGGGTGCTGACGTTTCGGGGCCGGCGGCCCTTCACCGCGCGCGAGCAGGAGCTGGCCGAGACCTTCGCGGGCCAGGCCGCCATCGCCATCGACCACTCGCGCCTCTACCGCGAGGCCTCCGAGCAGGCGGACCGGATGCGCGTGGTGGCCGAGCTGGGTCGCGTGCTCGTCTCCACCCTCGATGAAGCGCGGGTGCTCGAGATGGTCGCCACCCAGGCGCACGAGTCGCTCGGCATGCTCGACATCGCCATCTGGCTGCAGGGGGAAGACGGCGGCCCCTTGCGCCTGGCCGCCGGCCAGGGGCCGTTCTCCGGCCGGCTCGCCGAGCGCGCGCAGCCCCTCAACACGGACGAGGGCGTGGTCGGCCGGGCGCTGACCGAGCGCGCCCCGGTCTGGACGCCCGACGTGCTGAACGATCCCCGCATCCCGCTACGCCCGCAGTCGCGCCGCTGGGTCGAGGAGATCGGTGGCCGGTCCATCCTCGCGGTGCCGCTCGTCCGGGAACACCTCATGGGCGCGCTCGTCGTCTATCGTCCGCTCGGCGAGCGGTACAGCAGTCGCGAGGTCGAGTACCTCTCGGCGTTCGCGAACCTGGTCGGGGTCGCGCTCGAGAACGCCCGGCTCTATCAGGCGCTCGACGTCCGGGCGGCCCGCCTGCGCAGCCTGGCCCACCTCGCCCAGATCGTCTCCTCTTCCCTCGACATGGACGAGGTGCTCGAGGCCATCGCCAAGGCGGCGGGCGAGCTGATCGCGGTACCGCTGGCGATATTCTGGGTGGCGGACGAGGCGTCCCGCCGTCTCACCCTGCGCACGGCGTCCGGCGACCTCGGCCGGGAGCTGCCTTACCAGGACGCCGCCTTCGGCGAGGGCGCCACCGGCTGGGTGGCATTGCATCGGCAGCCGCTGGAGATCGCCGACGTGCAGCAGGATCCGCGCTTCAAGGCCAAGGAGTGGGCGGCCAGGCACGGACTCACGAGCCTGCTCGCGGTCCCGATCCTCGTCCAGGACTCGCTGCTGGGCGTCCTCACCCTCAACGGGTACCGGCCGATCCGCCTCGGCCCCGACGACCAACAGCTCCTCGAGAGCTTCGTGGCGCAGGCGGGCGTGGCCATCCGCAACGCCGGGCTCTACGGGGAGACCCGCGGCCGGCTCGAGGAGAGCCGGGCGCTGCTGGAAGTGGCCGAGATCCTCAACTCCACCCTGGACTCGAAGCGGCTGCTGCGCGAGGTGACCATGAAGATCGCGCAGGTGTGCCGGGTCGACCGCTGCTCGATCCAGCGCTGGGTGGACGGCCGCGTGGTGCCGCTCATGTCCCAGTTCGCCGACGGCCATCAGGATCCGGAGATCTGGGCCCGGTACCGCCGCATGGCCGAGTCGCTGCCCACGCGCCCGCCGCTGCACACGCGCACCGTCGTTACGCGCCGGCCGGTGATCGTGCCGGATGCCGCCGCGAGCGACCTGGTCCCCGCGGAGTGGGTGGAGATCTTCCATGTGAAGTCGACCATGGCCGTTCCGCTCATCCGGCAGGACGAGGTGATCGGGGTCATGTCCCTCGACCACACCGAGCGAGCGACCTCCTTCGAGCCCTGGCAGGTGGACCTGGCCATGGCCATCGCGGGCCAGCTCGCGCTCTCGCTCGCCAACGCCCAGCTCTACACCCAGGTGCAGGAGCGGCTGCGGGAGACGACGGCCCTGCTGTCCGTCGGGCGCGCGCTCTCGCAGCCGGAGTCGACCGCGCATCTCATGCGCACGGTGGCGCGCGAGGTGGCCCACGCCTTCGGAGCCGACATGGTCGGCGTCTACAGCCTCGACGCCAAGCGAGAGGCCCTCGTGCCCACCGCGGGCTACCACGTGCCCAAGCACCTGCTCGAGCGCTTCCTGACCCGGCCGTTTCCCCTCGCGCGCTTTCCGGCCCTGGCCCAGGTCTGGCGCGACGGGCGCGCCGCCTGGTCCTCGGACGCGCTGGAGGATCCGCGCTTCGATCGCGGCGTGCTGGAGGGCATCGACGCCCACTCCGTCCTCTTTGCCCCCACCACCGTGCGGGGCGAGCCGGTCGGCGCGCTGTTCCTGGTCTGGTGGCAGCCCGGGCGCGAGTTCGGCGAGTCGGAGGTGCGGCTGCTCGAGGGCGTGGCCGCCCAGGTCGGCCTCGGCATGGAGAACGCGGAGCTGGCGCGGCAGACGGAGCTGAAGCTGCAGGAAACGGAAACGCTGCTGTCGGTGAGCCAGACGCTCGCCTCGACCCTCGACATGGATGCCCTGACTCGACAGCTCCTGCGCCACGTGGCGCGTGGTCTCGGCGCCGACAGCGCGGGCATCTGGCTGCTGGAGGACGACGGAGAGTGGCTGGCCCCGCTGGCGGGCTACCACGTGCCTCCGGAACGGCTCGACGTGCTCCGTGATCTGCGCCTGTCGGTCCGGCGCCACCCCTTCTACCGCGAGGCGGCGGAGCGGCGGGGCTCCGTGATCTCCACCGACGCAGCCCAGGACCCCCGCATCCCCGAGGAGCTCCGCCGGGCCATGCCGGCCCGCACCCACCTCTTCGTGCCGATCTTCGCCCGGGAGCAGATGATCGGCGGCTTCTCGGCCAGCTGGCGGGACAAGGTCCGCGAGCTCTCGGAAGCCGAGCGGCGGCTGATGGAAGCGGTGGCGAGCCAGGCGGGCGTGGCGCTGCAGAACGCGCGTCTCTTCCGGGACAACCAGCGCCGGGTGCAGGAGCTGTCGGTGCTCCACGAGCTGTCGCGCTCGGTCACCGGCCAGCTCGACCAGGCCGGCATCCTGGACACGCTGCACCAGCAGGTGCCGCGGGTCCTGGACGTCCAGCACATGGCGGTGGTGTTGCTGGACGAGGAGCACGAGCGGCTGAACGTGGTGCTGCGCGTGCGGGATGGGCGGCGGTGCGACGACGACGAGCCACACTTCTACCCGCGCGACCGGGCCGGGCTCTCCACCCTCGTGTTCAACAGCGGGCGACCGCTCCGGACCACGGACTATGTCGCGGACTGCCGACGGCACGGGGTGGCGCCGGTCGCCAACGCCATGGACATGCCGTACTGCCTCATCGTGCCCATGACCGCGGGGGACCGGGTGATCGGGCTCGTGTCACTGCGCAGCCCGGACCGCGCGTTCACCGAGGGGGACGAGCGGCTCCTCGTCAACATCGCGCAGCTCGTCGCCCTGATGCTCCGCAGCGCGCGTCTCTACGAGGAGCGCACGCGGGCCCTCGGCGAGCTGGGCGCCGCCCAGGACCAGCTCGTGCGCACCGAGAAGCTCCGCGCCCTCGGCGAGATGGCCTCGGGGGTGGCCCACGACTTCAACAACCTGCTCGCGTCCATCCTGGGCCGCGCGCAGCTCCTGCTCGAGCGGGTCCAGGACGTCAAGCTCCGCCAGTGGATCAAGGTCATCGAGCGGGCGGCCATGGACGGCGCCCGCACCGTGCGCCGCCTCCAGGACTTCACCGGCATCCGGCGCGACCAGCCCGCGGTGGCGGTCGACCTCAATCAGATCGTCCAGCAGGTGCTCGAGACCACCGAGTCGATCTGGCGGCAGGACAGCCGTCGGCGCGGCGTGGAGATCGAGGTGGAGACCGATCTGACCGAGGGGTTGCCGGCGGTGGCGGGCGATCCGGCCGAGCTGCGGGAGGCCTTCACCAATCTGGTGTTGAACGCGGCCGACGCGATGCCGCAGGGCGGCACCCTCACGCTGCGCACCGGCACCAGCGACGGCCAGGTGCGGGTCGAGGTCCGCGACACCGGGACGGGCATTCCCGAGCACATCCGCGAGAAGATCTTCGATCCGTTCTTCACGACCAAGGGGCCGAAGGGCACCGGACTCGGGCTCTCGATGGCGTATGGTATCCTGCAACGCCACAACGGGCGGATCACGGTCGAGAGCGAAGAGGGCCGCGGCACGATCTTCCGCCTGCTCTTCCCCGCGACCACCCCGGACCCGCTGGTGGAAGCGCCCCGGCCGCCCGCGGCGCCGGCCGGCTCGGCGGTTCCGCTGCACTGCCTGGTGGTGGACGACGAGGAAGAGGTGGGAGAGGTCGTGGCCGACATCCTGACCACCGCCGGCCACACCGCGGTGATGGCGCGGAGCGGCCAGGAAGGCGTGGACCGGTTCCGCGCCGAGCGGTTCGACGTGGTCTTCACGGATCTGGCGATGCCCGGTATGACGGGCTGGCAGGTGGCGCGCGCGGTCAAGGACCGGGCGCCGGAGGTGCCGGTGGTGATGATGAGCGGATTCGGGGTGGAGGTGGCGCCGGAGGATCTCCACACGCACGGCGTGGACCTGGTCATGCCCAAGCCGCTGCAGATCCAGGACGTCCTGCGCGCGCTGGCCTCGATCCGCGCGGGGACCGGCCGGCCGTGACCAGTCCCATCATCACGGAGGCGGTGCGCGCGCTGGTGGACCGCCGCGATCTCTCGCGGCTCGAGGCGGCGGCCGCGATGGAGGCCATCATGTCGGGCGCGGCCACCAACGCCCAGATCGCCGCCTTCCTCACCGCGCTGCGCATGAAGGGCGAGACGGTCGAGGAGCTGATCGGCTTCGCCCAGGTCATGCGGCAGAAGGCGGTCAAGATCCGCGCCAGCGGCGCGGATCTGGCGCAGACGGGGACCGACCGGGAGATGCTGATCGACACCTGCGGCACCGGGGGCGACGCCTCCGGCACCTTCAACGTCTCGACCGCGACCGCGTTCGTGGTGGCGGGGGCGGGGCTCAAGGTAGCCAAGCACGGCAACCGCTCCGTCTCCTCGCTCTGCGGCTCCGCCGACGTGGTGGAGACGCTCGGGATCAACATCGAGCTCAGCCCGGCGAAGGTGGCCCGCTGCGTGGACGAGGTGGGAATCGGCTTCCTCTACGCCCCGCTGCTGCACACCGCGATGAAACACGTGATGGCCGCGCGCCGCGAGATGGGCGTGCGCACCGTCTTCAACATGCTGGGCCCGCTCACCAATCCCGCCGGGGCCAATGCGCAGGTGATCGGGGTGTACTCGGCCGCGCTCACCGAGCCGCTCGCCCGGGTGCTCGCCGAGCTGGGGACGATCCGGGCCTTCGTCGTCCACGGGGCGGACGGGCTCGACGAGATCTCGAACACCGGGGAGAGCCACATCGCGGAGGTGCACGAGGGTGTCGTCCGGTCCAGCCGCGTGCGTCCCGAGGACTTCGGCGTGCCCCGGGCCGCCATCGGCGACCTGCAGGGTGGCGACCGGCAGGAGAACGCGGAGATCATCCGGCGTGTGCTGGGCGGCGAACCCGGGCCGCGGCGCGACATCGTCCTGATGAACGCGGCGGCGGCGCTGGTGGCGGGCGGCAAGGCGAGCGATTTCAAGGCGGGCATGGCGCTGGCCGCCCGGTCGATCGACTCCGGGGCGGCGCGCCGCAAGCTGGAGGCCCTGGTGGCCTTGTCCCAGCGTCTCGCCGCCGAGGTCCCCGCCTAGGCCCGGCCGGGGCTCATCGAGGGCCGCCGGGGCCCATTGACCCCGCGCGGCCGGCGCGGTTACAATGGCGCCGGTCGCAGTAACTGCCTGTCGCGCCAGCGTGAATCCCGAATCGAAGCTCGACAAGGACGTTGAGCGGCCAGCGGAGTTCTAGAACACCGAGCGTGGGGGCTCACTTGGCGAGTCGCGTGCCACGGTATCATCAGATCGCCCAGACGCTGCGCGAGCGCATCGCCGCGTCGGGGCAGGGACCCGGCGAGCGCCTCGACAATCAGCGCAGCTTGGCGCGGGAGTTCGGCGTCACGCTGATGACCCTGCGCCAGGCGCTGGATCTGCTCGAGCGCGACGGGCTCATCGCCCGCCGGCACGGCCTCGGCACCTTCGTCGCCCGCCCGGCCATCGACTACGACATCCTGCAGCTTCGCGCGCTGGCGGGCGACCTCTCGGCGCTGGGCGAGGACGTGGCCACGCGATTCATCCGCAGCCAGTTCGTGGCCGCCGACCGCCAGGTGGCCGAGGCCTTGCGCCTCCCGGAGCGGGCGGCCGTCTTCGTGCTGGAGCGCCTGCGCCTCGTGGACGGCGAGCCGGTGAGCTTCCAGACTTCCTATCTGCCCGCCGCGCTGGGCGAGGAGATCTCCAAGGCCGACCTGGCGGTGACGCCGCTCCGGCAGGTGCTCATCCACAAGCTGGGCATCGAGATCACGGCGGCCCGGGAGACGGTGTCCGCGGTGCCGCTCCCGCGCTGGGCCGCTCGCGAGCTGGGCTGCCGGCCCGGCGTCGCCGCCTTCCGCTCCGACCGCGTCTCGGTGGGCCCGGACGGCACCCCGGTGGTCTACGACCGCGTCTTCATTCCGGGCGACCGCTTCCGCATCACGCGCCACCTCCGCTACGACACGCCGAGCACGGCCACGGCCGCCACCAACGACGCATCGGCGGGGCAAACTGAAGTTTTCGACGTTCAACCGCGATGAAAGGGCTTCGCGCATGAAGATCCTCGTCATGATCAAGCAGGTTCCCGACACCGCCACGCAGGTCAAAATCGGCGCGGATGGGCGCGCCATCGACACCGCGGGCATCACGTGGATCGTCTCCCCGTACGACGAGTTCGCGGTGGAGGAGGCGCTCCGCATCAAGGAGAAGCGCGGGCAGGGCGAGGTGGTGGCGGTCTCGCTCGGGCCGGACCGCGGCAAGGAGGCGCTGCGCTCGTGCCTGGCCATGGGCGCCGACCGCGCCGTTCACCTCAACGACGCCGCGTGGGCGGAGGCCGACACCCTGATGACCGCGCGGGCGCTGGCGGGGGTGATCAAGCAGGAGGCGCCCGCGCTGGCCCTCTTCGGCCGGCAGGCCATCGACGACGACATGGGCGCGGTGGCCGCGCAGGTGGCCGAGCTGCTGGGCTGGCCATGCGCGTCCTGGATCATGGAGGAGGCGGTGGATGAGGCGGGCAAGACCATCCGGGTCGGCCGTCAGGTCGAGGGCGGGCTCGAGATCTTCGACCTGCCGCTCCCCGCGGTGGCCTCCGCCCAGAAGGGGCTCAACGAGCCGCGCTATCCCACCCTGAAGGGGATCATGGGTGCCAAGAAGAAGGAGATCAGGGACGTGAAGGCGGCCGATCTCGGTCTGGCGGCCGAGGCGCCCGCGCTCAGCGTCGTCAAGCTCGAGAGCCTGCCGCCGCGCCCGCCCGGCCGCATCATCCAGGGCGAGCCCGCCGCCGCCGCCAAGGAACTCGTCCGCGCCCTGCGCGAAGACGCCAAGGCCATCTAGAACAACGATAAAGGGGACGACATGCCAGGCGCGTACTGGTGCATGGTGGAAGACGATCGGCAGGGCGCACCCAAGAAGGTGATGGCGGAGGTGCTCGGCGAGGCCTCGCGCCTGGCCGGAGCGACGGGAGCGCAGGCCGAAGCGGTCTGGGTGACGGACAAGGCGACGCCGGAGGGGCTCAAGCAGCTCGGCGAGTGGGGCGCCAAGCGCGTGTGGCTTCTCGAGAACGCGGCCTTCGCGCCGTACCGGGCCGAAGTGTGGACGCCGGTGGTGGCGGAGCTGGCCGGCAAGGAGTCGCCACAGGCGATTTTCGCGCCGGTGACCACGCGGCAGCGCGAGTTCATGGCCCGGCTGGCGGCGCGCCTCGGCGCCGGACTCTCCGCGGATTCGACCGGGTTGGCCGCCGAGGGCGGCAAGCTGGTGGCGGTCCGGCCCATCTACGCGGGCAAGCTCCTGGCGAAGATGACGTGGGCGAAGACGCCATGGATGGCGACGCTGCGACCCAACGTGTTCCGTCCTGCCGACGGCGTGGCCGGCGCCGCGGCGGTGGAGAAGCCCGCGGTGAACATCCCGGCCGAGAGCATGAAGCTGGTCGAGCGCAGGCAGGAGGCCTCGACCGGCCTGCCCGAGCTCAGCGAGGCGGACATCGTCGTCTCGGGTGGTCGCGGGCTCAAGGGCCCCGAGAACTTCGTCATCCTCGAGGAGCTCGCGAAGGTGATGGGCGCCGCGGTCGGCGCCTCCCGCGCGGCGGTGGACGCGGGCTGGCGGCCGCACCGGTTCCAGATCGGTCAGACCGGCCGCACCATCTCGCCCAAGCTCTACCTGGGCTTCGGCATCTCGGGCGCGATCCAGCATCTGGCGGGCATGCGCACGTCGAAGGTGATCTGCGCGATCAACAAGGATCCGGAGGCGCCGATCTTCAAGATCGCCGACTACGGCATCGTCGGCGACCTCTTCGACGTCGCGCCCCTGCTCACGCAGGAGTTCAAGCAGCTCCTGGAGAAGTAGACGGATAGAAAGGAAGCAAGGGTTGCACCTGGACCTCACGGAAGAGCAGACGATGATCCGGGACCTCGCCCGCGACTTCGCGGAGAAGGAGGTCCGCCCGCTCGCGGAGGCCATCGACCGGGAGGCGCGCTTCCCCCGGGAGACCGTCGCGCGCATGGGCGAGCTGGGCCTGATGGGCATCGCGGTGCCGGAGGCCTACGGCGGCAGCGGGGGCGACGCGGTGGCGTATGCCCTGGCCCTCGAGGCGGTGGCGCGCGCCTGCGCCTCCCACGCGGTCATCATGTCCGTGAACAACTCGCTCTACTGCGACCCGGTGTACAAGCACGGCACCGAGGAGCAGAAGGCCCGCTTCCTCACCCCCTTCGCCGCGGGCCGGAAGATCGGCTGCTTCGCGCTCACCGAGCCGGAGGCGGGCTCCGACGCGAGCAACCAGAGCACGCTGGCCCGGCGTGACGGCGACGACTACGTGCTCGACGGCCGCAAGGTGTTCGTGACCAACGGGCGGGAGTCGTCCGCGGCGCTCGTGTTCGCCCAGACCGAGCGCGCCGCCGGTCACCGCGGCGTCACCGCGTTCCTCGTCGAGAAGGGCGCCCCGGGCTTCACGGTGGTCAAGACCGAGGACAAGCTCGGCATCCGCGCCTCGGACACCGCCGAGTTCCTGTTCGAGCGCTGCCGCGTGCCCGCGGCCAACCGGCTGGGCGAGACGGGGCAGGGATTCAAGATCGCGCTCGGCGCGCTGGATGCCGGCCGCATCGGCATCGCCGCCCAGGCCGTGGGCATCGCGGTGGCCGCCTACGAGGCGGCGCTGGGGTACGCGCGGGAGCGCAAGAGCTTCGGGGTGCCGATCGGCCAGCACCAGATGGTGCAGTGGATGCTGGCCGACATGGCGACCGCGATCGAGGCGGCGCGCCTGCTCACCCTGCGCGCGGCCTGGCGGAAGGACTCCGGCATGCCGTTCGGGCCGGAGGCCGCGATGGCGAAGCTGTTCGCCTCCGAGACCGCGATGCGGGTCACCACCGACGCCATCCAGGTGCACGGCGGGTACGGGTTCATCAAGGAGTACCAGGTCGAGCGCCACTTCCGCGACGCCAAGATCACCCAGATCTACGAGGGCACCTCGCAGATCCAGAAGCTGGTCATCGCCCGCCACCTGCTCGCCGGCGCCGCGCGGGTGGCCTGAGGGGGATATCGCGACCATGGATGCTCGACGGGGGGCCGACGGCAAGGAGCGGTGGGAAGAGGAGAGCTACCGCCCGTTCGTCCGGCGCGCGCCCGAGCGCGACGTGCCCTACGAGACCCTCTCCGGCATCCCGGTGCAGCCGCTCTACACGCCGGAGGATCTCGCGGGATGGCGTTACGAGGACAAGCTGGGCTACCCGGGCGAGTTCCCGTACACCCGCGGGCCGTATCCGTCGATGTACCGCGGGCGCCTCTGGACCATGCGGATGTTCGCGGGCTTCGGCCGGCCGGAGGACACCAACGCCCGCTTCAAGTACCTGCTCGAGCAGGGGCAGACCGGGCTGTCCACCGCCTTCGACATGCCGGCGCTGATGGGCTACGACGCCGATCACCCGCGGGCGCGCGGCGAGGTCGGTCGCGAGGGCGTGTCCATCTCCACCCTCGCCGACTTCGAGGTGCTGTTCCGCGATATCCCGCTGGACCAGGTGACGACCTCGATGACCATCAACTGCACCGCCTCGGTGGCGCTCGCCATGTACCTGGCGCTGGCCGACAAGCAGGGGGTGGGCTGGGACAAGCTCGGCGGCACCATGCAGAACGACATGCTGAAGGAGTTCATCGCCCAGAAGGAGTGGATCTCGCCGCCCGAGTCGGCGGTGCGGGTGGTGGTGGACACCATCGAGTTCTGCGCGAAGCACGTCCCGCGCTTCAACCCGGTGTCGATCTCCGGCTACCACATCCGGGAGGCCGGCTCGACCGCGGTGCAGGAGCTGGCCTTCACGCTCGCGGACGGCTTCGGCTACGTGCAGGCGGGGGCGGCGCGGGGCCTCGACGTGGACGACTTCGCCCCGCGCCTGTCGTTCTTCTTCGACATCCACAACGATTTCTTCGAGGAGATCGCCAAGCTGCGGGCGGCCCGGCGCATCTGGGCCACCGTGATGCGCGAGCGGTTCCACGCGAAGAAGCCGGAGTCCATGCGCCTGCGCACCCACACCCAGACCGCGGGCGTGTCGGCCACCGCGCAGCAGCCGCTCAACAACGTGGCGCGGGTCGCGCTGCAGGCGCTCGCCGCGGTGCTGGGGGGCGCCCAGTCGCTGCACACCAACTCCTACGATGAGGTGCTGGCCCTGCCGACCGAGGAGGCGGTGACGGTCGCCCTGCGCACCCAGCAGATCATCGCCGAGGAGACCGGGGTGGCGCTCACCGCCGATCCGCTGGGCGGCTCCTATTTCCTGGAGCGCCTCACCGACCAGATGGAAGCCCAGGCGATGGACTACATCCGCAAGATCGACGAGCTGGGCGGCATCGTGCGCGCGATCGACCTCGGCTATCCGCAGCAGGAGATCGCCGACGCGGCCTACCACTACCAGCTGAAGGACGACCGGGGGCAGAAGGCGGTGGTGGGCGTCAACAAGTACGTGATGGCCGAGGAGAAGCCGGTCGAGTACCTGCGGATCGATCCCGCCATCGAGCGGGAGCAGATCGAGCGGGTGGAGCGCGTGAAGGCCGCCCGCGACGCGGCGCGGGTCGACAAGCGGCTCCGCCAGCTCACCGAGGCGTGCCGGGAGAACCGCAACGTCATGCCGGTGCTGGTGGACGCGGTGAAGGACTACGTGTCGCTGGGTGAGATCGCCGATGTGTATCGCCGGGTGTTCGGCCTCTATCGAGAGCCGATCATCTTCTGAGGAGAGTCGACCATGACCGAGCCGATCCGGATCAACCGGGCCACGACCCGCAAGCCCAGGCCGAAGGACGCCGATCTGGGCTTCGGGCAGATCTTCACCGACCACATGTTCCTGGCCGACTTCCAGGAGGAGAAGGGCTGGTACGACCCGCGGATCGAGCCGTACGGGCCGCTCTCGCTCGATCCGGCCACCGCGGTGCTGCACTACGCCCAGGCCATCTTCGACGGCCTCAAGGCCTTCCGCGGCGTGGACGGCAAGATCCGCCTGTTCCGGCCCCAGAAGCACGTGGAGCGGATGAACGGCTCGGCCCGGCGCCTCTGCATCCCGCCCCTCGATCTCGAGATGGCGCTGCAGTCGCTGGTCCGGCTGGTGGACGTCGACCGCGACTGGGTGCCGAGCACGGTGGGCCCCTCGCTCTACATCCGGCCCACCATCATCGCGAGCGAGCCGTTCCTGGGGGTGCGGCCGGCCAAGTCGTACATCTACTTCGTCATCCTGTCCCCGGTGGGCGCCTACTATCCGGAGGGCATGGCGCCGGTGAAGATCCTGGTGGTGGACAAGTACGTCCGCGCGGTGGACGGCGGGGTCGGCGGGGCCAAGACATCCGGCAACTACGCGGCCAGCCTCTTCGCGAGCGACGAAGCCAAGCACGCGGGGTTCACCCAGGTGCTGTGGCTCGACGGCGTGCACCGCAAGTACCTCGACGAGGTCGGCACCATGAACATCATGGTGAAGATCGGCGACGAGATCATCACGCCGCCGCTGACCGGGACCATCCTGCCGGGGGTGACCCGCGACTCCTCGCTGGCCCTCATGCGCAAGTGGGGGCTCGAGGTGAGCGAGCGGCAGGTCTCGATCGACGAGGTGGTGGAGGCTCACGAGCGCGGCCGGCTGGCGGAGGTGTGGGGGACGGGGACCGCGGCGGTCATCTCGCCGGTGGGTGAGCTGGCCTACAAGGGCCGCCGGATGGTGATCAACGGCGGCCGGATCGGGCCGCTCACCCAGCGGCTCTACGACGCGATCGTGGCCATCCAGTACGGGCAGGCGCCGGACCCGGACGGCTGGACGCTCACGATCTGAGCGGGCGGCGATGGCCCGAGTGGCGCGAGACGGAGGGCCGCGATGACCGACTGTGTCTTCTGCAAGATCCGGGACGGCCAGATCCCCTCGATGAAGATCTACGAGGACGATAAGACCCTGGCCTTCATGGACATCAACCCGCTCAACTCCGGGCACTGCCTGGTCATCACCAAGACCCACGCGCCCAATCTGTTCGAGGCCGACGTGGCCGATCTCCATGCCGCCATCACGACCGCCCAGCGCGTGGCCCTGGCCATCCGCGAGGGGCTCCAGCCCGACGGGCTCAACATGCTCCAGGCCAACGGGGCGGCCGCGTTCCAGTCGGTGCTGCACTATCACCTGCATCTGATCCCGCGCTGGAACAACGACGGCAAGGGCTTCGACTGGAAGCTGGTGCCGGGCATCCGAGAGCAGATCATGAAGGCGGGGGAGCGCCTGCGGGCGCTCCTGCACTGACCGGGGGGGCGACGATGCCGGAGCGAAAGGTGCGCGTGCTGGTGGCCAAGCCGGGCCTGGACGGGCACGACCGCGGCGCGAAGATCGTGGCGCGGGCCTTGCGGGACGCGGGCTTCGAGGTGATCTACACCGGGCTGCACCAGACCCCGGAGCAGATCGTGGCGACCGCGGTGCAGGAGGACGTGGACGCGGTGGGGCTCTCGGTGCTCTCCGGCGCTCACAACTACCTGTTCGGGCGCGTGCTCGACCTGCTCAAGGAGAAGGGCGCGGGCGACATCGCGGTGTTCGGAGGCGGCATCATCCCCCAGGAGGACATCCAGGCCCTCAAGGCCTTGGGCGTCAAGGAGCTGTTCACGCCCGGCACCTCCACCCAGGACATCATCCGCTTCGTCCGAGAGCACATCAGGGCGGTCGCGTAGCATCGGCGGGTCGCGGGACATCATGAACTTCGAATTGACCCCCGAGCAGCAGGAGGTGCGGGCCCTCGCCCGGGACTTCGGCGAGCGCGAAGTGGCCCCGGTGATCCACCACTTCGACGAGACGCAGGAGTTTCCCCACGAGATCCTGGCCAAGCTCGGGGCCACCGGGCTCCTGGGCGCCCTGGTGCCCGAGGAGTACGGCGGCGCCGCGCTCGACTACGTGTCCTACGCCCTCGCGGTGGAAGAGCTGAACCGGGTGGACGCCTCGGTCGGCATCACGATGTGGGCCCACAACTCGCTCTGCACGAACCACATCGCGCTCTTCGGCTCCCCGGACCAGAAGGCGAAGTACCTGCCGCGGCTGGCCCGCGGCGCGGCCCTGGGCGCGTGGGGCCTCACCGAGGCCGGCTCCGGCTCCGACGCGGCCGCGATGCGCTCGCGGGCGGTCCAGGACGGCGAGGACTTCGTGCTCAACGGGAGCAAGGCCTTCATCACCAACGCGGGAGTGGCGGAGATCACGGTGGTGATGGCGGTGACCGACCCCGCGCGGGGCAACAAGGGCATCTCCGCCTTCATCCTCGAGAGGGGGACGCCGGGCTTCAGTGCCGGGAAGCCCTACCGCAAGCTCGGCCTGCACGCCTCCAATACCGCGGAGCTGCACCTCGACAACGTGCGGGTGCCCGCCGCCGCCCTCTGCGGGGAGCGCGACCGGGGGTTCGTCAACACCATGCAGGTGCTGGAGGGTGGCCGCATCGCGATGGCCGCGATGGCGGTGGGCCTCGCCCAGGGGGCCCTCGACGAGGCGCTCAAGTACATGAAGCAGCGCTCGGCGTTCGGCAAGACCCTGGCCGAGTTCAACGGCCTGCAGGGCATGATCGCCGAGATCGGGACCGAGGTGGAAGCGGCCCGGCTCCTGACCCTGCGGGCCGCCGCGCTCAAGGATCGCGGCCGCCCGGCCAAGACCGCGGCGTCCATGGCCAAGGTCTTCGCCTCCGAGGTGGCGATGAGGGCGGCGACCAAGGCGCTCCAGATCCACGGCGGCGCCGGCTACATCACCGAGTTCCCGATCGAGCGGATCTTCCGCGACGCCAAGCTCACCGAGATCGGGGAAGGGACCTCGGAGATCCAGCGGATGGTCATCGCGCGGGACATCCTCGGCATGCGGGCCTAGCGCGTGGCCGAGCCGAGCGTGCTCTACGCCGCGCGGGACGGCGTGGCCACCATCACGCTGAACCGGCCGCGCGTGCTCAACGCGCTGGACCGGGCGCTCTCCGCGGAGCTGGCGGACGCGGCGGAGGCGGCGGCCCGGGACGGCGACGTGTGGGTGGTGGTGGTGCGCGGCGCGGGGCGGGCCTTCTGCTCGGGCATGGACCGCACGGTCCTGTCGGCGGGCGGCATCGACGAGGCCTTCTACCGGAACTGGATCCGCGCCCTCAACTGCCTCGAGGACATGGACAAGCTGGTGGTCTCGGTGCTGCACGGCTACTCGATCGGCGGCGGCCTCCAGCTCGCGGTGGCGTGCGATCTGCGGATCGCCACCACCGACGCGGTTCTCGGCCTGGGCGCGACCCGGCACGGCCTCATCCCGGACGGCTCCATCCTGCGCCTGGCCCGCATCGTGGGGCTCGGGCGGGCCAAGGAGCTGACCCTGCTGAACGATCAGGTGACACCGGCGGCGGCGGCG
>DATHSW010000315.1:0-2950 GCA_035463855.1 Candidatus Deferrimicrobiaceae bacterium | reverse complement strand
CGCCGGATTCGCCGCTCTTCGAGCGGCGCACCGGACTCGGGGGGCCCACTGCGCTCGCTCGCCCCGGAGGCGCCCGCGGCGCCACCCGTCCGGTCTCGGTCGAGGCCGTTCATGGATAGCCCGAGCTAGGGATCGGAGGCTTCCTGGCTGGGCCCTTTTCAGGGCCCTGCCCTCAGAGCTCGTTCTGCCAGACCTGGTCGGGCGTCTGGCGCCGGCGCAGCAGGGTGAGCGCGCCGTCGCGGCCGAGCATCACCTCGGGCGCCTGGGGATACGAGTTGTAGTTGATCGTCGCCATCCCCGCGCAGTAGGCGCCCGCGCCGCCCACCACCACCAGATCGCCGATCCGGGGGCTCGGCACCCAGCGCGGGGCCAGCGCCTCGGGATCCCCGGGGGCCGGGGTCAGGATGTCCCCCGACTCGCAGCACGGCCCCACGAAGACCACCGCCTTCTGCTCGCGCCCGGCCGCGAGCACGTCGATGGGGTGCTGGGCGCCGTAGAGCGAGGGCCGGGTGATCTCTGGCATGCCCGCGTCGAGCTTGGCGAAGCAGAAGCCCTCCGCGCCGGTCTCCACCACGTCCACGCAGGAGGCCACGATGACGCCCGCGTTGGCGACGAGGAAGGTGCCGGGCTCGATCTCGAGGTGGAGCCCGCGCCCCGCGCGGTCGCGGAAGGCCTCGATCTCGCGGCGGACGTGCGCGCCCACGTCGGCCATGTCCACCGACGGCTCCTCCGGCATCCGCCCGACCTTGAAGCCGCCGCCCAGGTTGATGCTCGCCACCTCGGGGAGCTGCGCGGCCAGGTCGAGGGTCATCCGCGCGCAGCGCTTCCACACCTCCGGATCGGTGCCCGAGCCCACGTGCGAGTGCAGGCGGCGGATGCGCAGGTCGTAGCGCTTGGCGAGGGCCGCGATCTCCCCCATCGCCTCGTGCCAGATCCCGAAGCTCGAGGCGGGGCCCCCGGTATTGGTGCGCTTGGTGGAGCCGGTGCCGAGGCCGGGGTTCACCCGCACCGACAGCTCGCGGCCCGGCGCGATCCGCCCGAACTCCTCGAGCTGGTGCAGCGAGCACGCGTTGAAGAGCACGCCCCGCGCGAGATGCTCCTTCAGGGCGCGCGACGGCATCTGCGAGGTGAGCTGGACGCGCTCGGGCGCGAAGCCGGCCTTCAACGCCCGCTCCACCTCGAAGTCGCTCGAGGCGTCCACGTGCAGCCCGAGGTCGCGGAACAGGGTGAGGATGCCGCGACTCGGGTTGGCCTTCATCGCGTAGCGGACCGTGAGGCCGAACGGAGCCGGGAAGGCGAGCGCCTCCCGCGCCGCCGCTTCCAGGGCGGCCCGATCGTAGACGTAGCAGGGCGTGCCGAAGCGGCGACGCACCTCCGCGGCGACCTCGGCGGTGACGTGAGCGGATCGCGCGTGGGCTCGGGCGTTTTCCATCCGGTGGAGTCTACCGCATCGGGGCTGCCGCTTGAAGTGCTTCCTGGGATGGTGTTAGAGTCAAAGGACTCTTCGTCCCACATCGCAGTGAGCAACGGAGGGCATCAACCATGCGCGCGACATTCCAAGGCTCGATCGTCGCCCTCGTGACCCCGTTCCGCGGCGGCAAGGTGGATGAGGCCAAGCTCCGCGAGCTGGTCGAGTGGCACGTCGCCAGCGGCACGGACGGCATCGTGCCCTGCGGCACCACCGGCGAGTCGCCCACGCTGAGCCACGAGGAGCACAAGCGCGTGGTGGAGCTGGTCATCGAGACCGCCCGCGGGCGGGTGGCGGTCATCGCGGGCACCGGCTCCAACTCGACGAGCGAGGCCATCGACCTCACCGCGCACGCCGCGAAGGCGGGGGCGACC
The DNA here is from genome assembly GCA_035463855.1 of Candidatus Deferrimicrobiaceae bacterium. Classification (GTDB taxonomy): domain Bacteria; phylum Methylomirabilota; class Methylomirabilia; order Rokubacteriales; family CSP1-6; genus CAMLFJ01. The sequence continues at coordinate 1,108 of DATHSW010000315.1, read as the reverse complement.
GGCGCGCTGGTCGTCAACCCCTACTACAACAAGCCCACCCAGGAAGGGCTCTACCGGCACTTCCGCGCGGTGGCGGACGCGGTGGACATCCCGATCCTCGTCTACAACATCGCGGGCCGCACCGCGGTGAACGTGGAGACGGACACCCTGGCCCGCCTCGCGAAGGACTGCTCGAACATCGTGGGCGTCAAGGAGGCCTCGGGCTCCCTGGACCAGATGACCCAGGTGATCCTCGCCTGCGGCCCCGACTTCTCGGTCCTCTCCGGCGACGACAACATCACGCTGCCGCTCATGTCGGTGGGCGGGCGCGGGGTGATCTCGGTCATCGCCAACCTGGTGCCGCGGGAGACCGCCGAGATGACGCACGCCGCGCTGGCCGGCGACTGGAAACAGGCGCGCGAGCTGCACCTCAAGCTCTTCCCGCTGTCGCGCGCGATGTTCCTCGAGACCAACCCGATCCCGGTGAAGGAAGCGCTGGCCATGATGGGCAAGCTGGCGGAGCCGGAGTTCCGGCTGCCCATGTGCCGTCTGGCCGAGGCGAACCGGCCGCGTCTCAGGGCGGTCCTGGCCTCGCTCGGCCTCGTCAAGGGCTGATCCTCCACCTCTCATGGCGGACGTTGTCGTCGCCGGCGCGGCCGGCCGGATGGGCAACCGTCTGGTCGCCCTGCTCCAAGAGGAATCGGAGCTGCGCCTGGTGGCCGCCCTCGAGGCCCCCGGCCACCCCGCCCTCGGCCGGGACGCGGGGGAGGCGGCGGGGGTAGGCCGGGTCGCGGTCCCGATCACCGCCGACGCGGAGGCGGCGATCGGCAAGGACCGGATCCTCGTCGAGTTCTCGGTGCCGGACGCGAGCCTGGCCCACGCGCGGCTGGTCGCCCGGCAGGGCGCCCGGGCGGTCATCGGCACCACCGGCTTCACCCCCGCGCAGCGCGAGGAGCTCGCGGCGATCGGCCGGAGCATCCCGATCCTGGTCGCGCCCAACATGAGCGTGGGCGTCAACGTGGCGTTCCGCATCCTCGCGGACATGGCGCGGATGCTCGGCGACGACTACGACGTGGAGATCGTCGAGACCCATCACCGCTTCAAGAAGGACGCGCCGAGCGGGACCGCG
>DATHSW010000314.1:0-3401 GCA_035463855.1 Candidatus Deferrimicrobiaceae bacterium | reverse complement strand
GAAGGCGGACTTGCGGCCCTTCCAGAGAAGCTGGCGCTCGGCCTCGTCGCGCGCGGCGCGCACGTCGCGGGCGCCGCAGTCGCGGCAGGCCGCCACCACCCGCTCGGCCTGCGCCTCCATGCCGGCCGCGAGGCCGTCCAGTTCGATCAGCAGCGCGGCCGCCGCGTCGCGCGGATAGCCGCAGCCGAACGCGTCCTCGACCGCCTGGATCGTGAGCCGGTCGATCATCTCCATCGCGGCGGGGACGAGGCCGCGCGCGATGATGGCGGAGACCGCCTCCGAGGCCTGATCCACCTGGTCGAAGACGGCCAGCACCGTCTTCACGGCCTGCGGCTTCTTCAGGATGCGGACGACGATCTTGGTCGCGATGCCGAAGGTGCCCTCGGAGCCGACGAAGAGGCCGACCAGGTCGTAGCCCTGCGGATCGCGCGTCTTGCCGCCGAGCCACATCAGCTCGCCGTCGGGCAGCACGACCTCGAGGCCGAGCACGTGGTTGGTCGTCACCCCGTACTTGAGCGTGTGCGGGCCGCCGGAGTTGTTGGCGATGTTGCCGCCGATGGTGCAGGCCTGCTGGCTCGAGGGATCGGGCGCGTAGTAAAAGCCCTGCGGGCCCACCGCCCACGAGAGGTGGAGATTGACGAGCCCCGGCTCCACCACCGCGATCTGGTTGTCGTAGTCCACCTCGAGCACGCGGTTCATCCGCATCAGCGAGATGACGAGCCCGCCTTCGGACGGCAGGCAGCCGCCGGACAGCCCCGTGCCCGCGCCGCGCGCCACGAAGGGCATCTTCTCGCGATTCGCGAGCTTGACGAGGGCCGCCACGTGCTCCGCCGTCCGCGGGAACACCACGAAGTCGGCGAGGGCGCGGAAGAGCGTGAGGCCGTCGGATTCGTAGACGAGGAGCTCTTCGGGATCGGAGAGCACGCTCCCCGGCCCGAGCAGGGCCTCCATCTCCTGGCGCAGGAGCGTCTTCCGGGCCGGGCTCAGCGGGGTCACGAGGCCGATTATAGCATCCGGCCCGGGCGGGCCGGCGGGGGCGGCGGGCGACGAGGGGTGGCTCCCCGAGCAGGACTCGAACCTGCAACCCTCCGGTTAACAGCCGGATGCTCTACCATTGAGCTATCGGGGAATCCAGGAGGGGAACCGTCGGGTCTGTTCTATCACACGCCCGGACGGTCGCCAAGCGGCGCTACCCCATCTCGCGGCGGCCTTCCATCGCCTTGGACAGCGTCACCTCGTCGGCGTACTCGAGGTCGCCGCCCACCGGCAGCCCGCGGGCGATGCGGGTGATCCGCATGCCGAGCGGCTTCAGCAGCTTGGCGAGGTAGATGGCGGTGGCCTCGCCCTCCACGCTCGGGTTGGTGGCGAGGATCACTTCCTCGACCTGGTCGTTCTCCAGGCGCACCAGCAGCTCACGGACCCGCAGGTCCTCGGGCCCGACGCCGTCGAGCGGCGACAGGGCGCCCAGCAGCACGTGGTAGCGGCCGCGGAACTCCCCGGTGCGCTCGAGCGCGAGCAGGTCGTTGGGCTCCTCCACCACGCAGAGCATCCGCTGCTCGCGCTGGGGATCGGCGCAGATGCGGCAGGGATCCTGCTCGGTGACGTTGAAGCACACCGAGCAGTGGACGATCCGCTCCTTGAGCTGGGTCAGCGCCTCCCCGAGCGCGGCGACCTCGGGGGCCGGGCGCTTGAGGAGGAAGAAGGTGAGTCGCTGGGCCGTCTTGGGCCCGATGCCGGGCAGGCGCTGGAGCGCGTCGATGAGGCGCGCCACCGGCTCCGGGTAGTAGGCCATTACATGCCGAGGCCGGGGATCTTGAGCCCGGCCGTGATCTTGCCCATCTCGGCCTGCACCATCTCCTTCGACTTGCGGAGCGCCTCGTTGCTGGCGGCGAGGACCAGATCCTCGAGCATCTGGGCGTCCTCGGGGTTGATCACCTCGCGGTCGATCTTGATCGAGACGATCTCCTGCTTGCCGTTGGCCACCACCGTGACCATGCCGCCGCCCGCGGTGGCCTCCACCGTCTTCTTGGCCGCCTCCGCCTGCAGCTGCTCCATCTGGGCCTGGAGCTTCTGCGCCTCCTTCATGATGTTGCCGAAGCCTTTCACCGTGACTCTCCTTCCTCCGGGCTCCGCGGCCGCACCGCGACCACCTCGCCCGGGAATGCGCTCAGCGCGGCCTGCACCGCCGGGTGGTTCCGGGCGCCCCCGCCGACGCCCGCCGCGCCGCCGTTGGCGTCGAGCTCGAACCGCCGCGCCGACGCCACGTGGCGCTGCACGGCCTCGTTGATCAGCTCCTTGCTGCTGCGATCGTTCAGCATCTCCCGGTGGAAGCCGCTCGCCTGGAGCGCGAGCGTGAGCACGCCCCCTTCCACCCGCAGCGGCGTCGCGTGCTGGAGCACCGAGCCCAGCACCGCCTTGCGCTTCATCACGTCGGTGACGACGCGCGCCCACGCGGCCTCGAGCCCCGCGGGCGGAGGCAGCGCGGGCTCGGTGGCCACCATGTCCGCGGCCGCGGCCTCGATGAGGGGCTCCACCTCGACGGGCCGGCTGCTGCTGCTGCCGGAGACCGTGGGCGCGGGCGCGCGGGGCGGCGGGGGCGCCGGCCGCGCGTCGAGCAGCGTGTCCTGCACGACGACGGGACGGCCGCTCGCGGCGCCCCCCGCGGCGGGCGGCATCTGGCGCAGGCGCGTCTGCGCCTCCTCGAGCTTGCCGATCAGCGTCTCGATGGCCTGCGGCTCCGGCCGGCGGGTGGCGCGCACCGCCGCGATCTCGAGCTCGACCCGCGGGTGCGGGGAGCGGCGCATCTCGGCGTCCGCGTCGAGGAACGCCCGGAGCACGTAGAGCAGCTCGTCGGCCGACACCGGCTCCGCCGCCACCCGGAGCTCCGCGGCCTCCGCGGGGGTCAGGTCCACGAACGACGCGGCCGGGGCGATCTTCGTCACGAGCAGGCGGCGCGTCATCTCGACCGCCTCGCGGCAGAGGGTGCCCAGGTCCTCGCCGGCCGTCGCGGCCCGGTCCACCGCCTCGAGCGCGGCGGCGCCGTCCCGGGCGAGCAGCGCGCCGACGAAGCCCCGCACGTGCACCGGGGAGGACGAGCCGAGCAGCCGGGCCACCCCCGCCTCGTCGAGCTTGCCCTCGCCGTAGGCGATCGCGGTGTCGAGCAGGGACAGCGCGTCCCGCAGGCTGCCCTCGGCGGCCCGGATCAGGATGGGGAGCGCGCCCGGCTCGAAGGGCACGCGCTCCTCCTCGAGGATGCGGGTGAGGCTCGCGGCCAGCAGCTCGGGGGGGATCGGGCGGAAGTCGAAGCGCTGGCAGCGCGAGAGCACGGTGGCCGGGATCTTCTTGGGGTCGGTGGTGGCGAGGATGAACACCACGTGCGCGGGCGGCTCCTCCAGCGTCTT
>DATHSW010000313.1:0-18981 GCA_035463855.1 Candidatus Deferrimicrobiaceae bacterium | reverse complement strand
GCCGCTGCTCTGGGACGCCACGAGCATCAGCGCCTATCTCACGGCCAGCATCGTCTACCTGTACCTCCCTATGATCCCCGACATCGCGATCCTGAGGGACCGTCTCGCAAAGCGGAAGCTCCTCTACACGGTGCTGGCGCTGGGCTGGACGGGAAGCGAGCGACAGCAGCGAGTGCTCAACCGGGCCATCGCCATCATGGCCGTCCTGGTGATCCCGATCGCCGTGTCCGTTCACACCGTGGTCTCCTTCGTCTTCTCCATGACGCTCCAGCCCATGTGGCACTCGACGATCTTCGGCCCGTACTTCGTCGTGGGCGCCATCTTCTCCGGGATCGCGGCCCTCATCGTGGCGATGATCGCGTTCCGGAGGGCCTACGGGCTGCAGGGTTACCTCAAGCCCATCCACTTCCGCTACCTCGGGCAGCTCCTGCTGGTCATGTCGCTTCTCTGGTTCTATTTCACCTTCGCCGAGTACCTGACCGGCTACTACGGGAGCGAGCCGGAGGAGATGAAGGTCTTCTGGGCCAAGTTCAGCGGCCCCTTCTGGCCGTTGTTCTGGGGGATGGCCCTCACCAACTTCGTCATCCCGGTCTTGACCCTGGCCAGACTCGGGCGCCACACCGTCGGCAAGGTTCTCATCGCCTCGCTCTCGGTGCTGGTGGGCATGTGGCTGGAACGGTTCATCATCGTCGTGCCGACCCTGTCCAACCCGCGGCTCCCGTTCGGAGAGGGGATCTACGGGCCGACCTGGGTGGAATGGGGAGAGATGGCGGGGAGCTTTGCGCTGTTCGCCCTCTTCTACCTCCTCTTTACCAAGCTCTTCCCCGTCATCTCCATCTGGGAGATCCGAGAGGGGCGGGAGGTCGGGCTCAGGGAGGTGGAGGAGCGGCTGTTGACCTACCTCCCGGACACAGGCGAGCCGCCAGTCGCTACCACCGAGCGAGGCCACTGACATGTCGGAGGCGCGCCCAGTGCCGGATCGAACGGTGAGAATCATCCAGTGGGCCATGGCCGGAGTGGCCGTCCTCTTCATCGGGGGGATCATCACCTGGATCAGCCACCTGATCCGCACCGCCTGGCGGCTCAAGGACGTCCCGTCGGCGTCCATCGGCATCTCGCTGGTGGCGATCCCCGTCTTCCTGATCCTGCTGAGCGTGATTCTTTACGTCTTCTGGGGGCTTCTGGGAGATGGAGACCGCACGGAGCAGTCTCCACCGCGGCCCGCGGCGCGCGCCGGCGGCGATCGGCCCCGCCCCGGAGGCGGATCGTGAGCAGATGGCTTCTGGCGGTCGGGCTCGTCCTCTTCGCGGGCGCCAGCCCGGCGGGCGGGATCCGTCCGGCCTCGGCGGCGCACGAGAGCCTCTCCATCCTCCTTCCCGGGAACCCGCTGGAGGGAGGCCGCCTCTTCACCGGGAAGGGTTGCCTTCGCTGTCACTCCGTCCACGGCGTGGGTGGGACGACGGGACCCGACTTGGGCCGGGGTATCCTCAATCGCCCCCTGCTCGAGATCGCCGGGGTCATGTGGAACCACTCCCCCGGGATGGAGCACGTCTTCCAGGAACACCGGATCGTCCGCCCCCGGTTCGAGGCGGCAGAGATGGCGAGCCTCCTCGCGTTCCTGTACTACCTGGGCTCCCTCGATCCGCCCGGAGACGCGATGGTGGGCGCCCGTCTCTTCCGGCAGAAGGGCTGCCAGACCTGCCACTCCTTGGCAGGGAAAGGCGGCAGTGTCGGCCCCGAGCTGGACAAGTACAGCCAGTACGCCTCCCCGCTGTACTTGACGGCTGCCCTCTGGAAACGAGGGCAGGCCATGGCGGAGAAGATGCAGGAGAAGCGGGTGCCGCGCCCCACCTTTGAGGGAAACGACATCCCGGATCTCCTGGCCTTCATCCGGAGCGTCGGCGCGGGCACCGGGCGCGTCTACGTCGCGCCCGGGAACCCCAAGCGGGGAGAGGAACTCTTCACCGAGAAGCGCTGCGTGGAGTGTCACTCGGTCCGGGGCCACGGCGGGAAGGTGGGCCCCGACCTCGGGATCAAGCTGAGGGGGAGCCTCATGCGCATCGCCGGCACCCTGTGGAACCACGGCCCCAAGATGTGGGCCAAGATGGCTGAGCGCGGGATCCGGGTGCCCTCGCTTACCGAGGTGGAGATGGCCGACCTCATCAGCTACCTCTACTTCTTCCAGTTCATCGATCCGCCGGGCGATGCCGGCAGGGGCCAGGCCGTGTACCGGGAGAAGCGGTGCGGAACGTGCCACGCCCTCCGGGGGGTCGGCGAAAAGGTGGGACCGGACCTGGCGACGGTCGAGAAGCTCGACACTCCGCTGGCGGTCATCACCGAGATGTGGAATCACGCGTCGAAGATGGAGGCGAAGATGACCGAGGAAAACGTGGCCTGGCCGGTCCTCAAGGGAGGGGAGATGGCAGACCTGATCGCCCATCTCCTCTCGGTGCGCGGGAGCGCGGCCCAGCCGGCCGGCGGCACCAAGGACTCGCGACCGAGCCGGGGCCGGCAGTGAATCGTAACCCTGACCGGATCGGGAGGTGTGCGATGACAACGCTGAGAACGAAACTGGCGGTGCTGCTGGTCTCCGGTCTGATCGTGGGAGGACCGGCCTGGGCCGCGGAGATCGAGGTGGCGGCCAAGAAGGTCGCCGAGGGGCCGGTGATCGACGGGAAGGTGGACAAGGTCTGGGACAGCGTGAAGGCCACCAAGGTCACGGCCTCGGAAGGGCCTCAGGGCGATGTGGAGATCAGCCTGAAGGCCCTCTACACGGACAAGGACATCTATCTGTTCTTTCAGTGGCCGGACAAGACCATGAGCCTGAACCGGCTTCTCGAATTCGACGGGAAGGAGTGGAAAAAGGTCAAGGGCGGCGAGGACCGGTTCAATCTCATGTGGGACATCGGGAACACGATCAAGGACTTCCCTGCCAAGGGATGCACGGCCGTCTGCCACAAGCAGGGCAAGCAGGTGACCCTCAAGACCAACGGCCCTAACGAGCGGATGGATGTGTGGCACTGGAAGGCCCAGCGATCAAACCCCGCCGGGTATGCCGATGACCAGTGGCTGGGTCAGGAACTCAAGAAGGTGGGCGAGGAGGAGTCGGCGCGCGGCAACGACGCCAAGAGCGCCGGAGGATACTCGGACAACTGGGACAAGGAGGCCAAGCGCCCGAAGTACACCTTCAAGGAGGGGGTCAAGCTCGGGCCGGCGCTCCTGAAAAGCGACGCAGTGGAGATCAAGGACTACGGCAAGTTCAAGGCCGGCGACCGGCTACCCCGAGAAGTGCTCGAGAAGCCCGTCGGTAGCCGGGGCGACATCGGGGCCAAGGCGGTGTGGGACAAGGGGCGGTGGACGCTCGAGGTGAAGCGCGCCCGCGATACCGGAGAAAAGGAGAACGACATCCAGTTCACCGATCCGGGGCGCCCCTACTACTTCGGGATCTCGGTCCACGACAACCAGGGGGATGAGGAGCACTCCCACACCGGGAGGAACGCGTTGAAGCTCCTGCTGAAGTGAGGTCTCTGGTGTCTGCGCCGAGGGGGACACGGCGAGCCGAGGAGGCAGGGGCCATGATGATCAACGGGGCGCGATCGGTCGCCGTCGTGAGCTTGGTCCTGCTCATCCTCGGGGCCTCTCCCCCCGCGCTTGCCGACCAGAAAGAGGACAAGGCTGAGACGGAGGAGGTGAGCCTACCTCCCACCCTCATCACCGAAGGGGCCACGCCCGCGACCGAGGTGGAGGGCATCTTCACGATGTCGAGATCCAGCACGGAGACGGCGTATGGGTTCGGCCTGAGCAGTTTGCAGTACGCCCCCGTCCCCTCCTTCGGCATCAAGCTGGTGGTTCCCGTGGCCGTCCGCGACCCGAGAGACTCGGAACCCACCGTGGCGGGGATCGGCGATGTGGGCGTGATGCTCAAGTACGCCCCCCTGCTCCTGCCCGCCCAGCAGTTCGCCCTGGCGGGAGGCGTAGCGCTGACCTTCCCCACCGGGAGCGAGCGGCGGGAGCTGGGCGGGCAGCTCGCCGTCGCGCCATTCCTGGCCGCCGGCAAGGGGCTCGGCCCGTTCAGCCTCCAGGCCGATGTCGCCTATCGCTGGCAGCTCAACCGCCCTCGAGCGATCGAGCCGGAGGAGGAGGGGGAAGAAGCGGTGAGGCCCCACAAGGAGCATGGAGTCACCGCCAACCTGACCGCGACCTATTCCCCTCTGAAGTGGCTGGCCGTGCTCTTGGAACTGAACAGCGTGACGGTGTTGCATCGCGACGACCCCCTGAGAGAGCGCGTGCAACTCTATCTGACCCCGGGGCTCAGCGTGGAACCGGCCGAGGGCTGGAATCTGCGGGCCGGGATCCACTTGCCGGTGACGAGCGCCAAGGAGGTCGACTACAGCCTCATCGTCATCCTGACGAAAGGATTCTGAGCTCCCCCGGGACGGCAGCGCGCGCGAGGCCGGGCCGCCCGGAGAGAAACCGCGCTCGAAGGCCGAGCGATGAGACGGTGGGGGACGCTACTGGCTGCGTTCCACCATGCCGGCATGACCGAGGTCGGCGCCTAAGTCTCCCGCGCTGGAACCTCAAGGCTCGGCGCGTGGTCCGGGGCTGACCGGGCACGCTCCGGCCTCGAGAGAACACCCGGCCGGCGCAACCGGAGGGGATCTCAACCGGCTCCCGCCCCGGACGTGGTGAGCGTCATGATGAGCCCTTCGCACAGGTGGACGTTCTCGGCATGGAGCGCCCGCATCTGCCGCAGGAAGCCCCCGGCCTCCCGGTCCAGCTCTTCCTCCAGGATCCGATCGAGCTGCCGTACGACCCGCGCCTGGCCTCGAGTGAGCAGGCTGAGCCGCTCTCGAAGCGACGGGCCGGCCAGGACCTTCTGCCCAAGATCTCCGGTGTCATGCGACACCTTCCCGCCGAGATGCTTGATGACCCGGGTCAGGCCGGCGCACGACCACGCTTCGTCATCCCGGAGCTTCTCCAGGACCTTGCCCATCGCCGACGTGGTCGCCAGGGGGATGAGGTCGGAGACGGTCGCAGCCGCGGCGCGCTCCATCTCCAGGAGATCGTTCAGGCGCCCGACGGTTTCTCTGATGTGCTCGCCCTTCCCCTTCATCCGGCCGCGGGCGATCTGGTCCGCCCGCCCTCCTCTCGCTCAATACACCTGGGCGGCCCGATACTCCCCGAACAGCTCGCGCAGCGTCCCGCAGATCTCGCCGATCGTCGCGTAGGCTTTCACCGCCCCCACGAGCGCCGGCATGACGTTGCCGTCACCGGCGGCGACCGCCCGCAGCCCGTCGAGCGCGCCGGCCACCCGGCGGGCGTCCCGCTCCTCCCGCAGCGCTCCGAGCGCGGCCGCCTGCTCGGCCGCGACCGCCTCGCTGTGACGATGGATGTCCACGTGCAGCGGCTCCTCGTCGACGAACCGGTTCACGCCGACGATCACCCGCTCGCCCGCCTCGATCTGCCGCTGGCGCTCGTACGAAGCGTCGGCGATCTGCTGCTGCGTCCACCCGGATTCGATGGCGGCGATCACGCCGCCCCGCCGCTCGATCTCGTCCATGAGCGCCCGGGCGCGCGTCTCGATCTCGTTGGTCAGCGCCTCCACGTAGTAGGACCCCGCGAGCGGATCGATCACCTCGGTCAGACCCGCCTCGTAGGCCAGCACCTGCTGGGTCCGCAGGGCCAGCTTGACCGATTGCTCGGTCGGCAGCGCGAGGGCCTCGTCGTACGCGGCGGTGTGCAGCGACTGGGCTCCGCCCAGGATGGCGGCCAGCGCGTTGAGGGTCACCCGGATGAGGTTGTTCTCGGGCTGCTGCGCGGTGAGCTGGCTGGCGCCGGAGCCGGCCCCGGTCCGGAACGCCCAGCTGGCCGGCTTCTTCGCCCCGAAGCGCTCGCGCATCAGCCGGGCCCACAGGCGGCGCATGGCCCGGAACTTCGCCGCCTCCTCGAGGAGGTTGGTGCCGGCGGTGAAGTTGAAGGCGAAGCGCGGGGCGAAGCGGTCCACCGGGACCCCCCGCTGGACGGCCGCCTGCACGTAGGTGACCGCGTCGGCCAGGGCGAAGGCCACCTCCTGCACGAGCGTCGATCCCGCCTCCCGCATGTGATAGCCGCAGACGTTGATGAAGTTCCAGCGCGGCAGGTGCTCGGCGCAATACTCGATCACGTCCGTGACCAGGCGGAGCGAGGGCCGGGGCGGGAAGATGTAGGTGCCGCGGGCGATGAACTCCTTGAGGATGTCGTTCTGGGTACTGCCGGAGAGCCGGTCCAGCGCGAGACCCTGGCGCTCGGCCAGAGCCACGTACATCGCCAGGATCACGGCGGCCGGCGCATTGATGGCGTTGGCCGGGCTGACCTCCGCGAGCGGGATGCCGTCGAAGAGGATCTCGAGGTCGCGGAGCGAGCTCACCGGCACGCCCACGTTGCCCACTTCTCCCCGCGCCCGGGGATCGTCCGAATCGTAGCCGTGCTGGGTGGGCAGGTCGAAGGCGACGTTGATCCCGGTCATGCCCCGCTCGAGCATGAACCGGAACCGCCGGTTCGTCTCCCGCGCCGTCCCGAAGCCCGCGTACTGCCGCATCGTCCAGAGCCGGCCGCGGTACATCGACGGATAGATCCCGCGCGTGAACGGATAGTGACCCGGGAAGCCGAGGTCCCGGAGGTAGTCGACGTCCTGGTCGGCGACCTCGGCGGGCGTGTAGACCGCCCGCACGGGCAGGTCCGGATCGTGTTGAGACACGTGCGGCGCGTCACCGCCCGGGGCCGCGGCGCGCGCGGCCTCCGCCTCCCAGCGCTGCCGGGCGTGCCGGATCTCCTCGAGCGGCTCCTGGTCGCTCATCGCGCGTTCTCCCCTCGGGCGGTCAGAGCCGATGGCCGAGCGCCGCCGCGTCCTGCATCGCCTCGAAGGCGGTGCGCGGCACGGCGCAGTCGCCGATGTCGAAGACGGCGGGCCCCCCGGGCAGCGCCTCGAGCGCCTCGCCGAGCTCCGTGGCCGGCACCATCGGTCTGGTCGGCACCACCAGGTCCAGGTCGTGGAGCTTCATGTCCTCCCCCGCCCGCCGCACGAGCGCGCCGTCCGGATGGAGCTCCTCGACGGTCGCGCCGAGGAGGATCGTCACGTTCCGGCGCGCGCGCAGGTTGGCGACGTGCTGCCACCGCGGTCTCACCCCCAGCTCGGCTGCGAGCTCCCCGCCGGGCTCCACGACGATCACCTCGGCCCCGCGCTCCGCGAGCACGTGGGCCACCCCGACGCCCAGCATACCCCCGCCCATGACGAGCGCCCGCTTCACGTGGCCCGCCGCCCGCCCGAGGACCGTGAACGCGTCCACCGCCGGGCTCTGCTCGATCCCGGGAAGGGCCGGGACGCCGGGGCGCGCCCCCGTGGCGACCACGACCACGTCCGGCCGCCGCGAGACGACGGCCTCCACCGTCGCCTCGACACCGAGGTGGATGAGGGCACCCGCGCGGATCGCCGCCCCCGCGAGATAGGTCGCCAGGCCCGCCAGGTCCGCGCGGCCGGGGACGAGGCGGGCCAGCAAGACCTGCCCGCCGGGCTCGCTCGCCCGCTCGAGCACCGTCACCGCGTGCCCGCGGAGGGCGAGCACCCGCGCGGCCTCGAGGCCGGCCGGGCCGGCGCCGACGATCACCACCCGCTGCGGCCGCGGCGTGCCGCGGATCGCGTACTGCCGCTCCCGCCCGGTATGCGTGTTGGCCAGGCACAGCACCGGCTCGTTCTGTCCCAGCAGATCGCTGCACTTGAGGCAGCCCACGCAGGAGCAGATCTCGGCCTCGCGGGCCTCCGCGCTCTTCCGCGGCATCTCCGGATCCGCGTGGAGCGCCCGCCCCAGCGTCACGAAGTCCGCGTCGCCGGCCTCGAGGACGTGCTCGGCCACGCTCGCGTCGCTGATCCGGCCCGCCACGCTCACCGGAATGCCCACGTGGCGGCGGATCTCCCGCGCCAGCGGCGCGAGGCAGCCCTGCGCCATCTCCATGGGCTGGACGATCCACGGGGCCGACTCGTAGATGCCGGCCGAGACGTCGATGAGGTCGATGCCGGCCGCCTCCAGACGGCCCGCGATCCGGCAGGCATCCCCGAGGGTGAGGCCACCGTCCACGTGCTCGTCGGCGCTGAGCCGGTACAGGAGGGGGACGCGGTCACCCACCACCCCGCGCACCGCCGCGATCACCTCCAGGGGAAAGCGCAGGCGCCGCTCGAAGTCGCCGCCGTACTCGTCGTCGCGGCGGTTGGCGTAGGGCGACAGGAACTGGCCCACCAGATAGCCGTGCGCCCCGTGGATCTCGACGGCATCGAACCCCGCCGCGACCGCGCGCCGGGCGGCCGCCGCGAACGCGGCCACGAGGGCACGGATCTCCTCGACCCCCAGCGGGCGCGGCACGTCGCCGCCGGTCAGGGCGGCGCACGGCACGGCTGACGGGGCCACCGGCTGGGTGCCGGTGATCGCCGAGGAGGTCTCGCGTCCCGCGAACTGCAGCTGCGCCCCGACGAGCGCCCCGTGGCGGTGGCACGCCTCGATGAGCCGCCGGTAGCCCGGCACCAGATCGTCGTCGTGGATGCCGAGCTGGTAGCGATGGTTCCTGCCGGCCGGGTGCACGTACATCGACTCGAGCAGGATGAGGGCGGCCCCCCCGGCGGCGCGCGCCTCGCAGTAGTCGACGTAGCGCTGGCTCACCGCGCCCGTCGGCAGCGCGAGGTTCTTCTCCATGGGCGCCATGAGGATGCGGTTCCTGAGCGCCAGGGGGCCGATGCGGCCCGGCGAGAAGAGGCGAGGGTATCCCGCCATGCCTTACCGGGCCTCCACGTCGCGGCCGCCGGTCTGGGCGACCGTCGGCATGTCCGCCGGCGGTGACGCCACCACCAGGAAGACGAGGTCCTCCAGACCCGTGTTGAAGATCCCGTGCCGGACACCGGGCGGGATGTGCACGACCGTGTGGGGCTCGACCACGTGGCGCACGCCGTCGAGCTCCACGATCCCCTTGCCCTGCAGGATGTAGTAGAGGTTTTCCGCCACCTCGTGGGCGTGCACCTCGGCGTACCCCCTGGGCTGATAGCTGGAAATCCGGAAGTCGAAGAATCTGGTCTCGGCGTTGGTCGGATGCACCAGAAGCTTCGAGAAGGCCTGGAAGTGCCCCGGGGGCAGCTCCCAGAAGGCCTCTTCCATGCGCATGATCTTTGCCTTGGGCGCGGCTTGGGCCATGGCTCCCTCACTCGCCCTCGCGCGGCAGGCGTCGCTTGCCGAACGCGGGTTCGCCGTAGGGCAGGGGCGGCAGCTCCCACGTGCCCACGCCCGGCGGCCGGATGTCGCGGTCCACGTGCACGTCCAGGACGAACGGGGCGTGGGCCTTGATGGCGTGCTCGATCGCTCCGGCCAGGTCGCGCGGGCGCTCCACGCGGATGCCGTCCGCCCCGCACGCGCGGGCCAGCGCCACGAAGTCCGGGTTCACGAGCCGGCCGTCCTTCTCGCGGACGAAGCTGGTCGCGATCTCGCGCTTCGCGAACATCCCCAGCTGGATGTCGCGGATGCCGCCATACGCGAAGTTGTTCCAGACGACCCAGACCGCGGGGATGTCGTACTCGACGGCGGTGCAGAGCACGTCCGGCCGCATCATGAAGCCGCCGTCGCCGCACACCGTCACGCAGGGCCGGTCCGGCGCGGCCAGCTTGGCGCCGAGCACGCCGCACACGCCGAAGCCCATGGCCCCGAAGCCCCAGCTGTTGAGCAGCGTCTGCGGCCGCCGCGCCCGCCAGAACTGGACGACCCAGTTGTGGTGAACACCGACGTCCGGCAGGATGATCCCGTCGTCCGGCATCACGGCGCGGAGCGCCTGGACCACGCGCTGCGGATGGATCGGCTCGGCCTCACTCGTCTCGTGCGGGCGCACGAACTCCTCCCACTGCGCGCGCCACTTCGCGATGTCCGCCAGCCAGGCGTCGCGCGCGACCGCCTCCGGTCCGGGAGCCTCGGTGGCGGCCAGGAGCTGGCGCAGCACCGTCCGCACGTCCCCGACGATCCCGAGATGCACCGGGTAGTTGCGGCCGATCTCCTCGCCGTCGATGTCCACGTGGATGAGGCGCGTCGGTGGAATGTTGAACGAGTAGCCCGGGATCCAGGAGCTGCTGGAGCGGTCGTCGAACCGGACGCCGAGCGCCAGCAGCACGTCACACGTCCGCGCGGCCTCGTTGGCACCGTAGACGCCATTGCGCCCGACGAACCCCAGCGCCAGAGGATCCGTCATGTCGAGCGAGCCGAAGCCATTGGGCGAGAAGATCACCGGGATCCGCTCGCGGCGGGCGAAGGCGGTCAGCTCGTCCCCCGCCTCCGAGAGCGTCACCCCGTGGCCGACGTAGATGAGGGGGCGCCGCGCCTTGCGCAAGAGCTCGGCCACCCGCTGGATCGCGCCCGGGTCGCCGCCGCTCCGGGAGCTGATGCCCGCCCGCCAGGCGCCGGGCTCCGGGACGTCGACCTCCGCCGGCTCCTTGAACACGTTGAACGGCACGTCGAGGTTCACGGGGCCGGGCCGGCCGCCCAGCATGGTGGCGAACGCCTGGCGCAGCGCGGTCGGCAGCATGTCGGTCCGCGTGGGCTGCCAGCTCCGCTTCACGTACGGGCGGATGACCGACGGGAAGTCCGCCTGGAAGTGCCGGTACGTCTCCTGGAACGCGGCCCGGTTGAACTGGGAGGTGGGGATATTGGCGGTGATGGCGAGGAGCGCGGACGAGTCCATGAAGGCGCAGGCCAGCGCGATGGGCAAGTTCGCCGACCCCGGCCCGCACGAGGTCAGCGTGGCGACCGGACGGTGCGCCACCCGGAAATACGCGTCGGCCATGTGCCCGGCGGTCTGCTCGTGGCGCGTCGAGATCGTCTTGATGGCGTCGGTGCGGTCGTAGAGGGCGTCGAGCAGCCCCACGTTACCGTGGCCGCAGAGGCCGAAGACGTACGGAACCTTCTCGCGGGCCAGGTACTCGACGATGATCTCGCCACCATTCGGCATGGATCTCTCTCCTCTCGAAGCGCGCACCGGCCGCGGACCGGCGCCTAGCCGGTCCGCGGCGCATCGCGGGCGGGCCCCACTCCCACCGGCGCGGGGGCCAGGTTCACGATGAGCTGAAACAGTTTCTGGAACTCCTCCCTCGGCCGGGCGCCGAAGAGCGGGTCCTCGTTCGCCCGAAAGGCGGCGTCGATCGGCTGCCAGTCCGCCTCGGTGAGCGTCCGCTCGGCCAGCGGCAGGACCACGTCCTCCTCCAGCCGCATGTGCCGCCAGTAGAAGTCGACGTATTCCTCGACGGCCGCCGCGAAGGCCTCCACCGCCCCCGCCCCGCCCACCCGGCACCGGGAGAGGAGGTAGCGCAGGTCCCGGGTCAGCTCGTCGCCCCGCGCGTGGTCGCGCTCCAGGACGTCGAGCGCCTCGTTCGCCGCGGCGCCGCGGCGACGGAGGGCCGCGAAGAGGTACTCGTCCTCCTTGGGGTGATGCAGGCGATCGGAGAAGCCCTCGATGTAGTCGAGGATCAGGGTGAAGAGCTCGTAGTCCGGCGCCCGCCCGCGATCGCGCGCGTCCCGGGCCAGGGTCCGGAGGCTCCGGGTCACGGCGGACAGCGATCGGTGCTCTTCCCGGATGATCGATAGCGCTTGCGTCATGGCTCCCCTCCCCAGACGATCACCGCCGCCCTCTTCCGGAACGGGGCGATCCACTCGCCGTCCCGACGCACGAGCCGCTCCCGCAGGAACGCGGCGAGGTAGGCGCGGGATCCCGGATCCGAGAGCCCGAGATAGGCCATCCAGAACTCGCAGGCCTCCGCGAGGTCGATGAAGGGCTGATCGGAGTCGTACTCGATCTCGGTGACCACGGGGTGGATCCCGAGCGACCGGAGCGCGGCGAGGGTATCGTCGGCCTCACAGCTGGTAGCGTACGGACGGCCCAGCAGGACCGGGTACAGCTCGCGGTAGAAGAACTTGTCGCCGCCCTGCGCGGCCGTGGCGTCCCGCACCAGGACGACGAGGCGCCGCGCCACCCGCCCGACCTCGCGGAGGAAGTCCGAGTCGCCGCGGAGCAGGTTCCCCACGTGGGCGCAGAGCACGAGATCGTGGGGGCGCACCCGGACCTCGCCCCACGCGGCCTCCACCACCGCCACGTTGTCGAGGCCCACGTCGGCCGCCCATCGCCTGAGCTCGCGGGCCATGGCGGGCGAGGGCTCCAGCGCGGTCACGGAGCGCAGGCGCCGGGCGAGCGGGATGGCCAGCGCGCCGCAGCCCGCGCCCACGTCGAGCGCGGTCCGGCAGGCGTCGAGCCGCGGGCCGACCGCCTCGAGCACGCGGGCGGCGTAGTCGCCGCGCTCGGCGGCCCGCCGGTACCAGGCCGCGGTCTGGTCGGTCCAGATGGCCGACCGCGGGAGGTCGCGTCGCGCGGGTCCGGCCGGACGGGGGAGCGTGCTATCCTCCGCCCGATGTCTCTCCTCGTCCGCTGGCTTCACGTGCTCGCGGCCATCACCTGGATCGGCGGGATGCTCTTCATCGCGCTGGTCCTGGTGCCGGCCGCCCGCCGCCTGGAGGACCCGACCCTGCGCACGCGGCTCATCCACGACACGGGCCGGCGCTTCCGGACGGTCGGCTGGACCGCGATCGGCGTGCTCGTCGTGACCGGCCTGCTCAATCTGTGGCTGCATCCCGTCCTGCTCTCCTCGACGCGCTTTCACTGGAAGCTCGGGCTGGTGGTGCTCGCCCTGATCCTGAGCGCGTTCCACGACTTCGTCCTGGGGCCCCGGGCCGGCGCCCCCGGCGCCGACCCCTCGGCCCGGGTGCGGGCATCCTGGGTCGCCCGCATCAATGTCCTGGTGGTGCTGGTCATCGTCGCGCTCGGCCTCTCGCTCTTCAGGTAGCCGGCTCCGACTTCTTCAGCTCCCGGATCACCGCGTCGAGCCGCCGCGAGGTGGCCCGCACATATTCGTAGAGGTGCTTGTGCATGAGGGCCAGCGTGAGGGCGTGCCGGAGGGCCCGCGGCCGCCGGCACGCCGTCTCCAGGCACAGCGTGAGGGTCAGCCACGCCCGCCGGGGCGAGGCGCGTAGCAGGCAGGTCCACAGGATGCGCCGGGCCACCGCCAGGTCGTCGCGCCCGGCCACCAGTCGCGACCCGCGGAGGCCGCCGCGGTTCAGGATGAGCGCCATCGCCCGCCGCCGGTAGTTGCGGTAGCCGTACAGCCGGCGCAGGAGCGTCCGGTACCCCTCGTAGAGCTCCCGACGCGACATGCCGGCCGGGACGATATTGGTGAAGACGAACTGGTCACCCACCGACTCGGCGATCAGCCGCCCGGTGGCCTTGAGCCGGGCATGGAGCGGCGTCTTCGGCACCGCGTTCAGCATCCCGGTCATCGAGATGGGAATCCGGGCCTGCTGGATGAACTGGAACTGCTCCTCGAAGATGGACGGGTCGTCGTTGTCGAACCCGACGATCATGCCGGCCATCACCTCGATCCCGGCGGCCTGGATGCGGTGGACGGAAGCCACGATGTCCTCGCGCATGTTCTGGGACTTGTTGGTCTCGGCCAGGCTCGCCTTCCGGGGCGACTCGATGCCCACGAAGATCGTGGCGAAGTGGGCCCGCTTCATCAGCGCGAGCAGCTCGTCGTCCTGGGCCACGTTGAGGCTCACCTCGGTCATGAACTCGACGGGGTAGCCGCGCGCCTCCTGCCATTCGGCGAGCGCCCGCAGCAGCTCCTTGGCCTCCTTCTTGTTGCCGATGAAGTTGTCGTCCACCACGAAGATGTTCGGCACGCCCAGGCGGTGGATCGCCTCGACCTCGGCCAGCACCTGGGCCACCGACTTGGTCCGCGGCCGGCGGCCGTACATCACGATGATGTCGCAGAACTCGCAGTTGAAGGGACAGCCGCGCGCGAACTGGATGGTCATGCTGCGGTAGCGGTCCACCTTGAGCAGGTCGAAGCGCGGCCGCGGGGAGTCGAGCATGCTCGGCTTGTCGTCCTGGCGATACTCGGCCTGCGCCCGCCCCGCCGCGTGGTCGCGCAGGAACCGCGGCCAGGTGTACTCGGCCTCGCCGACGAACAGCACGTCCACCCGGTCCCGCAGCTCCTCCGGGCACAGGGTGGCGAACGGCCCGCCCGCCACCACCAGCTTCCCGCGGCGGCGAAAGGCGTCGGCCAGCTCGAGGACCCGCCGCTTGTGGATGACGTAGCCGGTGAGCCCGACGACGTCGGCGTCCGTGTCGAAGTCGACGTGCTCCACGTTCTCGTCGCAGAGGACCACCTCGTGCGGCGGCGGCGTCAGCCCCGCCACCGTGGGCAGCGAGAGGTTGGGAAAGACGCAGCGCTTCCTCAGGCTGGGCAGGACCCGGTCGAACGTCCAGAAGGACTCCGGGTTCTTCGGCGCGATCAGGTAGATCTTCAGGCGCGGTCTCCCAGCGCCGCGGCGAGCCGGTCCAGGGCCACCTCCGCGTGCTCGCTGGAGGCCGCGGCGCCTTGCTCGGCCTCGACCTTCTCGAACGCGCGGGCGAGCTGCGCCTGGCCCGACGGGTCGAGGACGGCCTCGGTCAGCGGGAACAGCACGCCGTTCTCCTTGTCGATGTGCTCGCGCAGCAGGTGGACGTAGCGGCGGGCGGCGTCCACGCGCCGCTCCCCGTGCCCCTCGCCCATCGCCCGGATCAGCGCGCGGCCCTCGGTGTGCTCTTCCAGCATCACCCCCACCGGCCCTCCGGCGGCGGGGACGCCGGCCTCGGCCAGCGCCGGGAAGAGATACGTCTCTTCCTTCGCGTGGTGGTTCCGGTCGGCGAACGCCCGGAGCCACTCGAGCAGCGCCTCCCACCAGCCATTCGGGAGCGCCCCGCCGCCGCTCAGCCGATCGGCGGCGAGCTCGACCAGCACGAGGGCGCGCAGGATCACCCGATGCTCCTCCCGCAGCGTCTGGGTCGGGCTCGTCACGGCGCTCACGGTAGCACCTCGCGCTCCATGTGGATCATCGGGCCGTGGTGAAATCCCACCTGCGTGAAGAAGTCCCGCACGTCGGCCTGGCCGAGATCGATCAGGGTCGCCACCCGCTCGATCGCGCGCAGCTCGCGGCCGCTGTCCACGAAGCGGCGGAGCAGGGCCCGGGCGACGCCGCGGCCGCGATAGGGCGGGTCCACCCCGATGAGATCGACCCAGCCGGTGGGCCGGGCGATGCCGAACTCGGACTCGCCCACCCAGCCGAAGAGAAAGCCCACCAGCCGGCCGTCGGTCTCGGCCACGAGCGACATCCACGGCGGGCGGAGGGCGGCGATCTCGAGACGCTGCTGCCAGTAGTCCTTTCGCGTGTGGCCGGACAGCTTTTCGTCGATGGGCACGATGGCATCGAGATCCGACAGCTCGACGGGGCGGACATTGATGGCGCTCCGGCTCATGGCGCTCCTCCTCAGGCCGCCGCGCGCGGGGCCGTCTTGAGGAACCGCTGCCGGCCGAGTAGCGCGGCCCCCAGGGCGGCGGCGAACTGGGGGCCCTCCGGCACGAGCACGGGCACCCCGAGCTTGTCGCGGAGGGCCACGACCATGCCCTCCTGCTGGGCGACGCCGCCGATGAAGGCGACGGGCCCGTCCAGGCCCACCCGCTTGAGCAGCGACAGCGCGCGATCGGCCAGCGAGTTGTGGATGCCCCGCAGGATGTTCTCCACCGTGACGCCCTCGGACACGTGGTTGATGATCTCGGTCTCGGCCAGCACCGCGCAGACGCTCGAGATGGCCTGGGGGCGCGCCGCGCCCAGCGACAGCGGCCCGATGTCGGCGACCGAGACCTCGAGGTACTTGGCGGCGCGCTCGAGGAACCCGCCCGAGCCGGCGGCGCACTTCTCGTTCATGTGGAACTCCTTGACCTTGCCGCCGTCGCGCAGGTGGATCGCCCGCGAGCACTGGGCGCCGATGTCCAGCACGAAGCGCGCCTCCGGGCAGGCCGTCGCCGCGCCGCGCGCCCCGCAGGTGAGATCGGTGATCTGGATGTCGCGGAAGGGCACCGCGTAGCGGCCGAGGCCGGTCGTGGCGGTGTAGGCGACCGCCTCCCCGGAGGAGCCCGCGGCGTCGAGGGCCCCCGCCACCACCTCCCGCGCCACCTTCTCGAAGTCGGCCTTGGTCTTCACCTGGCCCCGGCCGCGCACCGCCCCCGCCTCGTCCACCAGCACGCACTTGGTCGTGCCCGATCCGATGTCGATGCCGGCCACGAGCATGGCTAGCTCCTCCCCGCGCCCACCGCGACCACGTCGCCGCGGGCCCCCGCCTGCGCCCGCTCCAGCGCGAAGAGGGCGGC
Source organism: Candidatus Deferrimicrobiaceae bacterium (assembly GCA_035463855.1). Classification (GTDB taxonomy): domain Bacteria; phylum Methylomirabilota; class Methylomirabilia; order Rokubacteriales; family CSP1-6; genus CAMLFJ01. Next base: position 2,690 of record DATHSW010000313.1, on the reverse strand, counting down.
GCCGAGGGCCCCCATGTAGTGGCCCTCGTCGCTCACGTTGATGGGCTTGCCCAGCACCTCCTCCAGCGCCCGGACCATGCCGATGTTCCGGGAGACCCCGCCGGTGAAGGTGATCTCCTCCTCCACCCCCACGCGACGGACCAGCGACATGGTCCGCGTCGCGATGGCCTTGTGCACCCCGCCCAGGATGTCCTCCACCGTCTTCCGCTGGGCCAGGTACGACATGATGTCGGACTCCACGAACACCGTGCAGACCGAGGTGAGCCGCACCGGTGTCTTCGCCTGGAGCGACAGCGGCCCGATCTCGTCCAGCCCCACGCCGGTGACGTCGGCCGCCGCGGAGAGGAAGCGCCCGGTGCCCGCCGCGCACTTGTCGTTCATCGAGAAATCGATGACGGAGCCGTCGGCCCCCACCTTGATGGCCTTGGTGTCCTGGCCGCCCATGTCGATGACGGTCCGCGTGGCCGGGAACAGCGACTGGGCGCCCCGTCCGTGGCAGGTGATCTCGGTGATCTGCGCGTCGCCGAAGGTGACCTTGTAGCGGCCGTAGCCGGTGCCCACCACGTAGCCCACCGTTTCGCGCGGCAGGGAGGCGGCCTCGCAGGCCTTGGCGAACGCACTCTCGCCGGCCCGCGACACGTTGGCGCCCGTCGCGATCAGCGAGCGCGCGACGATGCGGCGGCTCTCGTCCACGATCACCGCCTTGGTCTGGGTGGATCCGACGTCGACGCCGGCGCCGTAGATCATGACGGTCTCCTCCTCGCGGGGGCGATGACGAGCGTGATGGGGCGGAGCTGTCCGGCCGCCCGGATGAGGCGCGCCTTGGCGTAGACCTGGCCGGTGATGAGGAGCGCGCCGGCGAGCCCGAGCATCGGCGTCGCCGCCGCGGGCGCGGCGAGCGCCAGGAGCCCGCACAGGAGCGGCAGGCCGTAGCCGGCGCCGTCGATGACGAGCACCGAGCGGCCCTCTCGCAGCGGAGCGACGGCCCGCGCGTACGAGTCCTCCGACCTCCAGGCGAGATAGCGGGCCCATGTGATGAACGCCACGCCGATGAGGGCGAGCACGGCTCCGACCAGCCCGGGCGGGGGCGGGCGCCGCGTGACGATCTCCACGAGCAGGTAGGCGCCGGCGCCCGAGACGAGCGCCGAGAGGAGGAACAGCGGCGGCATGATGGGCACGTCCCACGCGGTGACGCCCCGCGCCCGCCTCACGATGAAGCCCTGGGCGAGGGCCAGCAGGATGGCCGCGACCATTGCCTGGACGCGATGCAGGCGAAGCGGGAAGGCCAGATCCGCGGCGACCAGGAGGATGAAGGCGATCCCGATCAGCAGCTCACGGGACATCCACGACGTCCGGAGCCGCGCCAGCACGCGCGGCCCGCGCAGCGGGCGGCCCGCCTCGGCCGCCACCGCGGCGAAGCCGGCCAGCACGAGCACGGGCGCTGCCCACGAGGCGGCAATCACGCCGGGCGACCGCTCGAAGCCGGCGGCCAGCAGCGCGACGACGTACCAGCCGGCCCCGAGGCCGCCCAGGGCGAAGTTGACCACCGCCGGCCATCCCCAGAGCGCCTGCCGCCGGGCCGGCAGCATCTCCATGCGCTGCGCCGTCATCGTCGTGGCCATGGCTCAGTCCGCGAGGTAGTACACGCGCGGCTCGGTGCCGCACTCGGACATGAGGACCTGGGCGCGCGGGTCCGCCGCGAGGCACGAGACCCGGCTCGTGGCGTCGTCGAGGTCGCCGAAGACGATGGCCCCCGCGATGCACGCCAGCGCGCACATGGGCGTGGCGTCGGCATCCACGCCTGGCCGAAGCCCGCGGCCGAGCCCGTCGTCCACCCGCTCCTTGCAGAAGGTGCACTTCGTCATCACGCCGTGGCGCTCGGGGCGCGCCTGGGCGGCCTCGGACGGCGTGGCGCTCTCGAAGTAGCCGTTCGCCTCGTGGACCAGGTGGCGCGCCTGGTAGGGGCAGGCCATGGCGCAGTAGCCGCAGCCCACGCAAGCCGCGTACTCCACCCACACGATGCCGTCGTCCCGCCGCCGGGAGGCGCCCGTCGGGCACACCGGCACGCATGGGGGCTCGGCGCAATGCATGCACTGCATCGGCAGGAAGAGGCGCCGCACGTCGGGGTATTCGCCCACCTCGCAATCGGCGACGAAGCGCCACGCGGTCCCGGCGGGCAGGCCGTGCTCCTGCTTGCAGGCGATGGTGCAGGTCTGGCAGCCCACGCAACGGCGGACGTCTATGGCCATGCCCCAGCGTGTCATCAGAGCCCCCTCATGTACATCTCGCAGATCTCGAGATCCGTACGGGGGTTGCGGAGCGGCACGGGCATCCGGAACGCGGCCTCGGCGGCCGCCTCGTGCGGCCCCGGCGCCGGCCGGATGGCCACCGGCACCAGGTCGGCGCCGCTGCCGGTGGCGTCGGTGAGCGCCAGGTCCATGCTGGCCACCTGGTTGAGATTGGGCATCTCGAGATCGCGGGCGAAGGGCGTGGCCCAGTGGCCGAACTGCTGGAGGATCACCGCCACGTCGGGGCGGACGCCTTCTCTCAGGATGGCGCGACCGCTCGTGCGACCGGTCGGCGATTCGATCTCCACGAGATCACCGTCGTTGATCCCGAGCCGCCGGGCGGCCCCGCGATTGAGCATCACGCCGAAGTGCCCCTTGACGTGACGGGCGACGTCGGCGAGC
>DATHSW010000312.1:0-1864 GCA_035463855.1 Candidatus Deferrimicrobiaceae bacterium | reverse complement strand
GGCCAGGATCCCGGCCGCCGAGCCGAGCACGCCCCCCACCACCACCGCCGCGAAGCCCACCAGGAGCGACACCTGCGAGCCGTAGATCACCCGCGAGAGCACGTCGCGGCCCAGGTGATCGGTGCCGAGCAGGTGCGCCCGCCCGTCGGTCCCCTCGAGCGTCGGCGCGCCGAGCCGCCCGCGCAGGGCCTGCCGGGTCGGATCCTGCGGCGCGATGAGCGGGGCGGCCAGCGCCACCACGATCAGGAGCCCGACGAAGCCGAGCCCGGCCACCACGAGCCACGGGAGGCGGCGGCGGCGGGTCCGGGTCTTCGCCCGCGCGGCGAGCCCCGCCGCCTCAGCCGGAACGGATGCGGGGATCGAGGAAGCCATAGATCAGATCGATGCAGAAGTTGATCACGATGAACATCAGGGCGGCGAGGAACACCGTGCACTGCACGATCGGGTAGTCGCGGTTGTAGATGGACTGGATCGCGAGCCGCCCGATGCCGGGCCAGGAGAACACGGTCTCGGTGACGACGGCGCCCCCCAGCAGGGTGCCGAACTGCAGCCCGGTGATGGTCACGATCGGGATCGCCGCGTTCTTGAGCGTGTGCTTGGCCACCACCCACATCTCGGAGACGCCCTTGGCGCGGGCGGTCCGGATGTAGTCCGCGCCCAGCACCTCCAGCACCGCCGAGCGGGTGAGCCGGGCGATCGAGGCCATGGTGAAGGCCCCCAGGGTCAGGGCGGGCAGCACCAGGTGGCGCCAGTCGCCGCGGCCGGAGGTCGGGAAGAGATCGGCCTTGAGCGACAGCAGCAGGATGAACAGGATGCCCAGGAAGAAGGTAGGGGCGGATTGCCCGATCAGGGCCAGGCCCATCGCGGCGTGATCCACCATCGTGTTCCGCCGCATCGCGGAGAAGAGCCCGATGGGGACCGCGACCAGCGCGGCCAGGACGAACGCGGTCAATCCCAGCTCGAGCGTGGCGGCCAGGTACCCGCGGACCACGTCGAAGGCGGGCTCGCGGAAGTGGATGGAGCGGCCGAAGTCGCCCCGCGCGAGGTTGGCGAGAAAGACGCCGTACTGCACGGGGAGCGGCCGGTCGAGGCCGAGCTCGGCCCGCACCCGGAAGATCTCGCTGCGCGGCGCGTCCGGCGGGAGCAGCAGCGGCACCGGATCGCCGGACAGGCGCATGACGACGAAGACCACCGTCGAGACGAGCCAGAGCGCGATGAAGGCGCGGAAGAGCCGGTGACCGAGGAAGGGGAGGAACCCGCGCATGACTGAACTCCCTCCCTCCACCCTCTCCCCTCACCCTCTCCCCGATGGGGAGAGGGTGAGGGGCGGGCAAGGTGAGGGGGGCGACGACTACGCGCGGCGCATCTTGAAATTGAAGCGGCGGATCTCGAACTGCTGGTTCGGGTTCGCGGTCCAGTCCACGTACTTCTGCAGCCCGTAGTCCTCGTAGGGCTGGATGACCGGCACCCACGGCAGGTGCTCGAGGAAGACCTTGGTCATGTCCTTGTAGGCCTGGCCGCGGAACTTCTCGTCGATCGAGAAGCGGGCGGCCTCGCCCAGCTCGTCGAACTTCGCGTGGCGCCAGTAGTCCTGCGGCCCGCCCGGAGCCAGCAGCCGCCACATCATGCCGTCCGGATCGCCGAGCGTGGAGGTCGGGTCGGACCACCAGAGCCCCTTGAAGCTCTTGTCGCGATTCTTCTGGGCGCGCACCGAGTACTCGACGATCTCGACCTTGGCGTTCACCCCCACGTCCTTCCACATCGCGGCGATCGCCTCGGACATGGGCTTGTCGTTGGCGGTGTACCCCGAGGTGGTCTCGATGACGACCTCCTCGTTCTTGTAGCCGGCCTTCTTGAGCCGCTC
>DATHSW010000311.1:0-1535 GCA_035463855.1 Candidatus Deferrimicrobiaceae bacterium | reverse complement strand
CCGGCTCGAAGACTAGCGTCGGAAGCCGGGCCCGGTCAAGGCCGGTAACTTCCGGGTGGGCTGAGCGGGTCGGGCCGCGCCGGCCTTGGGGCAACCGACCGCCGGTCAGGTGCGCCGCCCAGGCGTGGCCCGGGCAGCCCGGATTTTCGCCCCGGTCCTGTGCAAAACTTGATGGCCCGCGACGAGAAGATCCGGAGGCTCGAGGCATACAAGCAGAACATTCGCGAGTGGAAACGGACGCACGACCCCGCGACCCCGCGCTCCGGTCGCTCATCAACCAGGAGACGACGTGGGGCCGGCGTGATCCAAGCCCAACGTGTTCTACGAGGCAGATCCCGATCTACGTCGCGCGGCACGGCACCAAACTGGAATTCGACCTGAAGGACTACCCGGTGATCTTTTTCAAGGGCATGAAGGAGTTGAAGGACGCCCTGGAGAAGCGGCTGCGCGGGCTCGCCGAGGCGCGGAAGCGCGGTCCGGATCGGCCGCGGGCCTTAGCCGACCGCGCGCGTGCTCATCAGGCGGACCGGGAGAAGGTCACCTTCGCGGTCGGCGAAGGCAAGGTAACCGTAACGCGTGATCGACTGTAGGCGCATCTGGCGTCGCCGGAAACTCTGTAGATCTCACCCGTTCGTTACCGCTTGCGCACGCTCATCGCCTGCCATGCCGCCTGCTGTACCGCCCACCGCGCCGGGCCGCTCCCGAAGCCGTCCGACGCGGTCATCACGTCGCGGTTGAACGGCGCGACCCAGGCACCATCCGCGTCAGCACGGGCGACCAGCTTCCGGCCCGCCTCTTGGATGGCAACATAGCCGGCCGTGGTGTGTGCGCTCTTGGCCAACGCGCGTTGACTCAGACCCGCCAGCTTCCGTAGCGTCTTCAGGACTAACCGCTCACAAGACAGAAAGCCCCCGAATCTTTGTGCTAGCCGTGTGCTGCGCGAGCCCGGCTTCGGCGCGCCCGACGGGCGCGCGTGAGACGATTGTCCCCGGTTGGCCCGCGCAAGCGCGCGCCGAACAAGGAAGCGGCGCGGAAGTGGTTGATCTCCCGCGCCGCTTGACCTAGTTACGAATCAGTTGCTCTGCCACTGAGCTACTCCGGCTTTCGTCCGTAGACTCTACCACTTCCGGCGCGTTCTGTCCCGCCTGCCCCGCCGTGGTTCCAGCATCTGGTTCCACAGCGGCGGGCCGCTCGGTCTCCCCGCGAGGGTGCTCCGGGCTCAGGTGCGCGTACGCACCGGAACCCGGAGCGGATGTCCGTGCTCGCTCCACGCATCCGGACTCACCCCCGACGGCCAGGGGGCCCAGTGTGTGGGGCGCCCACGCCGCAGCGTGGCGACACGGTCCCACTGAGGGCAATTTGCTCCGCCGGCCAACCTCGCGAATCCCCTGCAGTATCGGCTTGGCACCTCGGTTGCTTGCGATGCCGTCAGATGACCTCGAGGGAGGGTGCCATGCTCTGGACGATTGCGGTGATTCTGCTGGTGCTGTGGGCGCTCGGCATGTTCACGGCATACACGGCGGGCGGGCTGGTCC
>DATHSW010000310.1:0-1652 GCA_035463855.1 Candidatus Deferrimicrobiaceae bacterium | reverse complement strand
GAGCACGAAGGCGGTGTACTTGTGCAGCCACACGTTGTAGCCGAGGGCCTGCATGCGCCCCTCGCTGCCGCGGATGCCGCGCAGCCCGAGGCCGAACGGCGAGATCACGAGCAGGCCCATCAGCACCCAGGCCAGCGCGGCCGAGGCCAGGCAGAAGTAGTAGAAGGGCACGGGCGCGATCAGCTCGATGCCGAGCAGGGTCGGCCGCGGGATCCCCGCGATGCCGTTGTCGCCCTTGGTGAGCGACACCCAGCGATAGGCGAGCCCCCAGATGACCATGCCGAGGGCCAGCGTGATCATCAGGAAGTAGGTGCCGGTGGCGCGGATGGCGAGCAGCCCGAACACGGCCGCGGTGACCGTGGCCAGCGCCACGCCGGCCGCCAGGCAGGTGAGCAGCCCCATCTGGTGCTCGGTGGCGAGGATGGCGACCACGTAGGCGCCCACCCCGAAGTAGGCGGCGTGGCCCAGCGAGGAGAGGCCGGTGTAGCCCAGCAGCACGTCGAGGCTCATGGCCAGGATGGCGACGATCAGCGCCTGGGTGAGCACGGTGAGCGGATAGGCCGGCAGCCAGGGCCCGAGCAGGGCGAGGACCGCGACCACCACCGCGGCGAGCAGCGCGCGGCGCCCGATCATGCGCGGCCGAAGAGCCCGGTCGGCCGGATGGCCAGGATGATCGCCATCGGGGCGAAGAGCGTGAAGTACGACAGCTCGGGGAAGAGCGCCTTGCCGAAGTTGTCGAGCAGGCCCACCAGCAGGCTGCCCGCCACCGCGCCGGGCAGGCTGCCGAGCCCGCCCACGATGACGACCACGAAGGCGTAGGGCAGCACCTCGAAGTCCGCGCCCGGGTAGACGCCCAGGAAGCCCCCGCCGATCACCCCGCCCAGCGCGGCCAGCGCGGCGCCCAGCGCGAACACGGCCAGCGACACGCGCGGCACGTTGATGCCCACGCCCTGGGCCATCTCGGCGTCGTCCACCGCGGCGCGGATAATCGCGCCCACGCGGGTGCGATCCATCGCGAGCCAGAGCGCCAGCCCCACCACCCCCGCGACGGCCACGCTGAAGATGCGGAAGATCGGGAACACCGCGCCGCCCACCCGCACGGTCCCGGTCAGCATCTTCGGGATCGGCACCGTGTAGGGGTCGCCGCCCCAGATCAGCAGGGCCAGGTCCTGGAAGATCAGCGCGAACCCGATCGTCATCAGCACCTGGCCGAGCACCTCGCCGCGCAGCCGGCGCAGGAAGAAGCGCTCCATGCCCATGCCGACGAGCGCGATGGCCACCGCCCCCGCCAGGCACGCCAGCGCGAAGCTCTGGGTGCGCAGCGCCACCGTGAGCCCGACGTAGCCGCCCAGCATGAAGTAGGAGCCGTGCGCCAGGTTCACGATTCTCATGACGCCGAAGATGAGCGACAGCCCGCTGGCGAGCAGGAAGAGGAGCGCGCCGTAGGAGAGGCCGTTGAACGACTGCGCGATCCAGAACTCGGCGCTCACGCCCCGAGCCCCGGTCTCAGTGGAGGCGCAGCAGCCGGGCGGCGTTCTCGCGGACGACCTTCGCCTGGTCGGCCCGCGAGAGCTTGACGCCTTTGTCGCGGATGATGTCGAGGGGGCGCTCGTAGCCCATGTCGAAGCAGAAGTCCGTGCCGAGCATCACCC
>DATHSW010000309.1:0-8546 GCA_035463855.1 Candidatus Deferrimicrobiaceae bacterium | reverse complement strand
GCGCCGGCGGACTCTCCTGCTCCCCCGCCGCCCGCAGCACCACCACCGGACTGTCGCCCTCCAGCCCCCGCAGCCGCTGCCCCAGCTCCCACGCCGTCAGCGGCGCCTGCAGATTCACCAGCACCAGCGCCGGCCGGCCGTGCGCCCGCACCGCCAGATCCAGCTCCTGTAAGGAGCCGATGAAGTGCGGCTCCCAGCCATATAGACTCGCGAGCCCGCGGACCGGGGCGGCGAGCTCCAAGGTTTCATCGAGAACAAGGACATTCACAGTTTTGCGCTCCTCGAAGGATTTGCGCTACGCAGACGGTTCCACGCAACGCGTATGCCATCGAAGGACTGCAATAGTGGCAAGTATTTACATGGGCCGGAGGAAGGACACGTCGCCAAAAGCTGGTTGCTGAAACTCCAAATCTTGTCACCCGCTGGAAGGGCTCTCCTGGCCGCGGCGACGACGCCGCCACACGGCCGCTCCCAACAGCGCGAGATTGGAGCCGACCAGCAACAACGTCGCCGGCTCCGGAGTCGGTTCGGGCGCGCCGGGATCGAACGTGGATCCTGGGATCTGCAAGCGCGAGCCGCCGCCGGGCCCGCCACCGTTCCACGGACCGAGATTGCCATCGAGAGCAAACCCGCTCCACGGGTTGCCGGTTCCCGGCCCGGCAGGGCCGGCGAGGAACTGCCCGGGCGTGGCGGGCGAGCCATCGCCCTCTGAGTTTCCCGCCGTCAGATCGGAGGGCCCGCCGAACTGCGCGATCATCGCGCGGGCGAGTGACGCTGGACTCCCGGAGAGCGCAGGCTCTCCGACGCCCGCATCGAGCCCACCGCCAGCAGGCTCGTCGAGCTGGGCGATCATGGTCAGGTTCCGTGGAGCCGGGGCGGGCGGGCCGGGCGCGGGGGTGTCGGCGCGCCCCATCAGCGCGTCCCACACGTGATCCGGGATCCGCGCCACCGCCGCCGCGCTCCGTGGATCGAGCGGCGAGGCGGGGAGCGCGGTGGCGCCCGGTGGCCCTCCGAGACCGCCACGCAGCGGCCACAGATAGAGCGGCAGGAGGATGAGCAGGAGGATCAGCAGCGCGATCAGGATCCTCCGGCTGCGGCCCGAAGGCGGAGCCTCGGCGTCCATGATGACGAGGACATAGCGAAGCCCGTGCCACGGCGAGAGCCGGCCGAACGCCTGCCGCGTCAATCACTTGGACACAGACATCCGAGTCCAGCAGGATTTGCGCGGAAACCGCCCGCGCCCGTGAGAGGACACACGGCCCCACTCAGGGCAAGGTGGTACCCACCCCATTGCGCTTGCGCGCCCGTGCGGCCTAGGATGGCGGCCATGAAAATCACCGCCGTCGACACCGCCGTGCTGCGCATCCCGACCCGCAAGCCCATCGCGCTCGACTTCCCGCACCACAGCCTGGTCGTCGCGCACGTACGCACCGACGAGGGCGTCACCGGGCTGGGCTACACGCTGGCCTTCGGGGGCGGCGGCGTGGAGTCCATTCAGGCCTACCTGGACACGCGGCTCGCCCCACTACTGGTGGGCCAGGACCCGCTGCTCGTGGAACGGCTGTGGGAGCGGATGTACCGCGCGGATCGCGGCATCAAGCGTCAGGGTGTCGCGGCCTACGCGCTCAGCGCGCTGGATATCGCGCTGTGGGACATCGTGGGCAAGGCGGCGGGGCTGCCGCTCTACAAGCTCTGGGGCGCGGTGACGGACCGGGTCGCGGCCTACGGCAGCGGCGGGTGGCCGAGCTACACGCTCGACGACCTGATCGGCGAGGCACAGGCCTACGTGGCGCGGGGCTGCCGCTACTACAAGATGAAGATCCACGACCCCGATCCGCGGGTGAACCGTGCGCGCGTCCTCGCGGTGAAGAAGGCGGTGGGGGACGGCGTGCGCCTCATGGTGGACGTCAACCAGAAGCTCGACGTGCTCGGCAACCTGCGCCAGGCGCGGCTGCTGGAGGATCTCGATCTCGTCTGGTACGAAGAGCCGGTGCTGGCCGACGACCTGGCCGCGTGCGCCGAGGTCGCCCGCGGCATCAACATTCCGGTGGCCACCGGCGAGAACAACTATACCCGCTTCGAGTTCCGCGACCTCATCGAGCGGGGCGCCGCCCGCTATCTCATGCCCGACATCTGCCGCGCCAACGGCTTCAGCGAGACCCTCAAGATCGGCCGCCTCGCGGCCGCTCACCAGCTCGCCGTCTCGCCGCACGTCGTGCACGAGCTGTCGCTCCAGGTGGCGGGGGCGCTCAGCAACGGCTTCCTGGTGGAGTGGATCGACTGGGTGCCCGAGGACCTGTTCGCGGAGATGCCGGTCATGCAGGCCGGCGATTTCCTCATCCCCGATCGGCCCGGGCACGGCATGGCGCTGGCGCCCGGCGCGGAGCGGAAGTACCGCACGAGCTGAGCGCGGGTCCCCCGGCTCAGAACACCGCGAGCGGGTTGGCGGGCGAGCCGGTGCCGCCCACCACGACGAGCGGCGCGACGATCAGCATGAACTCGTCTCGCTTCTCCTCCGCACAGGCGCGGGCGAGTGGCTCGAGCAAGGCGTTGTCCACCAGGGCCACCCCGTAGGCGAAGAGGGCGGCGTGTACCGCCCAGGGGACATCGTAGCCAATGGGCAGGTGGTCCAGCATGTCCCAGACGAGCACGCTCATGTCGTGATCGCGCAGGAACTCGAGGCAGGAGACGTGCAGCCCGGGTCGCTCCATGGGGCCGGGCCCGAAGGGCCGGCCGTAGGGCCGGTCGCCGTTTGCGGCCTGCCAGGCCTCCCGTCCGGAATAGACGCAGACCGCGTCGCCCGGCTCGAGCGTGAGCCCGCGCGCCCGCGCGATGTCTTCCAGCTCCCAGCCGTGCACCGGCCGGTCCTCGGTGACCGAGGCCACCCCGCGGTGGCGCGGCACGTCGAGGAAGACCCCGCGCGTGATGATGCCCTCGGCCCAGTGCTCGACGGATCCGAAGGTCGCCCCGTCGAACGTGATCTCCTTCTTCGGATCGCGCCCGTTCCACATCGCTTCGTCGTCCCAGGTGTGGCAGAGCGCGTCGAGGTGCGTCGAGGCCACCCCGTGGTAGAAGATGCCGTAGTAGTCGGCGGCGAAGCCGCCCTTGCCCCGCGGCAGCGTCCGCATGTAGTGATGCGCGGGCAGCGCGTTGTTGGGACCCGGCTCCTTCGGAAACGGGCGGCTCAGCGAGACGCTCCGGCCCGCGCGGACGAGCCGCGCGGCGGCCGCGCGCTTGGCGGGCGTGATCAGATTGATCGCGCCGAGCTGATCGTCCTTCCCCCAGCGCGCCCAGTTCCGACGCTCGCGGATCAAGGCACGCACTTCCTGTTCGGTCGGCAGCGGGCGCTCGGGCATGGCTTCCCTCCGGGAGCGGGACTCTACGCCGAGTCGTGCGCTCCGCGCAAGCCCAAGCGGATTGACGCGACGCGTGATCGCGGTTGACTGCCCTGGGCGCTTGTGTCATGTTTGCGCCCCGCCATCGCCTTGACCCGGACGCGGGACTCGCGGCCGGCGACGGAGGCCGGCGGGCGAGAAGGCCCTGGGAGGCCAGGTTGGGTAGTGGATTATCCAGTCATGTGGGATCGCATTCCATGCAAGGTTCGCATTGCCAGGCATAACTCACAGATTTCGTTCGACTTCGGCGACTGGTACGGCGTTTGCCCCCTCCGCCCCCTGCGGGGCAACTCTCGCCTAGAGGAGAACAACCTGTGACGAAATCGAAATTCATCATCCAGAGTGGGATCGCCATCCTGTTGCTCCTGGTCGCCGCGAGCCTTTGCCCGGCCGCGGAGGACATGGGGCTCATCACGGGGGGCGACAAGGGCACGTACTACCAGTTCGGTCTCGACCTGCAGCGACTGACCAAGACCGCCGGCGTGAACCTCACCGTGCACACATCGAAGGGCTCGATCGAGAACGTCTACGCGGTCTACCAGCGGCCGGGCGTGCAGATGGGGATCGTGCAGTCCGATGTGCTCGCCTTCGTCTCGCGCGTGCAGACCGATCCGGTGCTGAGCCGCATCGCCAAGAAGACGCGGATGGTCTTCCCGCTCTACAACGAGGAAGTCCATCTCCTGGGCCGCCGCGGGATCCGCGACTTCGACGATCTGACCGGCAGGCGGGTCGCCATCGGCCGTGACGGCAGCGGCACCTATCTCACCGCGCGGCTGCTCTTCAAGCTCTCCGAGGTGGTCCCGGCCGAGATGGTGCCGATCGACACGGCCGAGGCGCTCAGCGAGCTCAAAGCCGGGCGCATCGACGCCATGTTCTACGTCGCGGGCTACCCGGTGAAGCTGCTGAAGGAGGACGTTTCCGAGAAGGACGGGCTCGAGCTGATCCCGATCACGAACAAGAGCGTCACCGAGTTCTACCCGCGCGCGGAGATCCCGGCCAACGTGTACGACTGGCAGCGGACGCCGGTCAACACCGTGGCGGTCAAGGCGGTGCTGGTGTCGTTCGATTTCCGCCGGAAGGACTGCGACAACGTCGGCCGCTTCGCCCAGACCCTGTCGCGGCAGATGAGCTGGCTGCACCAGAACGGCCACCCCAAGTGGAAGGTGGTCGATCTCAATTATCCGCTCAAGGGCTGGGAGCAGTACGACTGCGTGCGGAAGTACATCGGCACCGGGGCCGCCGGCGTGCCCGCGGCCGCGGCCCGGCCCGCCGCGAGCGAGAATCCGGTCTTCAACGCGATCAAAGGGCTTCTTGACGACTAGACACGTGGCGGCCGGCGGCAACCGCTTTCTCACGATCGGCGCCGCGGCCGGGAGCTTGGTGCTCCTGGCCGCGGTGGTGCTGATGCTCTGGCCGTCGGACCCCAGCGACTACACCTTCAACCCCGGGCGCGATCAGACCGACGGCGAGACAGTGGGCTGGGTCTCGAAGGTGGAGTCCAACACCATCCACGTCAACTCCGGTCCCTTCGGAGGCGGTGTGGTGCCGCTGGTGGTGACCAAGTCCACCCGGATCACGGTGGGCGCCAAGGAGGGCTGGTTCGAGGACATCCGGCCCGGCGGTCAGGTCAAGGTGGCCTACGAGCTCTACCACGGACGGCGGTTCGCCCGGAGCGTCGAGCTCCTCGTGGACGAAGGCTCCCGGCGCCCCATCCGCCCCGTACCTCAGCTCAGGAGCACCGCGGGAGCGCCCGCGCCGCCCGAGCGCGAGTCCGCCCGGGTCACGACCGCCCCCGCGCCTGACGCGCGCCCGGCGCCGGCGACGAGAGCCCCCGAGCCGCCGCCCGCGACCCCGTCCATCGCCGTGCCCGCGCCGCGTCCGGCCCCCGTTGTCGCGCAGCCGGCGGCACCGCGCCCGGCCGACGTCCGGCCCGCTCCACGACTCGAGCCGGCACCCGCCCCCGTGCCGGCGCGGCCGCAACCCGCGGAGACCATTCCACCGCCGCAGCGCGCGTCCACCCCGCCGCCGACGCGCAATGTCTCGGCGCCGGAGCCGGCGCGCCCGGTCGAGGCCCCTCGCGGGCCAGCCGCGGCGGCCCCTCGTCCCGCGGAGCCCGCCCAAGGCGCCGAGGGCGGCGAAACCACCGACGGTTCCGCCGCGGTGGACTGGCTGCTGAAGGGCCGACGCTAGGCTCGCCCCCTCCTCAGGGGGTCCACTCCGCGTAGGTCTGCGGCGAGAGCTGGTCGGCGCTCCGTCCGGCCCAGTCCCCCTTGGCCATGCGCGGCCACATCCGATCGCCCGCCGCCTGCAGTGCCTTCAAGATCGCGCCCTCGTCTGCGGCGAGGACGCGGCTGCCGTCCACGACCAGGCGCCCATTGACGTAGACGCGGTCCACGTCCTCGTCGGCCGCGTTGTAGACGATGTTCTTGACCGGATCGCGCAGCGGGGTCATCCGCCACGACGCGGCCTTCCACAGGACCAGATCCGCCTTCGCCCCGGGGGCGACGCGCCCCAGGTCGTCCCGCCCCAGGGCGCGCGCGCCGCCCAGGGTGGCCGCGTCGAAGGCGTGCGCGGCGGTGGTGGCCTCGGTGTTGCGCTCCATCATCTTCGAGCAGACCGCGGCCCAGCGCATGGCTTCGATCACGCTCTGCGGATTGGTGTCGGTGCCGAGCGACATGTTGACCCCGGCCTCCCGGTAGCGCGCGAACGATTCCATGGCCACGCCCCGCCGGGCGAACACCCAGACCGCGTGGGCCACCGAGCACCGGGCCTCCGCCATGATGCGCACGTCGCCCGCCGGGTAGTTGGTCCAGGACGAGCCGCCGATGATGATGGCGTGGCCCAGGATGGTGTTGGGGCCCAGCACGCCCAGCTCGCGCATCCAGGCGATGGGCGTCTTGCCGTGGCGCGCCACCATCTCGTTGAACTCCACCACCGACTGCGAAGTGTGCACCTGGTAGGGCACGCGCGCCTCGTCGGCGCAGCGCTTGGCCTCCCGGAGCAGCTCGGGGGTGCAGGTGTCGATCTGGGCCGGCGAGAAGAAGCAGCGCACGAGCCCGCCGTGGGCGCCGTCGTGGCGCTGGTGGAACTCCACCGCGCGGCGGAGGCCCTGCCGGCCCTGCTCCTCGTTCCACTCCCACTGCACGCGCTTGCCGTCCCGGGTGAGCCAGCGGCCGGAGCGGAAGGCCTGGCCCACGTAGACCCGGATGCCGTACCGGGCGGCGCGCTCGACCACGTACTCGCCCAGCGCCCCGATCTCCATGACGGTGGTGACGCCGCCGCGGAGCAGCTCGGCCATCGAGAAGTCCACGCAGGCGCGCCCGCCCTCCTCGTCCTGTCCCTCGCTGCGCACCGGCAGCATCTCGAAGAGGCCCGAGTACCAGAACTGCGGGGTGCCGCGGTCCTCGATGAAGGACCGATCGAGCGGCGAGCCGCCGAGGTGGGCGTGGGTTGAGATCAGCCCGGGGGTGACCACCCGGTCCCGCGCGTCCACCGTCTCGTCCACACGGCCGTCGAACCGCGGCCCGACGTGGAGAATGTGGTCGCCCTCAATGACCACCACGCCGTCCCGCAGGAGCCGATGCCCGCGGCCGTCGAAGGCGACGATGTGGCCGGCGCGGATGGCGGTGCGCTTCGTCGCAGGCATGGCGTGGCGCGCCCGAGACTAGCCGCGCTCCCTGGACAAGTCAAGGCGCCGATCGCCCTCAAAACAAGTGTTACCGAAACGGAAGGGGTTGCCTCAAAACCGGTGTTACCAAGCCAGGCACCGGAAAGGGGGCCCCGTGACCGAGCCAGCACGCCGGGAATACGCCGCGGTGATGCGCGCGCGTTATCAGCAGGCCACCAAACGCGAGCGCGGACGCCTGCTCGACGAGTACTGTCGCACCACCGGCTGCCACCGCAAGGCAGCCATCCGGCGGCTGCGGCGAGGGTCCGGCCCGCCGCGCCGGGCCCCCGGCCGCCCCGTGCAGTATGCGGCGCCCGCGCTGGGCGCGATCCTCGAGCGCGCGTGGCTCGCCAGCGATCAGCTCTCCGGCAAGCTGCTGCGCCCCATTCTGCCTGCGCTGCTGACCGCCCTCGCGACGCATCACCGCCTCCGGATCCCGTCCGCGGTCCAGGCGGCGCTGACGCGCGCGAGCGCGGCCACCCTGGACCGGCTGCTGCGACCGCTGCGCCGGCGCCGGCCGCGGCACCCCCGGCGCCTGGCGCCGGCCCCGGCCTCCCTGCGCGCCCAGGTGCCCCTGCGCACCTGGAGCGAGTGGGCCGGCGTTCCGCCGGGCGCCCTGCAAGGCGATCTGGTGTTGCACTGTGGCGAGACCACCGCGGGGCGCTATTGCGCGACGCTGGTCGCCGTCGACGTGGCCACCAGTTGGACCGAGGTGCAGGCGCTGTATGACCTGCACCACCAGCGGGTCACCGGCGCCATCCAGCACCTCGCCCAGCGCCTGCCCTTCCCCCTGCGCGAATGGCACAACGACAACGGCAGCGAGTTCATCAACGCCGCCCTGCTCGGCTGGTGCCGCCACCGCGGCGTCCGCTTCACCCGCGGGCGACCCTATCGCAAGAACGACCAAGCCTGGGTCGAGCAGCGCAACGGCCTGCTCGTGCGCCGCCTCGTCGGCTACGACCGCTACCGCTCCCGCGCCGCCTGGACGGTCCTGGGCCGGCTCTACGGGCTGCTCCGCCTGCAGCACAACTTCTTCCGCCCGGTCCGGAAGCTGCGCAGCAAGCAGCGGGTCGGGCACAAGGTCCTCAAACGCTACGACGCCGCCCAGACCCCGTACCAGCGGGTGCTCGCCGCCGGCGGGCTCCCCGCCGCCCAGCGGCAGGCGCTGGCCGCGCAATTTGCCGCGCTCGATCCCATCGCCTTGGCCCGGGACATTCAGCAGACGCTGGACGTGCTCTGGAAGCTCACCGATACTCGGCCCCCGCGCCAGGAGGCCGCCCGTGGGTAACACCATTTTGAGGCACCGCCCCCACCGTTCGGTAACACCTACTTCTGAGGCATCACGGGCTGCCCGGGCCACGCCTGGGCGGCGCACCTGACCGGCGGTCGGTTGCCCCAAGGCCGGCGCGGCCCGACCCGCTCAGCCCACCCGGAAGTTACCGGCCTTGACCGGGCCCGGCTTCCGACGCTAGTCTTCGAGCCGG
>DATHSW010000308.1:0-4993 GCA_035463855.1 Candidatus Deferrimicrobiaceae bacterium | reverse complement strand
CTGCGGGGGCCTCGACATGGCCCCCGCACTCCCCCCAGTCGGCGGACAACCGTTTACTTCTTTAGGCTCTCCATATGCGGGGGCCCCGACATGGCCCCCGCACTCCCCCAGGTGGCGGACGAGCGTTTCGGCGCTTGGAGCCGTCTAGGCGCCCAAGTATGCCTTCTTCACGTGGTCGTTCTGCATCAGATCCTTGGCGGGGCCTTCCAGCGTGATGCGGCCCGTTTCCATGACGTAGGCGCGGCTCGCGAGCTGGAGCGCCATGTAGGCGTTCTGCTCCACCAT
This sequence comes from Candidatus Deferrimicrobiaceae bacterium, assembly GCA_035463855.1. GTDB lineage: Bacteria > Methylomirabilota > Methylomirabilia > Rokubacteriales > CSP1-6 > CAMLFJ01. The sequence continues at coordinate 4,708 of DATHSW010000308.1, read as the reverse complement.
GAGCACGGTGGTGCCTTCGCGCTGGATGCCCGCGATGATCTGGAACACCGTCTCGGTCACGGTGGGCGCCAGGCCCAGCGAGGGCTCGTCGAAGAGGATGAGCCGCGGGCGCGCCATCAGGCAGCGGCCGATGGCGAGCATCTGCTGCTCGCCGCCCGAGAGCGTGCCCGCGGCCTGGCGGCGCCGCTCGGCCAGGATCGGGAAGTGGCCGAAGACCCGGTCCCGGTCCGCGGTCACCGCCGCGGTGTCGGTGCGGACGTAGGCGCCCATCTGGAGGTTCTCCTCCACCGTCATGTGCGGGAACACCCGGCGGCCCTCCGGACAGTGGGCGATGCCCCGGCGCAGGATCTCCTGCGGGGCCAGACGCTGGATCTCCTGCCCGTCGAGCAGGATCCGGCCGGCGGCGGCCCGCACGAGCCCCGAGATCGTCTTGAGCGTGGTGGTCTTACCCGCGCCGTTGGCGCCGATGAGGCAGACGAACTCGGCCGCCCCCACCGTGAGCGACACCGAGTCGAGCGCGGTGATGCGCCCGTACCGCGCGGAGAGCCGCTCAAGCGTGAGCATGGGCTCCCGCTCCCAGGTAGGCGCGGATCACGTCCGGGTCGCGCTGCACCGCGGCCGGGGCGCCGTCGGCGATGAGCCGGCCGTAGTTCAGCACCAGCACGCGGTCGGAGATGCCCATGACGAGGCGCATGTCGTGCTCGACCAGGAACACGGTGATGCCCTCGTCGCGGATGCGGCCGATCAGCGCGGCCACCGCCACCTTCTCGGAGGTGGTCATGCCCGAGGCCGGCTCGTCGAGCAGCAGCACGCGGGGCCGCGCGGCCAGGCCCACCGCCAGCTCGAGCAGCCGCTGCTCGCCGTAGGAGAGCGCGGCGGCCGCCTCCTCCCGGCGCGCGCCCAGCCCCACGAAGGCGAGCACCCGATCCGCCTCCGCGCCGAGCTGCCGCTCCTCGCCGCGCACCCGGCCGCGGGCGAGCAGCGCCGCGGTCACGCCCACCCGCCCGCGCAGGTGCAGGCCGGTCAGCACGTTCTCCCGCACCGTGAGCCCGGGGAAGAGACTCGTCTTCTGGAAGGTGCGCACGAGGCCGCGCGCGGCGATGCGGTGCGGCCGCCAGCCGGTGATGGCCTGCCCGTCGTGGTGCACCGTGCCGTGCGTCGGTCGCTGGAAGCCGGTGATCACGTTGAAGGCGGTGGTCTTGCCGGCCCCGTTGGGGCCGATCAGGCTCGTCACCGTGCCGGGAGCGACCACGAAGCTCACGCCGGTCAGCGCGGCCACGCCGCCGAAGCGCACCGTGAGATCGCGAGCCTCGAGCGTCACGGCGTCCGCCACCGCCGGCGGAGCGCCGGCCCCGCCGCCCGCAAGGCCGGGACGACCCCCTCCGGCATGAAGAACAGCACCGCGATCAGCAGCACGCCGTAGAGCAGCATCTGCCACTGGTACGAAGTGAGCTCGCGCAGCGCCTCCGGGAGCACCGTGAAGAGCACCGCCCCCACCACGGGACCGGCCAGCGTCCCCTTGCCGCCCGCCACCACCATGATCACCATGGTGACCGTGTAGGTGAAGAGGAAGACCTCCGGGCTGACGAAGCGCGTGTAGTGGGCGTAGAGGCCGCCCGCGAAGCCGGCCATGGCGGCGCTCGCCACCGCGGCCAGGACGAGATAGTGGGTCGCGTCGATGCCCACCGAGGCGGCGAGGGTCTCGTTCTCCCGGAGCGCCACCAGCGCGCGGCCGACCCGCGAGCGGATGAGCGCCAGGCAGAGGAGATACGCCAGCACCACCGCGGCCAGCACCAGGTAGTAGTAGGCGCTCTTGGTGCGCAGCGAGAGCGCGGGCAGCCCGGGCAGCACGATCTCCAGCGGGGGCACCCCGGGGACGCCGAGCGGCCCGTTGGTCAGGTCCATCCAGTTCACGCTGACCAGCGAGACGCAGCCCGCGAACGAGATGGTCAGCAGCACGAAGTAGGCGCCGCGCAGCTTGAGCGCCAGCCGGCCGATGCCGTAGCCCGCCAGGCCCGGCAGCACGATGGCGGCCAGCAGACCGACCCACGGCGACCACTCCAGCTTGACGCTCAGCAGGGCGGAGGCGTAGGCGCCGATGCCGAAGAAGGCGGCGTGGCCGAGCGAGAGCTGCCCGGTATAGCCCAGCAGGAGGTTGAGGCTGAGCGCCAGCACCGCGAAGATGCCGGCCATGATCAGGGTGTGCAGGTGATACGGGTTCCACACCCAGGCGGGCGCGGCCAGCACCACCAGGAGCACGGCCGCGAGCGCGACCCGGCTCATCCCACGCGCTCGGCGCGGGCGAAGAGGCCCGAGGGGCGCAGCAGCAGCACCACCACGATCATCAGGAACCCGACCGCGTCGCGATAGCCGGAGGAGATGTAGCCGGCGCCCAGCTCCTCCGCGATGCCCAGCACGAGCCCGCCGAGCGCGGCGCCGCCGAAATTGCCGAGCCCGCCCAGGATGACCACCGAGAACGCCTTGAGCGAGGCGAGGTCGCCCATCGAGGGATAGAGCAGGAAGACCGGGCCCAGCAGCGCGCCCGCCGCACCGGCCAGCCCCGCCCCGAACGCGAAGGTGATCGTGTGGATGCGCTCGATGCTCACCCCCATGAGCGCGGCCGTCTCCCGGTCCTGAAAGGTGGCGCGCATGGCGCGGCCGAGCTTGGTGCGGCTCAGCAGCAGGTGCGCGCCCAGGATCAGGAGCCCCGACACCACGAACACGAAGATGCGGAGCGGCGCCACCGACACCGCGCCCAGCACGACCGGCTGGGTGGGGAAGGGCGTGGGCACGCTCTTGGCCACCCCGCCCCAGCCGAGCAGCTCCGCGTTCTGCATGGCGATCCACAGCCCGATCATCACCAGCATGACCGTGTCGATGGACTGCGCGCGCAGCGGCCGCAGGAGCACCCGCTCGCAGACGGCGCCGGCCAGGGCGCCGGCCACGATGGCGAGCGGGATGGCCAGGAAGAAGTTCACCGCGGCGAGCGCGAGCGCCGCGAACGCGGCGTAGGCGCCGAGCGTGTAGAATTCGCCGTGGGCGAAGTTCACCACGTTCATCAGCCCGAAGACGAGCGTGAGGCCGATTCCGAGCAGACTGTAGGTGGCGCCCAGCAGCAGCCCGTTCAGCAGGTGCTGGAGAAGCTGGTCCAAGCGCCCGCGATCGCCGGTCGCCGCTACTTCTTCGCCGAGAACGCGGGCAGCGCGATCTTGCCGTCCTTCACCTGGACGATGAAGATGCTGGGCTTGCTCTGCCCGCTCTCCTTGCCCGCCGGGCCGTCCTTCTCGAACTTGATGGGTCCGTTGACGCCCATCACGTTCACCTGCCAGAGCGCGGCCTGCACCGCCTTCGGCTCCGCCTTGCCCGCGATGCGGATGGCCTCGACCGCGGTGAGCACGCCGTCGTGGCCGCGGAAGCCCTCGGTCAGCCCCTCGAAGGGGTGGCCGCGCTTGGCCCACTCGTCCACGAACGCCTTGGCCAGCTTGCCGTCGGGCATCGCCTCCGGGAACCACGGCAGGAAGAAGAGAATGTGGTACGTCCCCTCCGCGGCGGGGCCCGCCTGCTTGATGAGCTGCGACGGCGACGAGCTGCCGCCGGTGGTGATGACCTTGCGGACCAGCCGCTGCTCCTGCGCCTGCTTGAGGACCAGGGTGATCTGCTCCACGCTCGTGGTGAGGAAGAGCGTGTCGGCGCCGCCCGCCTTCATCTTGGTGATCTGCGCGTTCATGTCGGTCGCCGCCTGCTCCATGAACTCGGCGGTGCCGACCTGCGCGCCCGAGCGCTTGAGCAGGTCGCCGAAGGCCCCGACCGCGCCCCGGCCCCAGTCCGTGTTCACCGCGAGGAAGTCGGCCTGCTTGATCCCCAGGTCCTTCAGGTACTTCGCGAGGCCGAGCGCTTCCATCTCGCTGGGCGGGCTGATGCGGAAGACCCACGGGTTGCCGCGCTTGGTGATGGTGGCCGCGCTCGAGGTCTCCACCACCATGGGCACGCCGTACTCCTCGAGCTTCGGCATGGCCGCGAGCGTCATCGAGCTGCCCCAGGCGCCCACGATCACCGGCACCTTGTCCCGCACGATCAGCTTCTCGGCCGCGGTGGCGGCCTCCTTCGGGTCGGACTTGTTGTCTTCCACGAGCAGCTCGACCTTGCGGCCCAGCACCCCGCCCTTGGCATTGATCCAGTCCCGGCCGATCTCGGCGCCCATCCGGACGTAGTTGCCGGACGCGGCCACCGAGCCGGACAGCGGCTGGATGACGCCGACCTTCACGGATTCCTGGGCGGGCGCCGGCGCCGCGAGCGCGGCGACGACGGTCAGCGCGACGAAAAGGGCTCGCATTGCCTGCTTCATGACCGACCTCCTGTGACCCTGCACCTGGTTGGGGGTTCGTCCGCCACGCTGCGGAATTTTTGGAATCGCGTACTTATCCTACGTTTCATGTCACGTGTCAAATGAAAACCCGATTGACATTGCCGCGGGCCGCCCCAAGAATACGGCACCATGCCACCCGCGAGACCCTCCACGCCCCGCGCTCCGATCGCCCCCCTGCTCCACGAGAGTCTCGGCGAGCGAGTATACCGGACCGTGCGCGACCTGATCCTGAGCCAGGTGTTCCCGCCGGGCTCCAAGCTCAACGTCGAGCAGATCTGCCGTGACCTCGGCGTGAGCCGCACCCCGGTCTGGGACACGATGCGCCGGCTCGAGAGCGAGGGC
>DATHSW010000307.1:0-4931 GCA_035463855.1 Candidatus Deferrimicrobiaceae bacterium | reverse complement strand
AGGATGGCGCGACCGCTCGTGCGACCGGTCGGCGATTCGATCTCCACGAGATCACCGTCGTTGATCCCGAGCCGCCGGGCGGCCCCGCGATTGAGCATCACGCCGAAGTGCCCCTTGACGTGACGGGCGACGTCGGCGAGCACCGGCAATGAAACATTGGAGCCCCAGGAGTATTGCATGCTGCGGCTGGTCAGGAGCCAGAAGGGAAACTCCCCGGGTGTCCGTCCCTTGAGCGTCGCCGTCTCCCGCCAGATACCCGGGAAGTCCCGCCACTTGGGCAGCGGCTGATACTCGTCGAGCTGCACGTCCCACCACTTGATGCCGCGCTCGTGGAGCCGCGCGGACAGCTCCTCGCCCACCCGCTTGATCCGCTCCTGATAGGGCAGCTCGTAGCGCAGCCCCTGCGCCACCATCGCCCCGTGCAGGAAGTACTGCTTGCTCGAGAACGGCACGAAGAACGCGCCGTGGCGCTTGAACCACTCCAGATCGTGCTCCACCGCGCCGTGGCTCAGCGACACGGTGGCCGCCCGGCTGACCCGGTCCCAGATCTCGTCCGCGGTGGGCCGGACCGCCTCCGGCAAGGAGTAGTCGTAGTCCTCGCCCTTGAGCGGCACCGTGGTCCCGCTGCCCCGGTTGAGCGCGGCCAGATAGTCCTTCAAGATCCCGGTGCGCGCGGCCAGCTCGGTCGCGATGTCGGTGAGATCCCGGGTGTCGAAGGGCGGCTTGACGACGGGCTGGCGCAGGGCCCAGCCCGTATGCTGCCAGTACTGCTCGATGTACTTGGTGCCGCCGATCCGGTAGAGCTGCAGCGACTCGAGATCGGTGGCTTCCGGCAGGAGCAGATCCGCGTACCAGTTGGTCTCGTCCTGGGTGTAGGCGAAGGCCGCGACGAACGGGAAGCGCTCGAGCTGCCGCTCGATGCGTCCGACGTCCCAGTTGGAGATGGCCGGGTTCGTGCGGTAGATGATCCAGACGTCGGGCGTGGTGGGCGCCGGCCACGCCTCGGGCGGGCTATCCATGAAGAGCCACGGCAGATGCGCGGGGCCCAGCGCGGCGGACCACGGCGAGTTGTCGGCCAGCGGGACCAGGGTGCGATAGGCGTTGCGGATATGGGGCGCCGCCTTCCACTTCCCCTTCTCGGTCGGGTTGAGCGGCTGCTCCATGAAGCCGTCGGGCCCCGGCCTCACCGAGTCCTGGCGGTTCTGGGCCGGCCGGTTCAGCCGCACCGTCGTGCCGAGGGTGCCGCCGGGGACCTCGAGAGCGCCGACGAGGGCGGCCAGCAGCGTCCGCGCCCAGCAGCACTCGTAGCCGCCCCAGCCGTTGGTCACCGTCTTGCCCAGCAGCACCGCCACCGGCCGATGGGGATACGTCACGCCGTCGATGGTGATGGTGGCGCCCACCCGGGCGTGGGCCAGGTATTCCCGCGCCAGCCGCCGGATGGTCTCCGCGGGCACGTCGGCGATCTCGCTCGCCCACTCCGGCGTGTAGGCCTTCACGTGCTCGAGGAGGTGCGCGAAGGCCGGCTTCACCCGCTCGCTCACGCTGCGACGCGCGCCGTCGGCGCCGATCTCGACGCCCGCGGCGATGCACTCGCCCTCCATCGCCGGATTCAGGCAGTCGGGGTCGTCGAAGGGGACCGCGCGCTCCTTGCCCGCGTCCCAGATCAGCGGCTTCTGGGTCTTCGGGTCGCGCAGGAAGTACCCGCCGGGGCCGACGAGATAGGGCGAGCTGGTCATGCGCTCGAGGAACGGGACGTCGCACACGGCGCGCCAGTCCTGCTCCAGCAGGATCACGTGGAGCAGGGCGAAGAGCACCGCCGCGTCCGTCTTCGGGCGGATCGGCACCCACTCGGTCGCGCCGGCGCCCGTCACGGAGAGATGCGGCTCGAGCTGGACCCACTCGAGGCCCCGGGCCCGCGCCTCGGCGTGCCGGAACACGCCGGTGACCCCGCCGGAGGCGTCGCCGTTGTAGCCGAAGGAGAGGACGAAGTCGCAGCGCGGCACGTCCGCCGCCACCGTGAACGCGCGGTGCCAGAACTCGCCGTAGAGGTGCTCGGAGTGATAGCACTTGACGCCCTGGCCGCTGCCGATACCTTGATCCACCGGCCCCCACGCGGCCAGGAAGGCGGCGAAGGTGCCGAGGTAGGCCGGCGCGATGCCGCCCGAGCCCAGGGTTACCGCGAGGCGCGGGTAGCCGGCCTCGTCCACGAGTCCCTTGGCGCGGAGGCGATCGAGCCGCTCCGCCAGGATGCCGAGCGCTTCCTCCCAGCTGATGGGCTCCCACCCCGGATCCTGATCGCGGCCCTTGCGCGGGTTGGTACGCCGCATCGGCGTCTGGATGCGCGCCGGGTTGTAGAGCTTCTGGATCAAGGCGTACGCGCGCACGCACACGGTCCCGCACGCCGGGTGGACGTCGGCCATCTCGGTGTTCGGCTCGACGCCGACCGCCACGCCGTCCTCGACCACGACCTTGAGCAGGTCCGGTCCGGCCACGCACTGGTAGCAGTACACCGGGATCTTTTCCAGACGGGCCTCGCCGATCGCGCTACGCGCTCTTGTGTTCATGTTCGCTCGCCTCGCCTGCCGCTGCGGCTCGCCCGGCTACGAGCTTCTTGTGCTCGAGCGATTCGAAGAAGGCGTCGATGCGATTCTTGATCTGGGCCTCCGCGTAGTAGCGCGGGTCCTCCAGATCCGACTCCACCATCAGGGTCGGCACGCCGAGCTTCTGGGTGAAGTAGTCGCGCATATCCCCCTGCCCGGCCGAGAACAGCCGGCAGGACTTGATCGAGTGGATGACCAGGGCGTCGGCCTCCCACTCCTCGACGTAGCGCCTGATCTGGGCGTAGCGGGCGACGATGGAGCGGTTGGTGAGGTTCTCGCGCAGCATCTGCTCCGCGATGGACTCGAGCGGGCGGCGCGGGTCGTGCCGGAACCCCCACTCCCAGATGCCGCCGACCGTCGAGTACGTGGAGGCCACCGCCACCGCGCCCCACTTGGCGAAGAGATTCCGGAAGCTCTTGTAGAAGGGATACGGGGGCGGGCCCTCCACCACGGTGCGGAAGCGCTCCTCGCCGAGCGGCCCGAGGCCCCGGGCGACCAGGTCCTCGAATTCGGCCACCGCGACGTCGAAGAACTCCGCCGCTTCCCGCGTCCCGCGGAGCACGTTGATCGGGCCCATCATGTTGATGGCGTCGAAGTAGGCGTCGAAGGGGGCCGGGTGGCGCTTGCAGAGCTCCTTGGCCCGCGCGTACCCCTCCTCGGCCCGCGCCGCGTGGGCCAGGATCTCGCGCAGCTCGTCGATGTCGAACTTCTTGCCGGACACGCTCTCGCAGAGCGCGATGAGCTCCCGGAGCTGGGCGACGACGTATTGCACGTCGGCCGGACTCGGCTCGGCGGTCCGGGCGAACGGGACGTCCAGCATGAAGAGCTTCGATCCGCTGACGTCCGCGAGATGCTCGAACCACTTCACGTAGACGTTGCAGCCCACGTAGTTGCAGACCGTGATGGTCGGGAACGGAATGGGCTTGCCCGGCCCCATGCCGCCCTCCAGGAAGAGACCGATGTCGGCCTTGACGTAGGCGCAGTTGTCGCTGGAATACCCGGCCTGCTCGGCCTTGAGGATGAGGGGGAGCGACTTCTTCCGGATCGCGGCCTGGAGCGCGGTGACCTCCGGGAACATCGGCAGGATGTGGCAGGCGCGCAGCAGCTCCACGCAGTTGCCCGAGATCATGAGGGCGCCGGTCGGCCTCCCCTCGCTCTCGGCCCGGGCCAGCTCCTCCATCCAGGCCGCCATGAGCCGACGCGAGTGCTCGTGAGCCTGTCCCTGGTACTGGCGTTCAGCGACCGGTACGCCTGTCATTGCCGCCTCCGTAGTACTGTCGCCCGGCTATTCGAACAGCATGGACTCGACGAACGTCTCGATCTCGTTGCGCGTGCGCTCGAAGGTCCACATCTTCTCCTCGAACTCGACGAGGAGATGCGGGATCCCCGCCCGCTCCAGCCCCTGCTTCATCAGCACGTAGTCGAACAGCGCGGGCTCGCAAAACTTGGCCGGCATGAACACGACCGCATCGGCCCGGGCCCGCCGCACCTTCTCGATCAGGCCCTCGGATCGGTGCTGCCGGCTCTCGTGCCGGGTCGACGACGGAACCGCCTGGTTCACGTAGGCCGAGCCCAGTCGCTCGAACGGGTCGCCGTCGGTGGCGACGTCCGAGGTGAACCAGCGCCAGCCGAGCAGCAGGTCGTCCTCGACCACGTAGCAGCCCGCCTCCTCCAGGATCTCCAGCAGCCCGAGCGGCGGCTGCTCGCAGAAGGCGCCTTCCACCACCACCCGGAGCCGGTCGCGGGGCCGGCCCTCGCGGCGCGGAAGGCCGTCCAGCAAGACGTCGAGCCAGGCGATGCTTTCTTCCGGGGGCGTCATGGTGGTGGCCCGGAGCACGACGTAGAGCTCCGCGGTGGAGAGCTTCTGGGGCTGGGCGATCCTCAACGCGTAGAGGGCCCGGAGCCGCGCGCGCAGGGCGTTGTAGGTCTCGATGCTCTTGGCGAGCGCGATCGGGGTCACCGCGAGCCCGAACGCGGCGTCGAAGGCCTCGGCGAGGCGGCGGAGCTCGGCGGCCGCGTATCCCGCCACCGCGGGCGAGGTGGAGTTCTGCGGCAGGTGCAGGTACTCGACGACGGCGTCGGGGAAGTTCCGCTTGTAGATGCTGGACAGGTTGCGGGCCACGTCGCAGATGTTGGAGAAGACGAGGCCGTCTACGCCCTTCACCAGCCCCTGGAAGCCGAGCTCGAGGGTCGACTTGGCGATGGAGCACACGAAGGACTGAAAGCGCGCATCCGCGTGGGTCAGCTCCACGGACGTGCCGCCGCCGAGCAGCGACAGCGGCAGCATGCCCGCCGCGTGGATCAGCTCGGCCGGCGCCCACACCGGATAGG
>DATHSW010000306.1:0-14182 GCA_035463855.1 Candidatus Deferrimicrobiaceae bacterium | reverse complement strand
TTCGAGCAGGTCAATGTCTTCGGCGTCGTGTCTCGGCACCACGGCACGGTGAAAGCTGGCGGCATCTTCCAGCCGTTTCCGAAAGGTGCCTGGGGGCCGCAGGTCCGGGCCCTGTCGATGGGCTGCCAGGCCGGCTCGGGCCTGGTGTTCGGAGTGTGCGGGGGATATCTCGACGCTCAGTGTCCGAACCTGACCGTCCCCGAGACCGCCCTGCTCGGTGGGCGCGTCGTTCCCGCCGATCTGAACTATCTGAACTTCGCGGACGACAACACGATGATCGCCCACGAGTTCGGCCACAACGCGACCACGCGGCTCACCAATGACCGGCCGCCGGACTGGTGCAGCCCTGGGCCGAGCGGAACGTGCCCGGCCGTTGCCAGCTGGGGCGGGTTCGACGACCTCGCCGACGCCTGGGCCAGCCACCTCGAATCGACCAACTGCATCGGAGGCTGGGTGGCGAAGAACAGGGGCGGGGTGAGCGCAGCTTTGCGCTGCGACGGTTTCCACGACGACTGGGGAGCCCTGCCCCGCCGCTTGGAGGTGCTGACGCCATTCGACGAAGCCGTCCGGCAGGACCACTTCCCCGAGAAGCGCCGGCTCTCCACGGATGTCCATGCCGACGGCGAGATCGCCGCCGCCGCCCTCTGGCAGGTCAGGCTCGGCATGCGGAGCAAGTGCCGGCCCTCTGGCGTACCGCAGTTCGGTGTTCGCTTCCAGCGGGCTCTGCGACGCACCGGACAGGCCGCGTTCATGGGGCCCGCTGTCTCCGATCTCGCGGTGTACGACCGTCTCCACGACCTGGAGAGGCAGATGCTGTACGAATGGTGGAGCTCGGGGCAGCCCGGCGGCCCCCCGGCCTTCGCGCACAACGGTGCCCACACGGCCAACAAGGTCACCGCCGGATTCGCCCGGGCCGGCCTCTTCATGCTGCCGGCGCACTGCCTGGCGGGACAGCCAGTGGCAGACCCCCGGTGCCCGAACGGCGACAACGGGGGTGACGCCGTGATCGACATCGACGACTACGACCCGGGTGACGACCTGGACGTCGACGGTGTCGCATACCCCGAGCACGACTACCTTCGGGTGGGCGCCCCGAGCCCTCCGAAGTTCATCGTGTGGACCGGGCCGCGCTATCGCCTCGACGGACCGAACGGCCAGGCCACGTTCCGGAATCCGGCGCCCTGCTACGGCGAGTTTCAGGTCGAGGTCTCGACCGACCCTGGCTTTCCCTCCGGGGCAACGGTGATCAGCCCGTGGCTGCCGGTGGATCGGGACCCGAGCAGCCTCGACACCCCGGAGTGCTACGGCACCTGGCAGCCGGCCACGGTCGATTGGACGAGCCTTCAAGCCGAGGGGCCGGGCGGCCGCATCTACTATCGGGCGCGCACGCGCGCGGGCAGCGGGGACGAGCGGATCTCCACCGAGCCAGGGGGGATCTTCAGCGTCCCGCCGCCCTACGCCGTGCTGACATCGGACGGCCAACCCGATTACTGACGCCGCTCGCTAGCCTCGCCCCAGGACCTGCGTGTCGAAGACGGGCGCGCCGGCCGCGGGTCCCCTGGTGTAAACGCTTATCCCGAGCGCGTAGTGCTGCTGAAACGTGATGTCGCCCATCGTCGCGACCACCGGAAGCACGTCGCACTCCCTCTGATGGATGGTGCCGAATCGCCCGAGAACGATCCGGAAGAAGAGGCGGTCGGAGCTCGCTGGGCTCGCGGCTGCCGGGATCGAATTTCCACTGATGCTGAAGCCGATCCAGCGTTCGGTCGGCCAGGAGAACCAAAGGAAACGGCACCGGTCCGTTCCGAAGACCGTCCGGAGCTCCTGGGTCACCTGTGTATCTTCGGTGAGCGACATGTACTGCGTCGATGGCGGACCCGTCTGGCCGGGGGCGGTGGTCGCCGCCCCGGTGGTGAAGGCGACGTCGGCGCTGGTGTGGGCGCGCCGGATCCGGAACCCGAGCTTGAGCCCTCGCTGGCGGATGGCGCTGTGGTCGCCGACTCCGGGTCCGAAATTGAAGACGATGCCGGCTTCGCTGACCCGGGTGACCCGACCGGAGCTCGCGTCGTGCGTCATCTGGATCGTCTTGATGGACAGCCCCTGTGGTCCAGCCCCTCCAACGCCCATGGCGGCCTCCTTTACGTGAGTTGCCCGGTCGGGTTTCCGCCGTCGGAGACGGCGGTCGCTTCGCGGACAGGCTCGTGGCGGGCGCGGGTCAGCGCAGCATTCCGGCCTGCTCGGCCTCGGCCCGATGAAGCCAGCCCGTTGCCTCGAGTACCCCGAACAGCGCGATCGCGCGCGCCAGCTCCTCCTCCGCCCGCTTCACCTCGCTCGTCCGCCGGTAGAGGCGCGCGAGGGTGAGATGGCAGTTCGCCTCCAGGTGGCGCATCCCCAGCTCTCTCGCGCGGGCGAGGGCGCCGGTGAGCGCCGCCTCGGCCTCCGCCGCGTCAGGCGGGTCCACGGATGCGGTCGCCTCTCCCAGCAGGCGCAGCGCGAGCGCCTCCGAGCCGCGCGCGCCCACCATGCGGGTCATCTCCACGAACATCCGGGCGCGGGGAACGGCTTCGTCGGCGCGGCCCGCGGCGAGAAAGGCCTCGGCCAGGCCGCCGCTCCCGAGCCAGTGCCCGACGCGGTGGCGCAGCCGGACCGCCATGTCGACGGCGCGCTCGAGAACCGCGATGGCCTGCGACGCCTGGCCCCCGTGCGCGAGCGCGGAAGCGAGCGGCCCGGCCAGCTCGAGGAACACGGCGGGGAGGTCGGCGCCCTGCCAGATCTCGTGGGCGCGCTCGAGCACCGCCACCGCCTCCGCGAAGTCGCCCCGCCGGAGACGGGCGAGGCCGAGGCCCAGCGCCCCGAAGATCTGGCTGTGGGGGTGACCGGTGTCGTCCGCGCAGCGCATCGCCTCGGTGCCCGCCTCCAGCGCACCGGCGAACTGGCCGAGCTCGGCCAGAGACCAGGCGAGCACCGTCCGCGAGTGGACCGAGGGCAGGAGCGCCATACCGAAGCGGCCGCGAGCCGCGGGACCCGTCAGCACCGCCGCATTGGCCCCGGCCAGCGCGGCCGCCTCGCGGTAGTCTCCCGTAAGATAGAGCGCGAGGCTCAGGACGGTCTTCGCCGGCACGGCGAGGGTCGTATCGCCCAGGTCGTCGGCGAGCCTGAGAGCGTGCCGGCCATGCTCGATGGCTTTTCCGAACTCGCCGCGCAGAGTGAAGAAGTTGGCCAGAAAGGCCGAGGCCAGTGCGAGGCGCCGGTGATCGCCGAGCTCCGCGGCCAGTCGCTCGACCTCGGTCAGCGTTTCCAGCATCCGGCGATACTCGCCGAGCGGGCTCAGCGCATAGCGCAGGTCGAGGCCGATGTCGACCTCCATCTCGCGGGTGGCCTGGCTCGTAGGTCGGTGTCGCACAGCCGCGAGGGCCTGCTCGAAGTGCGCGGCGGCGGCCCGGTGAGCGGAGCGCGCAAAGGCCCGCGTGCCGGCTTCCCGGCAGTACCTGACGGCTTGCTCCCACAACTCGCCGCGGACGGCGTGGCGAGCGAGGCGGTCGAGGTCTTCCGCCGACTGCTCGCCGCTTCGCGTCTCGAGCGCCTCCACGATCCGACGGTCGAGCTCTCGCCGGCGCTCGCGGACGAGTGATCCGTACGCCACCTCATGCGTGAGCGCGTGGTCGAAGGTGTACTCGACCTCGGGAATGAGCCGGCTCTCGTGGATGAGCTCCCGGGCGCGGAGCCGGCCGAGGGCGGGACCGAGGTGAACGGACGGCAGATCGGCCACCGCCTCCAGGAGGTTGCGTCCGAAATCCTTGCCGATGGCCGCGGCGACCTGGAGGAGTCGCTTGTCGTTGGGCGCGAGGCGGTCGATGCGGGCGGCCAGGACGGACTGCACGCTCGCCGGGATCTCGAGGGCGCGCAGCCGCCCGACCGGACTGTAGGCTCCCGGCCGGCCGACGATCTCGTGCGCGTCGACGAGATGCCGGACCGTCTCCTCGATGAAGAACGGGTTGCCCTCTGTTCTCTGGACCACGAGACGCGAGACGTCTTCCAGGCGAGGGTCCTGCCCGAGGAGCACCCGGGTCAACTGCTTGGCGCTGTCGTGGGAAAGCGGTTTAACGGGAATCTGAGCGTAGTAGGTCTTGCCGGTCCACCCGTGCCCGTACTCGGGCCGATACGTGACCAGGAGGAGCGCCGGCGCTTTCGGGAGCGCCTCCACGAGGCTGTCGAGCGCGGCCTGGCTTTCGGGGTCGATCCAGTGGAGGTCCTCGACGATCAGGCAGAGCGGCGCGGTGGGGTTTCCACCGAGCAGAAGGTGGCGGACAGCGTCGAGGGTCCGCTGGCGCCGCTGGGCCGGCTCCAGAGCCATCCAGGCGGCATCGTCGGTCGGCGCATCGAGCAAGGCCAGCAGCGGCGCCAGAAAACGTGGGGTAGCCGCAGGGCCCAGCGCCGCCTCGAGCGCGCTCGCGACGGCAGAGGCCGCCGCGCCCTCGTCGAGACCCAGGAAGCTTCGGATGAGCGCGATGACAGGCAGGTAGGCCACGCCCTTGCCGTACGGAGTGCCGCCGGATTCGAGGATGCGCCAGCCCGCCTGCCGCGTGCCTTCGAGGAATTCCCACACCAGTCGGGACTTGCCGAGCCCCGGCTCGCCCACCAAGGCCACTACCTGCCCGTGGCCGGTGGCTGCGTCGTCCAGAGCCCGCCTGAGCTCGACCAGCTCGGCTTCGCGCCCGATGAACGGCGTCAGCCCGCGCCGAGCCGAGACCTCCAACCGCGAACCGCCGAGGCCGACCAGCTCCCAGACCTCCAGTGGCTCCCGGATGCCCTTCACCGGCACGGATGCGTGTGGCCGGAGCGCCACCTGTCCCTCGACCAGGCGGGCGGTGGCGCCGGTCAAGAGCACGGTGCCGGGCTCGGCCAGCTGCTCCACGCGTGAGGCGAGATGGGTGGTCTCGCCCACCGCGGTGTAGTCCATGCGGAGGTCGCTGCTCACCGTTCGCACTACGACTTCGCCCGAGTGCACACCGACGCGGATCCGCAGGACCACGCCGGTCCGTGTCTCCACCTCGCGGGCGTGCCGCGCGATGGACGCTTGCATCTCGAGCGCGGCGTGGCATGCGCGGAGGGCGTGGTCTTCATGGGCCATCGGCGCGCCGAAGAGCGCCATGATGCCGTCGCCCATGACCTGGTTCACGGTGCCCTCGTAGCGATGGACCGCCTCCATGAGGCGCTCGAGCACGGGGTCCAGGAGCTGCCGGGCGTCTTCCGGATCGCGGTCGGCCAGCAACTCGAGCGAGCCGCGGAGGTCCGCGAAGACGATCGTGACGTGCTTGCGCTCACCCTCGAGCGCCACGCGGGAGGCGAGCACTGTCGGGCCCGGCAGCTCGGTCTCCGGAAGCGTATCGCCCGCTACGCCGGCCAACGGTTGCCCGCAGGCGTTGCAGAATCGGCTGCCCAAGACGCTGGCGTGGCGGCAGGCCGGGCACAGGAGTGCCACCCGTGCGCCACACGTCTGGCAGAAGGCCGCCCCGGATGGATTTGCCTGCAGACAGTGGGGACACTCCACTGATGTGCCCTCCGCGCCGGCCGAGCCGCTCCAGCTTGCCCCAGTGGCGCACGGGACGGGCCAACGCTACTCCCGAGCCATCCTGCGCCGCCACGGGCTCGCGGTCAAGAAGCAGCCGGAGAGCTACGGCGGCGGCCCCCGGTGAGCCCCGGCAACCCTACTAAGGAAGTCCCGCTGAACAAGCTATAGGATGGATGCATGACCGCGGCAGTCGAGCCCGGGCGACGCGGATACCGGTCGATCTTCAGCCCGGCCACGCGGCGCGAGCGGGCCGCGAACTTCGAGGCCTACTGGGCCTACACCGTCGAGCACGACGGAGAGATCCTCGAGGATCAGAAGAGCCTCACCAAGAAGCAGCAGAGCCTGACGCGATTTCAGTCGAACCCCGTCCGGTCCTCTCGTCCGCTTCCCGACCCCGAGGGCTTCTACCGCAACTACGTCAAGATGCAAGACGATCCCCGGATGCTCGACCGGAAGACGCTGCTCTTGACCTTCCTCTACAAGTTCGCCCGGCACGAGTTCGTCGGCATTTCGGCTGCGTGGAGCGCGAGCTCGCGGATCACCGAGTCGACGTCGATGATCGCGAAGATTGGTCGCTATCATCTCTGCGAGGAGTTCAGCCACATGCGCCTCTTTCACGAGATGTTCCGGACGTTCCGCCTCGACAAGGTGGAATGGGTCCCGCTCGGAAAGTGGATGGGCCGCATGTACCGACTCTTCCCCCGATTCCCGGAGGCGCTCATGGCCCCACCCGCCTTCGTGACCGAGCTGATGGGGCTGACCGTATATCTGCACGTCGATGGCGTCCTGGACGAGATACTCGCCGATGAGAGGGAGGCCCGCGGGCGTGTCCGCGAGCTCCTGAAGGAGATCATGACCGACGAGCTCGCCCACGTCGGGCAGCGTCGCAACTTCATGGGGCCGGTCGGTCTGGCTGCGGCCCGCGCGTTCGTCGAGCCGATGTACCGGGCATTCTTCCGCGACATCCCGGAGACGAGATGGTTGTTCGACCTCGACAGGATGGTCCGGGACGGGAAGACATTCGACTACAGCTGCATCGCGCCCGAGATGATCGACAGGAGCTGGGTTCCCTCGTATTGCAGGACGTCCTCGGGCTGAAGATGGTGCTCCGGCGCGCGATGACGGGGCGTGGCTCGCTCGGGCCGCCGGCGCCAGGACTCGCTAGGGGCGACGGGCGAGGTCGGTAGGCCTCAGCGGGCCCCGGCCCGCCCCCGGTGGCCGATCCCCCCGATCTTGTCCTTGGCTACCTCGCGCCTTGACCACCCATGATCTGGCGGATAAGGCCGACGATCACCAGCACGACACCGCCGCCCACCCCACCGCCCACGATCTGCGTCCGGATCGATCTCCTTACCTGCCGGTCGCTTGCGCCGGGGCCGGTCCGACCGTCACCCGGGGACTGATCAGGTCGATGATCGGCCCGGCGACTTCCGCCCGGGATAGCTCGGCCGTCGCGGCATACGGGCGGTTGCGGATGATCCGCTTGGCCGTCGCGGGACCGATACCGCGAAGCGTTTGGAGCTCCTGCTGCGTGGCGGTGTTCAGGTTCACCTTGGTCACCCCGGCGGCGTCCCGAGTCGACGGGGCCAGGGCCGGAGCGGCTCTCGGCACGCTTCCGGATGCCACGGTGAGCAGGACACCGGCGAGCACCACGACGGTCCGAGGACACCAGCGCTCTAGCATGATTGCGCCTCCTCGTAGATGTGGGCTATAGGGGATGCGCGTAGGTTCTGTCCGGCGCGAATGCAGGGTGCAACGGTCGTGCCTCCGCGTCCGCGACGGTAAGTCCCTGGTGCGACGGAATAGTGTGCGACGCGCCTCCGGCCGAGCCTGGGGCCGGGCGTCCTCGGGTGGGGCATATGGGCCCCAGGGCAAGCCCGGTGCGCGAAGGCGCGGAGCGCCGCGGGCACTGGTCGGCAGCGCCGCGCCGCCCACGCGTGTCCCGCGCTCGCCCCAGCTTCTGAGACACCGCAGCCCCACGACCCACCTCCGACCCGGGCCGGGGTACGTCCTTCGTCCCGTCACTAAAGGGGGAAGGGCTCTGCGTCAGGATGGCAAGTTCGATGCAGCGTTGCGGTGGGTCCCAGCCTGGCACGGGAGAAGGAGGCTGAGATGAAGACATGGGCGGTGATGACGGTCGCATCCCTGCTGGCCCTCTCCGGGCCGGCCGAGGCCGGCGCCCCCCTCGACCGGGTCCGGTCGGCGGTCGTCGCCGTCATCGAGATCGTGCGCGACCCGGATCTCCGGGGCCCCGCCCGGCTCGTGACCCGGCGCGCCTTGATCCGGGAGGTCGCCGATGACTTGTTCGACTTCCCCGAGATGGCGCGCCGGTCGCTCGGCTACCACTGGGCGACCCCCTCGGAGAAGGAGCGGGCCGAGTTCCTCGTGCTCTTCACAGCCCTGCTGGAGCGCTCCTACGTGACGACGATCGAGAACTATGCCGGCGAGCAGATCGTCTACCTGAGCGAGACGATCGAGGGCGACTACGCAACGGTGCGGTCGAAGATCCTGACGACCCGGGGGGCGGAGATCAGCGTCGACTACCGGCTTCGCCGGTCGGCGGCCGGCTGGGCCGCGTTCGACGTGGTGCTGGAGCACGTGAGCCTGGCGGCGAACTACCGCGAGCAGATCAATCGCGTCCTTCGCACGAGGTCGTTCGCGACGCTGCTCGCCCGGATGCGGGCGGGGCAGCTGGCGGCGGTGGCGATCCCGGCGGGCGCGGGGATGCCGCGGTAGGGGCGCGGTTCAGCGGGCACGTCATGTGGGGCCACGCGCGCAACACGATCGCAAGCGTCCTGGTCGTCGTTGGGCTGACGGCGGGGTTGGCGGCGGGCTGCGCGACGCTCGGGTTCATGGAGTCGGTGGACTCCCTGCTGAAGCAAGGGAGGGAGCTGTACGAGGCCAAGCGCTATGACGAGGCGCTCGCCAAGCTCCAGGAGGTGATCAAGCGGGAGCCGGGCTCGTGGTCCGCCCACCTGTACGCGGCCCGCGCCTACATCGCCAAGGCGGCCTGGTCCCCGGCCATCGAGAGCGGGCGGAAGGCCTACGACCTTGCGCCTGCCGGCCAAGACGTCGTCCCGGTCTTCGCCGAAGCGCTCGCGGGCGGTGGGCGGGACGCGCTCGCGCGGGGCCAGCACGCCGAGGCGATCAGCCGGCTGGGCGAATATGTTCGCCTGAAGCCTGCCGACGCCCACGGCTACCTCGACCTGGGTCGAGCCTATCTGGGATCGGGACGCTATTCGGATGCCCTCGGCACCGTGCTGCAAGGGCTCGGCCAGACCGGAGACGCCAAGGTCCGCCAGGAGCTGACGGCGACACTTCTGGAAGGGGGGCGGCAGGCGCTCGGGCAGGGCGACCTGCAGAGCGGCATCGGGTTCCTGCGGGAGTACGTGCGGCGCGATTCGAGCGGGGTCTCGGCCTATCTGGACCTGGGCAAGGCGTACTGGCAGAGCGGCCAGCAGGCAGAGGCCCTGAGCGCGTTCCGTCGGGCCCTGGAGCTCCAGCCGGGGAACCAGGAAGCGCTCCGGTTTCTCCTCGGGCCGCCGGGCCGGTAGGTGGGCGCCCCGCCGGGTTCGTCGGGGCGGAAGCCGAGTGAAGCGGTGGGCGAGCAGTATCCGGACCGGGCCGGCGGCCGCCGGCCGCCGGCAATTCCTGGCGCTCCTCTTGAGCGCGCTCCTCGTCCCGTTCGTCCCGCTCCCCCGCCGGAAGCGCGCGGAGGCGGGGACCCGGACGGGGAGCTACGTCGTCGACGTCAAGCTTCTCTACGGCCTGTTCACGCTGCATCTCGACGGCAGCTTCACCGAGGTGGTCGACCCCACGGCCGGCCGCTATCACGCGATCGCCGACGGACGGGGCGATGGCATCGCGAGCCGGGTCGAGTCGAGCGGCCTCCTGCGGATCGGACGATGGACGCCCCGCGAGACGCGCGCCCATTTCGATGTCATGGGACGGGAGTCCCGTTCCGATGTCGTCTACGACTGGGACCGACGGACCGTGGACTACCGCTTTCGCGGCGAGACCTTCTTCCTTCGCCGGGTGCGGGCCGTTCACGACGTGCTGCCGCTCTCCGAGTCGATGCGTCTCGACGATGCGGTCAGCGCCATGCTCAACTACCGGGAGGGGCGGTGGCCGCCGGAGCCCGACGGAAGCTTCTGGACGCAGATGGTCAGACGGAAGAGGCGAGAGGGCGAGAAGCCGGACGATGTCGAGGACCGTTATCGCGCGGAGATCACGCCGGTGACCTTGCGGGGCGCGGTGGACCCGGGATCGGGCAAGCGGACCGCGCGCTTCGACCTCAGCCCGTTCTCGTCGTGGGCCAGGCCGGATCGACCGGCGACGATCGTCTTCGGGCGCGAGGGGCATCCCGAGCAGATCACGATGGAGCTGATCCTGGGCACGTCCGCGCGGCTGGCGTTCGGGGGAGCGGAGGCGCGGGTCAGCGGAAGGCGGGCATGACCTCCCGCGCGAAGCGGGTGAGCTGCTCGACCATGAGGTCGCGCGGTGTCCCGATCGCCCAGCCGATCATGACGCGGTCGAGCCCCGGGTAGCGCCGCTCCACCTCCTTCAGGTAGGCGACGATGTCGCCGGAGGGGCCGCAGAGCCAGGAGCGGTTGCGCACGCCGTTTTCGAGCGTGGCCGAGGTCGGGGATTGCGGCTGCCGGGCGGCCACCGCCCGCGCGTGCTCCTCGCTGTAGCGCAGCATGCCCAGCGGGGCCATCACCTTGGCGTGCTCCTCGAAGTACGGGCGCGCGCGCTGGATGGCCCGCTCCACGGTGTCGTCGATGCACATCCGGAAGCCGAGAATCAGATCCTCGCCGAGCTGGAGCGTCCGGCCGTGGCGGCGCGCGGTCTCCTGGTAGTCGCGGACCCAGCGCTGGACCAGCTCCTCGGCGGTGGCGGAGATGACGCCCTTGATGCGGTGGCGGGCCATGAAGTCGAGGCCCCGCGCGCTGCCGCTCACGATGGGCTGCCACACCTCGACGGGCTGGTGGAGGGGACGCGGCACCAGGGTGATCTCCTTGAGTGAATAGCCGCGGTAGGGGACCTCCGGGGGAAGGGTGTAGTGCTTCCCCCGGTGCGAGAACGACTCCTCGCGAAACGCCTTCAGGATGATCTCCACCTGCTCCTCGAAGAGCTCGCGGTTGGCCTCGGCGTCGAGCATGGGGTTGCCGAACGTCTCGACCTCACGGGTGTGGTAGCCGCGCGCCACGCCGAAGACGACTCGCCCCCTGGTCAAGACATCCGCGACGGCGTAGTCCTCGGCGAGGCGGAGGGGATGCCACGCGGGGACGACGTTGAAGGCGCAGCCGATCTTCACGCGCTCGGTGCGATGGGCCAGGTCCACCGCCAGCATGGGGATGCTCGGGATGCACTCGTAGCCCTCGTGCTGGAAGTGATGCTCGGCCAGCCACAGGGTCTCGTACCCCAGCGTGTCGGCGGCGCGGGCCAGGGCCGCCGCGGTGTCGAACACCTCGGCGAGCCGCTCGTTGGGATACCGGCGGTCGTCGGCGGGCGTGCCCGCGAGCCCGCACCGCTCCAGCTCGATGTGGCCGACGTAGAGGGTCGAGAAGCGGGTGATCACTCGCGCCTCCTGGGCTACGCCACGTGCTCCCGCGCGAAGCCGGCGATGCGCTTGTACTCGTCCGAGAGCCGCTGGAGCTCGGCGCGGGTGATGTAGCGGTCGAGGTCCTCGAACGGGGCGTCGCCCACCAGCTCCTCCACACGGCGGATCAGGTAGTCGGGCGGATGCTCGCGGTTGGTGCGCACGACCCGGGCGGTGGGCCCCGAGCGCGCGGCCTCGTAGGCGGCGAGCGCGGCCAGCGGGTCGCCCCCCGCGGCCAGGCCATCGGCGAGCGCGCGCGCATCGAGGATGGCCTGCGCCGCGCCGTTGGAGCCGCGCGGGTACATCGGGTGCGCGGCGTCGCCCAGCAGGGTGACGCGGCCGAAGGTCCAGCGGTCCACCGGGTCCCGGTCCACCATGGGGTACTCGAAGATGACGTCGGAGCGGCGCAGCAGGTCGGGGATGTCGAGCCAGTCGAACGTCCAGCCGGCGTAGATGGGGAGGAAGTCCTCGAGCCGGCCCGGCTTGTTCCAGTCGTTGCGCTCGTACCCGGGCTGCGCGACCTGGGCCGTCCAGTTGATGAGCTGGCGCCCCTCGGCATCGACGTCGTCGGCGATCGGGTAGATCACGAGGTTGCCACGCTGGATCGACCCGACGCGCACGTAGCTGCGGCCGGTGAGAAACGGCTTCGCGCGCGTGACGCCGCGCCAGGTATTGATGCCGCCGAAGCAGAGCTCCTCGCCCGGGTAGAACTGCCGGCGCACGACCGAGTTCACCCCGTCACACGCGATGACGACGTCGGCGGAGACGGACGCGCGGGCCGCGCCGGTCGCGGTCGAGCGGAAGTGCAGGGTCACGTGCGGGTCGCCCTGGTCGAGCCCGACGCACTGGTGGTCGGTGAGGACGCGGGCGGCGCCGACCCGCTCCATCGCGGCGCGCCACAGGGTGAGATGAACGCGGCCGCGATGGATGCCCACCTCGGGCACCGGGTAGCCCGCGGCGCGGCCGCGCGGCTCGGAGTAGATGAGCTGGCCGAAGCGGTTGAAGAAGCAGCTGTCGCGGTTCTCGATGCCCTGGCGCGCCAGCGCCTCGCCGAGGCCGAGCGCGGTCAGCTCGCGCATGGCGTGGGGCAGCAGCGTGATGCCGACGCCCAGCTCCTTCACCTCCGGCGCGCCCTCGTACACGCGGCAGGGGATGCCGCGCTGGTGCAGGGCGAGCGCGAGGGTGAGCCCGCCGATGCCGCCGCCGACGATCGCGATGTCCATGGGTCCGATCTCCGCTCCGTGGTGGGCGGAGTGTAGCGTGCGCGGGCGGGACCGGCAACGGCCGAGTGGGCCCCGGCCTGTCGATTTGCGGCCGGGCCGTTCGACCATCCGGTGAGGGAGGAAAGAAATGACCAATAGCACCGGAGCCTTGACGCTGACCACGCCCAGCGATCGCGAGATCGTGCTGACGCGCGTGTTCGATGCCCCCCGCATCCGGGTCTTCGACGCCTTGACCCGGCCCGACCTGCTCACGCGCTGGCACGGACCGCACGGCTGGTCGCTGGTGGTCTGCGAGGTCGATCCGAAGCCGCGCGGCGCCTATCGCTTCGTGTGGCGCCGCAGCGCCAACGGCGCCGCCATGGGGATGCGCGGCGTCTATCGCGAGGTCGTGCCGCCCGAGCGGCTCGTGCACACCGAGCGGTTCGACCGGCCTTGGTACCCGGGCGAGGCGGTGATCACGACGGTCCTGGCCGAGCAGGACGGCCGGACCACGCTCACCGCCACGCTACGCTACGAGTCGCGGGCGGCCCGCGACCTGGTTCTCGGCACCGCCATGGAGGACGGCGTCGCCGAGGGCTACGACAAGCTGGCGGAGCTGCTGGGATGACCGCGACGATGGCGCCGGCCCGCGATCTGTGGCGCAGCGCGGGCGCGGTGCTCGGCGGGGCCGGTCACTTCGGGACGTACTTGAACTGCTGGCCGCCGATCGTCGCTTCCGCCATCGCGCCCGTGATCGGCCGGACGACGACGACGATCCCCTCGATGAAGGTGGCGTTCGCGGCCGCGCCGTTCTGCAGGATCATCGCCGCGGCGCCGGCGGTGAAATCGAGCGGGCTCAGCTTGAAGCGGTCCAGGGCGGCCTTGTTCTCGAACACGATCAGCTCGCTGAAGGTCTGACCCCCGATCTGCGCGCCGACCGACCCCAGGGTCAGGTCGGCGTAGCCGACGTGCTGCCCCTGCTCGTACACGACCCCCTGGCCGTAGCCGCCCCCGAACCCCAGCCCGGCCTTGACCACCTCCGGGAAGAGGGCGTACCCATAGCCCTTGCGCGCGAGGGGCTCCACCCCGGGATCCACGCGGTTCATGTCCTGCAGCGCGAGCGTCGCGTTCTCTACCAGCGCCTTGCGGCCCTCCTCGGTCGGTGGCGCGGTGGTGCAGCCGACCAGCAATCCGGTGGCAACGGCGAGAACCATGGCGGTCCGGGTGATGGAGTTCATCGGTCATTCTCCTTTTGGCTGAGCGATGCGGATCAGGACGATCTCGACGGCCCGGGTCATCATCGCCGCGTCCATGCTCGGCTCCTCGCGATCGTGCGAGGTCACCATCGAGGGAAGGAACGGGAGGTGGATGAAACCGGTCGGGATCGCGAGCGCCCGTTCGTCGAGGGCATGGAGCGTGGTGTAAGAGATGTCGTTGCAGAGGTAGGTGCCGGCGGTGTTGGAGATCGTCGCCGGAATGCCCTCCTCGGTCAGCGCGGCCAGCAGGTCGCGCAGGGGCAGGGTGCTGAAGTAGCCGGGCGGCCCGCCCTCCACGCACGCCACGTCGTGCAGCACCTGCCCGTGCGCGTCCGGGCGCGAGTAGTCCATCAGGTTGACCGCCACGCGCTCGAGCGAGATGCGCGCGCGCCCGCCCGCGAGGCCCAGATGCATCACCGCGGCCAGCCCCGGGGCCTGCAGCAGCGGGGCCACCACCGCGCGCGCGGCCTCGTGCTGCACCGGGAGGATCACGCTGCGCACCACGCAGTCGCCGATCACCCGGCCGTCGAGCCGCTTGGCCACCTCGCCC
>DATHSW010000305.1:0-23320 GCA_035463855.1 Candidatus Deferrimicrobiaceae bacterium | reverse complement strand
CCCGAACCAGATCAACAACTCGTGCGGCTTCCCCGGCTTCTTCAAGGGGCTGTTCGACGTGCGGGCGCGCAAGGTCAACGACGAGATGAAGCTGGCCGCCGCCCACGCCCTCGCCAATATCGTGTCGGACGCGGAGCTCTCGGAGGAGTACATCACGCCCTCGATGTTCGATCCGCGCGTGGTGCCGGCGGTGGCCTCCGCGGTGGCCGACGCCGCGGTCCGCACCGGCGTCGCCCGCCGCAAGCGGGGTGGCTAGGCGCCCGTGCCCGCCTACATCATCGCGGACGTGACGGTCACCGATCCGGCCACCATGGAGGAGTACCGCAAGCTGGTGCCCGCCACGCTCGCCAAATACGGTGGGCGCTTCATCGTGCGCGGCAGCGCCCACCAGACGGTGGAAGGGGACTGGAAGCCGAACCGGTTGGTGGTCCTCGAGTTCCCCAGCCTGGAGCAGGCCAAGCGCTGGTACGACTCCGAGGAGTACCGCGAGCCCAAGGCAATGCGCCTGCGCGCCGGCCGCACCAACCTGGTAGTCGTCGACGGCATCCCCGCCACCTAGACTGGGGTCAGGTCTTACATTACGACATTTCGATCGCCTGAGGGCTGCTCCGCCCCCTCACGGAAATGTCGCAATGTAAGACCTGACCCCGGCCGACTAGCTTCCGGCGTCGAAGCGCAGGCCCATCTTGGTCTTGAACACCTCGAGCGCGTTCGGGTCCACCGCCTCGATCTGCTTGGCGATGGCGGGCGGCAGCCCGATGTCGTTGCGGTCGTTGATACCGCCGGTGATGACGGTCAGCAGCACCGCGTCCTTGGTACCCACGTTGCGGAAGCCTCGGTTCACGCCCGGCGGGCACGAGAAGGTGTCCCACTGGTTCAGCACGATCTTCTCGCCCCCGTCGTCGTTGAGCGAGAACTCGAGCGTGCCCTCCAGCACGGTGAACGTCTCGAAGGTCTTCACGTGCGCGTGCAGGCACGGCCCCTGGCCCGGCGGCATGATCGAGATGAACATGGTGAGGCCGGCCGCGTTGTAGATCGGCGCGTCGTTGCCGAAGGCGGACTGGGTGCGCTCCAGCACCACCGGCATCAGCTTGCGGGCCAGGATGATGTCCTTGGCGGCCTGGCTGACCGTGGTGTCGTTCTTCATGAACTCCATCGGCTGGAGCTGCGCGAAGCGCCCGGTGCGCGCCGCGATCTCGTCGCGGGTCATCTGGACGGTCTGCATGGCGGTCCCTTTCTAGCGGAAGACGATGGTGCTGGGGCTGCCCACCGTCACGACCTGACCGGTGGGCGTGAGCGTGCCGGACTGCCGGTCCACCCGGAAGGCCACGATGCTGTCGCTGTCCTGGTTGGCCGCGTAGAGCATCGCGCCCGCCGGGTCGAGGCCGATGAACCGCGGGGTCTTGCCCTGGGTCGGCGCCCAGCCGACCGGGGTGAGCGTGCCCGCCGCCGGCTCCACGGCGAGAACGGCGACGCTGTCGTGACCGCGGTTCGAGGCGTAGACGAAGCGGCCCGACGGCGCGACCGCGATCTCGGAGGTGGTGTTGCGGCCGCTCCAGCCGGAGGGCAGCGTGGTGACGGTCTGGCGCGGCTCGAGGGTCCCGGTCTCGGCGTCGAAGCGGTACGCGGTCAGCGTGGAGTCGAGCTCGTTGAGGACGTAGGCGAAGGGGCCGGTCGGGTGGAAGCCGGCGTGTCGCGGCCCCGCCCCCGGCCGGCTGGCGACCGATGCGGGCGTGGCCGGGACCAGCTTGCCGCCCGCGTCCACCCGGAAGACGAAGACCGCGTCGAGGCCCTTGTCCGGGACCAGGCAGAAGCGCCCGCGCGGGTCGAAGGCGACGTCGTGGGGGTGCGCGCCGGTCTGCTCGGTCGGATGCGGCCCCGTCTTGCCGGTGAGCGGGACCAGGTCGCGGAGCGGGCCGAGCGCGCCGTCGGGCTCGATCGGCAGCACCGCGACCGTGCCCGAGCTGTAGTTGGCGCAGACCAGGTAGCGGCCGGTGGCCTCGATCCCCAGGCGCACGCCGTTCCGGCCCTGGGTCGGCTGGCGATTGAGGACGCGGAGCCGGCCGGTGGCGGGCTCGATCGCGTAGGCGGTGGCCTCGTGCCCTTCGCCGTGGGCGGAGTAGAGCACGGGGCGCCGGGGATCGAGCGTGAGCCACGAGGGATTGACCAGATCGCCCAGGTGCTGGACGTGGGTCCAGCCGCCCGTAGCCTCGTCAACGCGGTAGACGTTGATGCCGTCGCCCCGCCCGTTGCGGTCCTTCGAGGTGTAGCCGCCGACGTAGGCCTGCATGGCGGGCCGATGCTGCGACACCCGCCGCCGACCTGTCAAGGGGCCCTTGACACGTCGGGCCGGGGGGCGTTACCTGTCTGGGCGAGCCAACGCCCGTAGAGGAATCCCCAGAGGAGGCCATCATGAAAGCAGCCGTGTTCCACGGTCCCCACCAGCCGCTCACGATCGAGGACGTCGACATCGACAAGCCCATCGGCCGGGAGGTGCTGGTGCGCACGGTGGCCTCCGGGGTCTGCCACAGCGATCTCCACTTCGTGGACGGCTTCTACCCGTTCCCCACCCCCGCCATCCTCGGCCACGAGGCCGCCGGCATCGTCGAGGCGGTGGGGCTGCAGGTGAGCGAGTTCAAGCCGGGCGATCACGTGATCGCCTGCCTGTCCGTCTTCTGCGGGCACTGCGACTACTGCCTCACCGGCAAGACCCACCTCTGCCAGACCCGCCCGGTGCGCGCCAAGACGGATCCGCCCAAGCTCTCGTGGAAGGGCCAGCCGGTGAACCAGTTCGCCAACCTCTCCGCCTACGCGGAGCAGATGCTGGTGCACGAGAACGCCCTGGTGAAGATCGACGAGAGCATGCCGCTCGACCGCGCGGCCCTGATCGGCTGCGGGGTCACCACCGGGGTGGGCGCGGTGCTGAACACCGCGCGCATCGAGGCGGGCTCGACCGTCGCGGTCTTCGGCGCGGGCGGGGTGGGCCTGGCCGCGGTGCAGGGGGCGCGCATCGCGGGCGCCCGCATGATCATCGCGGTGGACACCGTGGAGGCCAAGCTCGCCACCGCCAAGGCGCTGGGGGCGACGCACGGGGTGAACGCCAAGGTCGACGACCCGGTCAAGCAGATCCGGGCGCTGACCAACGGCGGGGTGGACTACTCCTTCGAGTGCATCGGCCTCAAGCTCGCGGCCGAGCAGTGCTTCGACTGCATCCGGCCGGGCGGCACCGCCACCGTGGTGGGCATGATCCCGGTGGGGCAGAAGATCGAGCTGGACGGCCCCATGTTCCTCCGCGAGAAGAAGATCCAGGGCTGCAGCATGGGCTCCAACCGCTTCAAGGTGGACATGCCGCACTACATCGAGCTGTACCGGCAGGGGCGCCTCAAGCTCGACGAGATGATCACCCGCCGCGGGAAGCTCGAGGACGTCAACGAGGCGTTCCGGGCGATGAAGGCGGGCGAGGTCTCACGCACCGTGCTGATGCTCGGGTAGGGCTCTGCTACACTACGGAGCGCGATGACCGACAACGCCCCCAAGAGCGCGCTCGAGCTGGCGATGGAGCGGCTCCGCCAGAAGGACAAGGAGTCGAACGCCCCCGAGCGGCCGCTCACCGACGAGCAGAAGGCGGCGATCGCCGAGGTCCGGCAGATGTACCAGGCCAAGACCGCGGAGCGCGAGATCCTGCACCAGGCCGCGCTGCGCAAGGCGGGCAGCCACGAGGAGGTCGAGGCGCTCAACGAGGCGCTGCGACGCGACACCGAGCGGATGGCGGGCGAGCGTGATCGCAAGATCGCCGCGATCAGGGAAGGGAGGTGAGCACATGGCCAAGGGCCGGAGCATGAAGAAGGAGAAGAAGAAGCCGAAGAAGGAGAAGAAGTAGCCGCGCGTGCCCCGTTCGCTTCTTCTGAGCTGTGAGGGGGTGGGCAAGGCGCACGGCCCCCGGTCCCTCTTCGACGAGCTGTCGTTCGGGCTCTTCGAGGGGGACCAGGTGGGGCTGGTGGGGCCCAACGGCGCCGGCAAGTCCACCCTTCTCCGCATCCTCGCCGGGATCGAGCCGCCCGACCGCGGCCGGCGCTCGCTCCGCGCCGGGGTGCGCGTGGGCTACGTCCCGCAGGATCCGGAGTTCCCGCCGGAGGGCACCGTCGAGGACGTCCTGACCGCCGCGCTGGCCTCCGTGGACGAGAGCGAGCGCCCGGGCCGCGTCGCCCAGGCGCTGGGCCGCGCCGGCTTCGCCGACGGCCACGCGGAGGTGGCCGAGCTCTCCGGGGGCTGGCGCAAGCGCCTCGCGATCGCGCGGGAGCTCGCGCTCGAGCCCGACGTCCTGCTGATGGACGAGCCCACGAACCACCTGGACGTGGACGGCATCCTCTGGCTGGAGGGCCTGCTCGCGGAGCGGGCGCGGGCCTGCCTCGTGGTCAGCCACGACCGCTACTTCCTGGAGCACGTGGCCACCCGCATGCTCGAGGTGAACCGCATCTACCCCGCGGGCCTCTTCGAGAGCGACGGCGGGTACGGCGAGTTCCTCGCCCGGCGCGACGAGTTCCTGAAGGGGCAGGCGGCCTACGAGGAGTCGCTCGCCAATACCGTCCGCCGCGAGATCGAGTGGCTGCGGCGGGGGGCGAAGGCCCGCTCCACCAAGGCGAAGGGCCGCATCAAGGAGGCGGACCGGCTGATCGAGGAGCTCCGGGACGCGCGGGCGCGGGCGGCCACCCGCGCGGCCGACATCGACTTCAGCACCTCCGGCCGGCGGTCGCGCCGGCTGCTCGTCGCCCGCGGAATCGCGAAGTCGCTCGGCGGCCGGCCGCTCGTGCGGAACCTCGATCTGATCATCACGCCCGGGACGCGCATCGGCCTGATGGGGCCGAACGGCAGCGGCAAGACCACCCTGCTCAACGTGCTGGCGGGCGCGCTGGCGCCGGACGCGGGCACGATCGAGCGGGCGGAGGGGCTTCGCATCGTGCGCTTCGAGCAGCAGCGGCCGGGGCTCGATCCCACGCTGTCGCTGCGGCGGGCCCTGGCCCCCGAGGGCGACACGGTGAGCTGGCAGGGGCGGAGCCTGCACGTGGCGGCCTGGGCCAAGCGCTTCCTGTTCCCGCCCGAGCACCTCGAGGTGCCGGTCGGCCGTCTCTCGGGCGGCGAGCAGGCCCGCATCCACATCGCGCGCCTGATGCGCGAGCCCGCCGACCTCCTGATCCTCGACGAGCCGACCAACGATCTCGACATCCCGACGCTCGACGTGCTCGAGGAGAGCCTGACCACCTTCGAGGGAGGGCTGGTGCTGGTGACCCACGACCGGTTCATGCTGGATCGGGTGGCGACCGGCATCGTGGCGCTCGATGGGCGGGGTGGGGCGGAGACGTTCGCGGACTACGCGCAGTGGGAGCTGGCGCGGGCTACGACCCCTCACCTCGCAGCCCCTCACCCCGCAGCCCCTCACCCGACCCTCTCCCCAGCGGGGAGAGGGGGAAAAACGGCGCCGACGCGGGCGCGGAGCAAGAGGCTGGGGTATCTGGAGCAGCGCGAGCTCGACGGCATCGAGGCGGCGATCGTGGAGGCCGAGACCGCGGTGGAGACGCGCCGCCGGGCGGCCGAGGACCCGGGCATCGCGTCCGATCCCGCGGCCCTGCAGGAGCGCTACGCGGCCCTGGACGCCGCGCGCGCGGAGGTGAACCGGCTCTACGCCCGCTGGGCGGAGCTCGAAGCCAAGGGAGAGACGCGATGAGCGAGACGCAGGCGGTGGCCACCGTGAAGGTCGACAACGCGCGGGTCCGCGTGACCGAGTGGCGCTTCGCCCCCGGCGCGCGCACGGGCCACCACCGGCACGAGTACGCCTACGTGGTGGTGCCGCTCGTGAGCGGCTCCCTCGCCGCGACGGGCGCGGGCCGCGAGACGACCAGCGCGCTGCAGATGGGCGAGCCCTATTATCGCGAGGCCGGCGTCGAGCACGACGTCCGCAACGCCAACGCCTTCGAGTTCGCGTTCATCGAGATCGAGCTGAAGGGCGCCCGAGAAACGTGCTAGGCTGGTGGGGCCTTCCCCTGGGCCCCTGATGGTGGCGCGACGGGCGCCGCGGCTCACCGGCATCTGGCTTGCCCCCGACCCCGCTATCGACTCGCACGCCTGTCTCGAAGGGAGCCCCATGAAGAAGCCCCCGGGAGTATTCTCGCTGATGGCTGCTGCGCTGACCGGCTTCGGCGCCCACCTCGTGAATCTGTGCAGCACCGCTCGCGCCCGTCTCCTCGCTCTCCAGAGCCGGAAGGCGCGGCCCGGGAAGCGGTAAGCGGGCCTCATGCCGGCTCCCCAGACGGTCTACACGATCAGCGATTTCGTCCGGCGCGTGGTCGAGAGCCTCCTGCGCGGTGAGTGCCGCGGCCAGTCCCTCTGCGCGCGCTGCCTCGTCAAGCTGACGCGCGACAACCTGGACCGCAGCTACGCGAAGCCCGACGTCACGCAGGTGATGGACGAAATCTTCGCCGATCCGCGCGCGCTCACGCTCGCCCCGGCGTCCACGTGCGCGCTGTGCGCGAGGAAGAAGGTCTCGTGTCTCAGCGTGGCGCCTCATCCCTGACCCGAGGCCCGCTCATGTGCGTGTACTGCATGGAAGATGCGTCCTGCGAGCACGAGCGCGACTCCTGCGCGGCGAGCGGGGGAGAGAAGTGCGCGACCTGCGGCCACACCTCGGCGGCGGTACCCTGGCGCCCGCCCGCCTTTCCGGGACCGGGGCCGCGCTGGAGCCGGCCCAAGTCGCGGGGGTCGAGGAGCCGGCCGAGCGCGCCCCCGCGTCCGACCGGGCCACCGGAGAACCCGCCGCCGCGACCGCGCGGCGGGCGCTGATCGTCCCGCTACCGCGTCACCCCGTGCCGCGCGCGGCTGATCCACTGCAGATCCAGATCATGATCGGTCCAGCCGTGGGTGCGGAGATGGGCGATCCAGGCCTTCACGGTCGCGGCCGGAACCTCGAGGTCGGTCGGATCGACCTCGATCCGGCCGGGGCACTGCGCGGGCTTGATGGGCGCGGGCGACTTCGTCGGGACGGCGGCATCCATGTCGGGCTCCGTGGCTTCGTGAGGGGAAGACCGCTTACTGGGTGATCATCCGCTGGTTGATCTCGGCGGTGAAGAGCGCGAGCGTGAGCGGGCAGGGTGGCTCGTTCGCGTCCACGTACTGGCAGTCCTTCTCGCTGCATCCGACGAAGAGCTTCCCCCGGTCGCCCAGGGTGTTGCGCCGTCGCAACGCGATGGTCACGGACTCGGACACCACGTCGCAGTGGAACGGCTTCGACGGCATGCGACTCACGCGGGCTCCTTTGGGAGAGGTCGACGAAGGGACGGCTGCGGCGTGAGCTGCGGGCGAGATCGGTTGCGGCTGGCAGGGTCGCTAGGACCTGCCAGTGTCTTCAGCGAAGACACTCGTAGTATACAGGAGCGGGTCGGCCCGCGTCGGGGCGATTTCAGCCCGTAGCCGGCGCGAGGCTTTCCAGCAGCCGGCCGAAGCCGGTGATCGGGCGCGTGATGCCGAGCGCGCGCAGGGCGGTCCAGATCGTGGACTGGTTCGAGCTCACCACCGGCTTGCCGGTGCGCGCCTCGATGGCCGCGGCGGCCTCGACCGAGCGCCACGCGGTGCAGGAGCAGAGCAGCGCATCGGCCTCCGGATGGCAGACCCGCGAGGCGAACTCCGCCACGACCTCCGGATCCTGATCGTTGATGCCCTGGTTTCCGGCGGCGGCGGCGCGCGGCTCGCCGTCCACGTTCAGCACCTCGAAGCCCAGGGCTTCCAGATAGGCGCGCAGCCGCTGGTTGTTCCACTCGGGATACGGGGTGGCCACCGAGATCCGCCGGGCCCCGAAGAAGCGCAGCGCCTCCACCACCGAGGGGCTGGTGGCGACCGCCGGAACCTTGGCCTCACGCCGGATCAGCTCGAGCATCTGGGCGTCCCAGCCGGGGCCCTTGTAGAAGCTGCCGGTGGTGCAGCCGTAGACCACGACGTCGACGTGGGCGGTGGCCAGGTAGCGGGCCCCGCTCTCGATCTCGGCGTTCATCCGGACGTACGCCTCGTCGCCGGTCCCCTCGTTGGTCATCCAGAGACGCTGGCCGTGGATGGTGACGTCGCGCGGGACCGTCAGCTGGAAGTCGGCCTCGCACGTGGTGTTCGTGGAGGGCACCATCACCCCGATGCGCTTGCGCGGGCTCATAGCACGCAGAAGCCCTGCGCCTCGATGCCGAGGGGCACGTTGAACTTGCTGCGGAAGTTCTCCAGCGCGACCGCCGCGGTGAGCTCGACGATCTGGGCCTCGTCGTAGAAGGTCTTGAGGCGCGCGAACAGCTCGTCGCTGACCCGCTGGCCGGTGATGGTCATGGCCTCCGCGTACTCGAGCGCCACGCGCTCGGCGTCGGAGAAGCGCGGGCTCTCGCGCCAGGTCCGGACGTCCCCCACCTTGGCCTCGTCCGCCCCCGCCTGCATCCCCCGGGATGCATTGATGTCCATTCAGAAGGGACAGCCGTTGATCTGGGCGACGCGGAGATAGATCAGGGGCAGCAGCGCGGCGGGGAGCCGCCCGGACTTCTCGATGGAAGCCCCGAGCTGCTTGGCCGCCTTCATGATGGGCGGGCAGTGCGCGAAGACCTTGGTGGGATTCAGGAGCCCGCCGAAGATCTCCCGCTCCCGGACGAACACGTCCTTCAGGATCGGATCGCCGCCGTCGTCCTCGATCTCGCGCACCCTGGGCATGGCGTGAACGGAGTATACAATAGGCCCCGGAGGGCGCCATGGGCGACGTCCGGCACCGGACGGTGGAGACCAACGGCATCCGCATGCACCTGGCCGAGCAGGGCGAGGGGCCGCTCGTGCTCCTCTGCCACGGCTTCCCGGAGTCCTGGTACTCGTGGCGCCACCAGCTCCGGGCCCTGGCCGACGCGGGCTTCCACGCGGTGGCGCCCGACATGCGGGGCTACGGCCGCACCGACCAGCCGGCCGACATCGACCAGTACACGCTGCTCCACCTGGTCGGCGACATGGTGGGCCTGGTGGACGCGCTGGGCGGCGGGCCGGCGGTGATCGCGGGCCACGACTGGGGCGCGCCGGTCGCCTGGCACGCGGCGCTCCTGCGTCCCGACCGCTTCCGCGCGGTGGTCGGGCTCAGCGTGCCGTACCGGCCGCGCGGGGCGGTCCGGCCGTCCACCGTGATGCCGCAGACCGACGGCGCGATCTTCTACCAGCTCTACTTCCAGGCGCCGGGCGTCGCGGAAGCGGAGCTCTCGCGCGACGTCCGCGGCAGCATCCGCCGCCTGCTCTACGCGGGCTCGGGCGAGGGTCGGCGGGCCCGCGTCGGGATCGGGGATCCCGCCGCGGTCGGCATGGTGCCGCGCGGCGGCGGCGTGCTCAGCCATACCGCGGAGCCGGCCGCGCCGTTGTCCTGGCTCACCGAGGCGGACGTGGACGTCTACGCCGCGGAGTTCACCCGCGCGGGCTTTCGCGGCGGGCTCAACTGGTACCGCAACATCGACCGCAACTGGGAGCTGCTGGCCCCCTACGCGGGCGCGCCGGTCACGGTGCCCGCGCTCTACGTCGCCGGTGACGAGGATCTCGTGGTGCACTTCCGCGGCATGGACCAGCTCCTGCCGAACTTGAAGAAGTTCGTCCCCGAGCTCCGCCAGGCGATCATGCTGCCCGGGTGCGGGCACTGGACGCAGCAGGAGCGGGCAAAGGACGTCAACGACGCGATGATCGCGTTTCTCCAGACCCTCTAACCAAGGAGATCGCCATGGGACACACCCTCGAGCAGTTCGCGGCCAAGGCTCACGACATCCTCGCGGCGGAGCCCGGCCCCGCGGGGCGCGAGAAGGTTCGCGCGCTCGTCGAGGACGTCCTCAAGGACGACGCGTTCGTTGCCCGGCACCTGGGCGACGATGTGCCCGAGCGCAAGATCCTCTTCGAGGATCCGCAGCTCGGCTTCTGCATCCTCGCCCACGTCTACCGGGGCGCCCGCGAGAGCAGCCCGCACGACCACGGGCCGACGTGGGCGATCTACGGCCAGGCCCGCGGCGAGACCGTGATGAACGACTGGGCGCTCGTGGAGCCCGCGAGCCCCGCCAAGCCGGGGAAGGTGCGGCACGTGCGGAGCTACCCGCTGAAGCCGGGCATGGCCCACGTCTACAACGAGGGCGACCTGCACTCCCCGCGGCGCGACGGGCCCACGCGGCTCATCCGCATCGAGGGCACGAACATGGACCGGGTCAAGCGGCTGTCCTACGAGAAGGTCTAACCGGACGGAGAGATCCCATGGACTACGTGCGCTACATCGACAAGACCCGCGAGTACTACGCGGGCGAGGGCTACGCCAAGCCGTACCGCTGGGCCCACTTCGACGACATCCCGTTCACCCCGCTGCCGAAGCCGCTCGCGCAGTGCCGGGTCGGCCTCGTCACCACGAGCGAGGTGGCCGTCCTCGGGGAGCCCGGCCCCTGGGACGACGAGGGCGACGCGGCGCGCGACGCCTACGCGCTCCCGACCGCGACCCCGACCGAGAAGCTCTACACGAAGAAGGAAGCGTTCGACCGGTACGAGACGACGCTCGACGACGTGGAGTCGTATCTGCCGATCGCGCGCCTCCGCGAGTACGCCGACCAGGCGCGGATCCGCGACCTCGCCCCGCGTTTCCAGGTGATCTACTCGCAGTACAGCCAGCGCAAGACGATGGAGGTCGACGCTCCAAAGATACTCCGGCAGATGCGCGAGGACGAGGTGGACGTCGCCGTCCTCACCGCGGTCTGACCCGTCTGTCACCAGAGCGTGGCTCTGGCAGCGCGGCATCTCGAAGCGAACGGCATTCCGACGGTGGTGTTCGGCTGCGCGCGGGACATCGTCGAGCACTGCGGAGTGGCCCGCTTCGTCTTCAGCGACTTCCCGCTCGGCAACCCCACCGGCAAGCCGTGGGACGTCTCCATGCAGCGGGCGATCGTCGGGCTGGGGCTGGACCTGCTGGAGTCGGCCCGGGCCCCGATCACCGTGACGACGCCGTACCGGTGGGGCTCCGACGAGACCTGGAAGGTCAAGTGCTTCACCAAGGAGCGGCCATTCCTGAGCGTCGACGCCACCGAGAAGTGGCTGCGCCGGAAAGAGGCCTATCGCACGCTCAAGTCCGGGGGAGACGTGTGATGCCCCGCGAGGTCGTCGTCTACACGACGCCGTTCTGAGGGCCCTGCGAGGCCGTCAAGGCCCACCTGCGGTCGGCAGGCATCGAGTTCCGGGTGAGGGACGTGATGGCGGACGGGGAGGCGGCGGAGCTCCTCGAGTCGAAGAGCATCTTTCGCACGCCGGTCGTGTCGATCGACGGCGAGCTGATCGTCGGCTTCCAGCGCGCGCGCATCGATCGCCTCCTCGGCATTCCCGACTGACGCGGGTCCGCGCGGGCGGCTCGGCCGCGGCGGCCCGCCTCCCTCAAGGGCCGGTCGCGACCCGCCCGTTCGCGGGTCTCATCGCGGGCGCCACCTCCTCGGCGAAGAGGCGCATCGAGCGCAGGGCCAGGGCGGTGTCGAGGCCCGGCAGCGCCATCAGCAGGAGCACGTGCCGGTAGCCGGTGGCGTCGAGATACCTCTGGAGCCCGTCGCGGACCTCGTCCGGAGTGCCGATGAGCGCCCAGCCGTCGGCCAGGTAGTCGGCGAAGCCGCGCAGGCGTAGCAGCGAGCGGTCGAACGAGCCCGGCACGGTGCCGCCGGTGGTCTCCGAGCGGAGGACCGACATCTTGCGCTGGTAGCCCATGAAGGGCGCCTCGGTCGCGCGGAGCGCGGCCTCGTGATCGGGCGCGACGTGCACCACCCGCATGCCCCACGCCTGGCTCTCCCGCGCGGCCACCTCGGCCTCCGAGCGCCCGGCCGCGAGCGAGAGCTCGCGATAGAGCCGGTGCCGGCGCTGGAGCTCCTCGATCGGCACGAAGAACGAGGAGAGCGTGGGCAGGCCGAGGCGCGCGGCGGAGTGCACGCTGTCCTCGCTGTTGGCCGCGATGAAGAGGGGAGGATGCGGCCGCTGCACCGGGCGCGGGCGCACGTGCAGGCGCTCGGCGGAGTGGAAGCGCCCCGCGAAGTCGAACGGCTCCCCCCGCCACGCCTGCCGGATCAGCGCGATGCCTTCCTCGACCCGGGCCCGGCTGTCGCCGCGATCGGAGTGGAAGGTCTGGTAGTCCTGGAGCGTGCCGCCGCGGCCGATGCCCACGTCGAGCCGGCCCCCGCTCACCACGTCGAGCACAGCGAGCTGCTCGGCCAGATCCACCGGGTGGTGGAGCGGCAGCAGGCTCACCCCCATGCCGAGGCGCAGCGCGCGGGTGCGGGCGGCGAGGAACGCGGCGAGCACCGGGGGGACCGGGCAGAGGCCGTAGTCGTTGAAGTGGTGCTCGGCGATCCAGACCGAAGAATAGCCGAGGGCCTCGGCGGCCAGCATCTGCTCGAGGCCCGAGTCGTAGACGGCGCGCTCGCTCCACTGCTCGTCGCGCTGCATGAGGAAGAACAAGCCGAAGTCCATTCGCGCCTCCAGGGTTCAGGGCGACCAGGTCAAGGACCGATAGTAGCCCGGCTGTGCCGTCAGCCGTTGTCGATTGCCACCCGCGGGATCGATCGCCTCGATGTGGTAGGGGCGGGCATGGACGTCCGGGCCCGCCGAGACCAGGAAGGCGATGCGCCCGCCGTCGCGCGACCAGGCGGGTCCCCACCCGTCGGGGACCAACGCCCTGGCGGCGCCGCCCTCGAGGTCGGTGACGAAGATCCCGCGGCTCGAGGAGTACGCGACGGATCGGCCGTCCGGCGAGAGGGAGAAGGCGGTGGCCGGCCTCTCGCTCGAGAGCGGATGGACCCGGCCGTCCGTCAGGTCGATCACGCAGACCCGGCAGTCGAACTTGCAGCTGCCCGCGCGGTACAGGAGCCGGCGCCCATCGGGGGTCCACGCGGCCGCGGCCAGGCTATTGAGCTTCCCCTCGCCGTCGTGAGCGAGACCGCACGCGTTGTGGCCGGTGAGGGCCCGGACGCCGGAGCCGTCCGCGTCCATCACATAGATCTCGCTCCCGTACTCGCGTCCGGCGAGCCGCGAGCTGTCGCCCCGGGACGAGGCGAACGCGATCCGAGCGCCATCGGGCGTCCACTGCGGCGAGGAGTCGCGGCTCGGATGGGTCGTCACCCGCCGCCGCTTCGAGGTGTGAAGGCTCAGCAGAACGATGTCCTCGTTGTCGCTCCGCGTCGCCGCGAAGGCGATCCGCGCTCCGTCCGGCGACCAGGCCGGGGTCCGTCCGGCCGCGAGCCGCCGGAGCCCGGTGCCGTCTCCGCCGACCACGAAGATCGACGACGCGGCGCCGGCGGCCGACGCGAAGGCCAGCCGGCTCCCGTCCGGCGACCAGGCGGGGGTGTCGATCTGCGAATGGCCCCTCGTGAGCCGCGTCGTGGTCAGGCGGGTCACGTCGAGGACGTAGAGATCTTGAGCACCCTCACGGTCGGAGACGAAGGCGAGCCGCCGGGCGCCTCCGGCCTGCTGGCCCGCGGCACCGGGAGCCGCGAGTAGGCACGAGACCAGAAGCCCCCGGCCGAGGATGAGCGAGCCACGTCTCGCCATGCGATCAGTCGGGGCCGGTCCGGAAGATCTGGCGCAGGACCTCCGCCTCGAGCGCGCGGCGCGGCGCCCCCGGGCCGAAGCGGGCCTCGAAGTCGCGCCGGAGGAGCTCGCGGTATCTCATGGTGTCGGGGCGACGGAGCGCCGTGTACACGTACACGACCTCGGTGAACTCGTCGGGCACCGCCACCGCCTGCCCGAGCCGCTTCCACGTCTCGGGGTCGGCCCAGCGGGCGTCGAGCCCCACGAGCCAGCTCCGCTCGTCCTCCCCGGGCGCGGGCCGGCTGGTCAGGGCCGGGGAGAGGAGGGCCGCGAGCGGGGGCTCGTCGGCGAGGGCCGCCGCGACGTGGGCCTCGCCGCGCATGTTGCGCACGCGCGCGAGGCCCGCGGCGAGATTCCGGTAGAGGTCGGCGGGCGGCTCTCCCCGGCCGTCCCAGCGTCCGAGCGCCGCGCGAAGCTCCCGGAAGGCCTCGAGCCTCCCCCAGCGCTCGGCAGGGCTCCAGCCCGTCGTGTTGTCCCACGCCATGACGAACGCGAGGGCCTCGCCGCGCGCGTCCGTCACGACCGGGCCTTGCACGTGCTCGTCGAACGTGTCGGGATCGCACGGATGGTTGCGGGTGTTGCACCACGCCGGGGAGTACACCGAGCGCATCCGGGCAACATGCGCCGCGCGAGCGGCGCGATGCGGGTTGGGTGGATAGAGCGTCAGATCGGTTCCCCGGCGCGGATCGAAGAGGGCCAGCGCCACCGGGTGGACCGAGGCGAAGTGCATCCGGTTCCGCTGGTAGACGATCCGGCCGTCGGCGAGGGTCGCCACCGGCCAGCCGGCCAGGATACCGCGCACCGCGCGGTCCGGCCCCAGGACGACCGTGCATTCGGCGGATGGATTGATGTGCACCCGGGCGAGAAAGCCGCCGGGGAAGCGCTCGACGGGCACGTCCCGCTCGTCGTCGAGCACCCCGCATGCGTGAAGGCCGCGGGAGGGTGGGCCCCCACGCGCCCTCAGGAGACCGCCGAGCGTCTCCGCCCACGCGGGCCCCACGCCGAGCACGAGCAGGGCGAGCGCGCCGAGGATTCGGGTGCCCATGCGTCGATTCTAGCCCGATCCGGTGTCCTCTTGACTTGGCCGTCTGGGCTGCGGCATAGTCCCGGGCACTCGCAGCCGGTGTAATGACGCATCGGCTCGAGTTCGCCCGAGGGTCCTTTCCTTCACGCAGACGTGAGAAGGAGAGCCGCGATGCCCTTCGACCGCCTCGGCCCGCTCAGCCGGCTCAACCGCCGTACATTCCTCACGCGTGCCGGATGGACCGGCCTGGGCGCCACGGCCCTCGTCACCGGCGCCGGCCGCACGCGCGCGTCGGCCCAGGCGGGGGCCAAGTACCCCGACTGGATCCCGGCGAGCACCAAGCCGCCCAAGCGCGGCGGGGTGCTGACCCGCGCCTCCGCGTGGGATCCGCCGGTCATCGATCCACGGCTGACCCAGTCGGTCGGGCTCTACCAGTTCGCGGCGCTCACCGGGAGCCGCCTCGTCCGGTACACGTTCCCCGACGAGGCGTCCGGCCCCACCGACATGAAGCTCAAGGGGGACCTCGCCGAGTCGTGGACGTCCAGTCCCGACGCGCGGGTGTGGACGTTCAAGCTGCGTCAAGGCGTCAAGTGGCACAACGTGCCGCCGCTCAATGGGCGCGAGCTGGTGGCCGCGGACGTCAAGTACTGCTTCGAGGCCTACGCTAAGGAGGGAGCGCAGTCCTTCACCTTCCAGGAGGTCGAGGGCATCGAGACGCCGGACAAGCACACCGTCCGCATCCATCTCAAGACGCCCAACGTGATGTTCCCGCAGAACCTGGCCGAGCCGATCACGGTGCTGTTCTCCCGCGAGGTGCTCGAGGCGGACGGCGATCTCAAGAAGCGCTTCATCGGCACCGGGCCCTACATGCTTAAGGAGCACACCCGCAAGGTCCGGGTGGTGCTCGCCCGCAACCCGGACTACTGGGACAAGGGCCGCCCGTACGCCGACGAGTACGTCATCCTCTCGACCCCGGACGCGGCGACCCGCATGGCCGCCTTCCGCACCGGGCAGAGCGACATCATCTGGCTGGCGAGCCCCTCCGAGGTCGAGACGGTCCGCAAGACGAATCCGAACGCGGTCGTGCAGGCCTACCACAACACCCTGACCCCGTTCGGGGTGGCCCTCGCGCAGGACCGGCCGCCGTTCAACGACCTGCGCGTGCGGCGCGCGGTCTCGATGGCGATCGACCGGCAGAAGCAGGCGGACACGCTGTTCGAGGGGCACGGCATCATCGGCTGGGGCGTCCCGTACATCTACTACACGGACAAGCAGCCCACCCTCGCCCAGCTCGGCCCGTGGTGGCAGTATCGCCCCGCGGAGGCGAAGAAGCTTCTGGCCGACGCCGGCCACCCCAACGGCTTCGAGACCACCCTGTTCTACTACGAGTACTTCCCGCAGATGACCTCGCAGGTGCAGCTCGTGCAGCAGGATCTCAAGCGCAACCTCAACATCAACGTCAAGATCACCAAGCTCGACTACACGACCTACTACGGGCGCTACGTCGAGGGCAAGTGGGACGGCATGTCCTGGGGGTTCCAGTCGGGGCACGCGATCGGCCTCGACGAGCGCACCTACCAGTACATGCACTCCAAGTCGACCAAGAACTTCTTCCGGGTCAACGACCCGGTCATCGACGAGCTGACCACCAAGCTGCGCCAGACTCCGAGCCAGGCCGATCAGCGGGTGCTCACCAGGAAGATCGTGGACCGCGAGTTCGACCAGGTGCTGCGGATGTGGATGCCGTACGACAACGGGTTCCTGGTCTTCCAGCCCCACCTGCGCAACGGGGCCGCGCTCGCCCTCCGGCGCACCGACGGCTACGGCGCATCCACCATCGGCCGGGCGTGGCTGGATAAGTAGGGGGCGCGGGGGGCCGCGCTCGATGTACAAGTACACGCTCCGCCGGCTCATGCTGGCGGTCCCGGTGCTCCTGCTGTCCTCGCTGATCGTCTTCGGGCTGATGCGCGTCATGCCGGGGGACGCGCTCATCGCCCTCATGGGCGAGTCCGGCAACATCGGCGAGAAGGAGCTGCAGAAGATCCGCCACGACCTCCGCCTCGATCTGCCGTACTACGAGCAGTACCTCGTCTGGCTCTGGCAGATGGTGAGCCTCCGGCCCGGCGACTCCATCTTCACCGGCGAGCCCATCACCACCAGCCTGGCCAAGGCGGTCCCGGTCACCCGCGAGCTCGCCGCCCTCGCGATGATCCTCGGGCTGGTGGTGGCCGTCCCCATCGGCGTGCTGTCGGCCACGCGGCAGGACACCGCGTCCGATTACGTGGGGCGGGTGGTGGCGGTGTCGGGCCTGTCGCTGCCCGACTTCTGGCTGGGCACGCTCGTCATCACCTTCGCGGCCATCTGGTTCCAGTGGATCCCCGCGATCGGCTACGTGAGCTTCTGGGAGTCGCCGCTGCGCAACCTCCAGCAGTTCCTCCTGCCCGCCGCCGTCCTCGGCTTCCGGCTCTCCGCCGCGACCATGAGAATGACCCGCTCCACCGTTCTCGAAGTGCTGCGCGAAGACTACGTGCGCACCGCCTGGGCCAAGGGCCTCGAGGGGCGCATCGTGGTGTACAAGCACGCGCTCAAGAACGCGCTGATCCCGGTGGTGACCATCGTGGGCGGCCAGCTCGGCACGCTCCTGGCCGGCACCGTGATCGTGGAGGCGATCTTCGCGCTGCCCGGCATGGGTCGGCTCACGGTGGAGGCGATCCTCTTCCGCGACTATCCGGTGGTGCAGACCAACGTGATGCTGGTGGCGGGCACGCTGGTCACGTTGAACCTGCTGGTGGACCTGACCTACGCGTGGCTCGACCCGCGCATCCGCTACCGGTGAAGGGGCCTCGACGATGGCCGCGGTGACCGCGCGCGTGACCGAGTTCGAGGCGGAGCCGACCGTCGAGCTCGGACGACTGCGGGCGCTCTGGACCACCATCCGCCGCAAGCCGCTCGGGGCCGCCTCCGCCGCCCTCATCGCGGTGATCGTGCTCACCGCGATCTTCGCCGACGTCCTGGCGCCCTACGATCCGCTCGCCGCGCAGCCGGAGATCCGGCTCGCGCCCCCGAGCTGGGAGCACCCCTTCGGCACCGACGACATCGGGCGCGACGTGTTCAGCCGGGTCATCCACGGCAGCCGGATCTCGCTCTGGGTGGGCCTGCTCGCGGTCGGGATCGGGACGGTCGCGGGCATGATCATCGGGCTGCTGTCCGGCTACTGCGAGGGGCGCACCGACCTCGTGCTGCAGCGGGTGATGGACGGCATCCAGGCGATTCCCGGCCTGGTGCTGGCGCTGGCCATCGTGTCGGTGCTGACGCCCAGCACGACGAACGCGATGCTCGCGATCGCGATGGTGATCATCCCCGGCAACTCGCGCATCGTGCGCGGCGCGGTGCTGGCCGCCAAGCAGAACCGCTACGTGGAGGCGGCCCAGGCCATCGGCTGCCGCCACCCGCGGATCATCCTGACCCACATCCTGCCGAACGTGACCGCGCCCATCCTGGTCATCGCCTCGATCTGGCTGGGCAACGCCATCCTCATCGAGGCGTCGCTGTCGTTCCTCGGCGTGGGCACCCAGCCGCCCACGCCCTCGTGGGGGCTGATGCTCAGCAGCACCGGCCGCGCGTTCATGGAGCAGGCCCCCTGGCTCGCGCTCTTCCCCGGCCTGGCGATCAGCCTGGCCGTCCTGGGGTTCAACCTCTTCGGTGACACGCTGCGGGACGCGTGGGATCCGAAGCTCCGGCGAGGCTAGACCATGCGCTCTCTCGTGTCCCTGATCCTGGTTGCCGTCCTGCTCTCCGCGAGTGGCATCACCCCGGCCGGCGCCCAGGCCAAGCCGGAAGGAGAGATGCGCTGGGCGCTCTACGTGACGCTGGCGCCCGCCTGGTTCGATCCGGCCGAGGTGGTCGGGGTGCTGACCCCGTTCTGGGTGCTCAACGCGATGCACGACGCGGTCG
Source organism: Candidatus Deferrimicrobiaceae bacterium (assembly GCA_035463855.1). Lineage (GTDB taxonomy): Bacteria > Methylomirabilota > Methylomirabilia > Rokubacteriales > CSP1-6 > CAMLFJ01. The sequence goes on along the minus strand of DATHSW010000305.1, from coordinate 4,713 downwards.
TGAAGCCGATGCCCGGCAACCACCAGACCCCGAGCCTGGCCGAGTCCTGGAAGGTGAGCCCGGACGGACGCGTGTACGAGTTCAAGCTGCGCGAGGGCGTGAAGTTCCACAACGGCGACCCGTTCACCGCGGAGGATGTGCGGTGGAGCTTCCATCGCGCCAAGGGCGCCAAGGTCCTCCACGAGAAGGTGCGCGACGTCGAGATCGCGGGGCCCCACCGGGTGCGCTTCCACCTCCACGAGCCGTGGCCGGACTTCATGACCTTCTACGGGACCTACGCGACCGGCGCCGCCTGGATCGCCCCCAAGAAGTACATGGAGCAGGTGGGCCCCGACGGCTTCAAGAAGCATCCGATCGGCCTCGGGCCCTACAAGTTCGTCAGCCACACCCCGGGCGTCGAGCTGGTGATGGAAGCCTACGAGGGCTACTGGCGCAAGATGCCCTCGGTCAAGCGGCTGGTCTACAAGAGCGTGCCCGAGGCCACCACGCGGCTGGCCATGCTCAAGCGCGGGGAGGTGGATCTCGCGTACCTGCTGGACGCGCCCCAGGCCGAGGAGGTCAAGCGCGATCCCTCACTCAAGCTCGCGTTCTCGGGCGGCATCGGCACGTTCTACCTCGACTACCTCGACCAGTGGGATCCCAAGTCGCCGTGGCACGATCGGCGGGTGCGGCTGGCCGCCAGCCACGCGCTCGATCGCCGGGCGCTCAGCGAGGCGGAGACGCTCGGCGCCTCCCGCCCCAACGGCAGCCTGATCCCGCGGACGTTTCAGTTCGCGCTCCCGCTCGACCCGCATCCCTACGATCCGGCGAAGGCGAAGCAGCTGCTGGCCGAGGCCGGGTATCCCAACGGCTTCGACGCGGGCGATCTCTACCCGTGGCCCCCGTACACCGCCTTCAGCGAGGCGGTCGGCGGCTACCTGGGCGCGGTGGGGATCAGGGTGCGCCTGCGGACCATGGAGCGGGCCGCCTTCTACCAGGCGCTGGCCTCCAAGAAGCTCAAGGGACTCTGCGTCTGCATCAACGCGGTCTACGGCAACGCGGCCTCGCGGATCTCCCAGGTCGTCCCGAGCGACGGCGCATTCGCCTACGGCGGCTATCCGGACGTGGACGCGCTCTACAAGCAGCAGAGCCGGGAGCTCGACCCGCGCAAGCGCGAGGCGCAGCTCCACCAGCTCCAGCGGCTGCTCCACGAGCGGGTGCGCTTCGCGCCGATCATGGACTACATCTGGCCGAGCGGCGTGGGGCCCAAGGTGGCCGAGCCCGCGCTCATGCTGATCGACCCCTACCCGTGGTCGGCTCCGCTCGAGGAGGTCCGGCTCAAGAAGTAGGCCGCGAGGAAGCCGTTGTAGAGCCCCTGATTCGCGGCGAGCACCCGCGAGACGGCGGATACTTCGGGGGTCATGCCGAAGATCCGCCGGCCCACCGGGTGGTCCCGGAAGAACATCTCAAGCACCATCCGCATGGCGGGGCCGGTCAGCCGCCGACGGTCTTGCGGATGCTGCCCATGTGGTCGTTGATGTGGTTGATCAGGATGCCCTCGATGGCCTGCTGGGTGGTCATGGCCGGCATCCCGGCGAACACGGCGCCCTTGCGGTCGAGCTCGGCGTCGGACAGCGCCCGCAGCGTCGCGGCGGCCGCGGCCGCCCCCTTCTCGTGGAGCGCGAGCGTCTCCGCCTTGGTGCAGTTCGCCTGCTCCTTGGCGTGCTTGGCGTTCATCTCGTGGAGCATGTCCATGGTAAAGTTCGGGATCGACTGGCCGGCGGCGAGGGTCTTCACGATGCCCAGGATGCCCTCGTGCCCGCCCGCGACGTGATGCGCGGTGACCCCGACGGACCACTTCTCGGCCGCGGTCGTCTTCTTCCAGTCGGCGTCGGAGAGCTTCTTTATGGTCTCCGTCATCTCGGCGGCCTTGGCTTCGAACTGTTTGGCCAGCGACTCGGCTCGTGCGCCCATGGTGCACCTCCCAGAAAGCGAGTGATCAGATGAAGAACGTGGAGATGACGGTAGCCGGAAACATCCTGACGATCAAGGTGGACCTCTCGAAGGAGTTCGGCCCGTCCGCCTCCGGCAAGACCACCATCATCGCCTCCACCGAGGGGAACGTCACGATTCCGGATCGGGAGGAGAAGGTGGGGCTGAACGTCTACCGGAAGAAGTGAGCGCGCGCCGGAGCGCGCCGCGCAGGCGGCCGGGGGTCACCCGACCGAGCGTGATCCGGTCCGCGCCGACGAAGACGGCCAGCGACGCCACCGCGTCCGCCACGCCGGCCACCGCCCGGTCGTGGTCCACCTGCCCCCAGCCGGCGGGCGGCGCTTCCCCCCGGGCGAGCCACCGCTCGAAGTGCACGTGCCGGACTTCCAGCCAACGCGCGCCGCGATGCGCCTTGGCGTCGAGCCGGCCGATCAGATGGCCGTCGTGGAGGATCGGCAAAGTGTAGTAGCCGTGCACGCGCTTGGGCGCCGGGGTGTAGACCTCGATGCGGTAGTCGAAGCCGAACAGGCGCGACACGCGGTCGCGGTGCCAGAGCAGCGAATCGAAGGGCGCGAGCAGGGTGGTGCCGTTCGAGACCGCCCGCCGCCGGCCGGCGCGGCGGAGCGCGGGGAGGTCGCGGGTCAGCGCGAGCCAGCGTGAGCGAAGGCCTTCCACCGCGATCTCGGTCACCACGCCCTCGGCCACCATCGCGCGGAGGGCGGCCCGGCGCGCGGCCGGCGGCAGGCGCGGGTAGGTGAGATAGCGGCTGAGATCCAGCTCGGTGGCCGCGCCCATGGCGTGGAGCGATCGCTCCAGGTGCCAGCGGAGGAACCGCTCGGTGGAGACGGCCTCCGGGCCGGCCGCCCCGGCCGCGACCCGCTCCATGAGATCGAAGCGCTTCTGGAAGTGCCGGCGCGAGTGGACGGTGAGCACGCCGGTCATCCAGAGATAGTGGATCGCGTGCTGCACGGGGCGCCAGTTCCACCAGCCGCTGCCCCCGCGTCGCGGCCGGCGCGCCTCCATCTCGGCGTGGCCCATCGGGCCATTGGCGCGGATCGACTCGGTCACGAGGCTCAGCAGCTTCGTGTTGCGCCGCAGCCAATTCGACCAGCCGGTATGCCGGAGCCGGTAGTCGAGCATCGCGCGCTTCCACCACGGCAGCATCGAGGCGGGCACGAGACAGGCCGCGTGGGCCCAGTACTCGAGGAAGAGCCGGCGGCGGTAGACCAGCCGGTCGAGTCGCGCGCGGTCGTAGGGCCCGAAGCGGCTCCAGACCGTGAGGTAGTGGGCGCGATCGAGCACGTTGATCGAGTCCATCTGCAGCCCGCCCACGTCCTCCACGAAGCGCGTCAGCCGCGCCGGCTGGAGCCGCCGGGCGCGGGGCCGGGTCAGGTGCTGGCGCTCGAGGAAGAGGGCGGTGACGGCGCGGAGCGGGAAGACGGGGTGCGTCATTCTCCTGGAGGGTATCAGCCTGGGGCGGCCGCTCAAGGTGTAAGATGGCTCCAGGAGGACGGGCATGAAGAGGTGGATGGCGGGGTGTCTCGTGCTCGCAGTGCTGCTCGCGGTCGCGCTCGCGCCGGGCGCGGCCGACGCCCGCGGCCGGTTTCACCGCGGCGGGGTACACGTGGGAATCTGGGGCCCCGGCCTCTTCGTGGGCGGCCTGGCCCTCGGCGCGGCGATCGCCGCGCCGTACCGGTACTACCCCTCCTACTACCCCCCCTACTACTACTACCCCCCCGACTACTACTATGCGCCGCCGCCCACCGTGATCTACCAGCAGGCCCCGACGACGTACGTGGCGCCGGCCCCGGTGCAGCGCGAGGTCGTGTACCCGCACGGCAAGTACGTCCTCTACGGCGACGGCGTGACCCAGGCCTGGCAGTGGGTGTGGGTGCCCAACGCCCCGGCGAATCCGCCGCCGCCGCCCCCGACGCGGTAGTCGCCGTCCCCGCCACGCTTCCCCCGCCCGCATGAGGCTCTCCGGCAAGGTCGCGCTCGTCACGGGCGCGCAGCAGGGCATCGGCCGGGCCATCGCCATCGCGCTGGGACGCGAAGGCTGCGACGTCTGCGTCAACTTCCTGGACGACCGCGCGGCGGCCGAGCGCGTGGCCGCGGAGGTGCGGAGCCTCGGGCGGAAGGCGATGGTCGTCCAGGGCGACGTGGCGCGGAGCGAGGACGTCGGGGCCATCGTCGCCGCGGCGACCGCGGAGCTGGGCGCGCCCGACGTCCTCGTCAACAACGCGGGCGTCTTTCCGCGCGCCCAGTTCCTCGAGCTCGCCGAGGCGGAGTGGGACCACGTGCTGGGCGTCAATCTCAAGGGCGGCTTCCTCTGCGCCCAGGCAGTGGCCCGCGCCATGGTCGCGGCGGGCAAGCCCGGCGCGATCATCAACATCTCCTCGTCCGCGATCCGTGGTGACGCGCGCGGTGTGCACTACTCGGCCAGCAAGGCGGGCGTGCTCGGGATGACGCGCGCGATGGCCCTGGCCCTGGCCCCGCATCGTATCCGCGTCAACGCCATCGCCCCCGGCCTCACCGACACCGCGCAGCCCCGCTATGGCAATACCGAGGAGCAGCTCGCGGCCCGCGCGCGGGAGATCCCGCTCGGCCGCATCGCCCAGCCCGAGGAGATCGCGCGGGTCGCGGTCTTCCTCGCCTCCGACGACGCGGGCTTCATCACCGGCGAGCTCATCCACGCCAACGGCGGCGCCTATCTGGCCTAGCTCGGAGGGGGGCTATGCCTAG
>DATHSW010000304.1:0-11145 GCA_035463855.1 Candidatus Deferrimicrobiaceae bacterium | reverse complement strand
GGTCTCGCCGTCGTCGGCGCGGATGACCATCTTCCGCATGCCCTTCACGAAGCCGGCGAACTCCACCACCCCGTCGATCTCGGTGATGACCGCCTGCTCGCGGGGCTTGCGCGCCTCGAACAGCTCGGCCACCCGCGGCAGACCGCCGGTGATGTCCTTGGTCTTGGTCGACTCGCGCGGGATCTTGGCGATGACGTCGCCCGCGTGCACGTCGGTGCCGTCGGTCACCAGCAGGTAGGCGCCCACCGGCAGCATGTAGCGGCCCCGCGTCTCCCCGAGCGCGTCCACCGCGCCCGGCGCCTCGCCGCTTCCCGCGGGGGCCTTCACCGACACCCGCGGCTGCAGCTTGTTCTCCGGGTCCTCGATGATGACCCGCTGGGCCAGACCGGTGACCTCGTCGATCTCCTCGCGGATCGTCACCTCGTCCATCACGTCGCGGAACACGATCGTCCCGGTGACCTCGGTGAGGATCGGGGTCGTGAACGGGTCCCACTCCACGATGGTGACGCCGCCCTTCGGCACCCGGGCCCCGTCCCGGAACTTGATCTTGGCGCCGGGGACCACCGGATACCGCTCCTTCTCGCGGCCCTTCTCGTCGTGCAGGATCACTTCACCGTTTCGGTTCAGGGCCACGACCTCGCCGTCGCGGTTCTCGACCCACCGGATATTGTGATAGGTCAACACGCCCGGGTTCTTGGCGTCGTGCCGGGAGGTGGCCACGACCTTGCTCGCGGTGCCGCCGATGTGGAAGGTCCGCATCGTGAGCTGGGTGCCCGGCTCGCCGATGGACTGGGCCGCGATGATGCCGACCGCTTCCCCGAGCTCGGCCAGGTTGCCGGTGCCCAGGTTGCGCCCGTAGCACATCACGCAGATACCGCGCTTGGACTCGCAGGTGAGCGCGGAGCGGATGCGGACCCGCTCGAGGCCCGAGTCCTCGATCTTCTGGGCGAGATCCTCGATGATCTCGCTGTTGGCCTGCACGATGATCTCGCCGGTGTAGGGGTCGCGGATGTCGCCCGCGGCCACCCGGCCCAGCACCCGGTCGCGGAGCGACTGGATGATGTCACCGCCCTCGATGAGCGGGGAGGCCTCGATGTACTTCACGGTGCCGCAGTCGTACTCGGAGATGATCACGTCCTGGGCCACGTCCACCAGGCGGCGGGTCAGGTAGCCGGAGTCCGCCGTCTTCAGCGCGGTGTCGGCCAGGCCCTTGCGGGCGCCGTGGGTCGACGTGAAGTACTCCAGCACCGTGAGGCCCTCGCGGAAGTTCGACGTGATCGGGGTCTCGATGACCTCGCCGCTCGGCTTGGCCATGAGGCCGCGCATGCCCGCGAGCTGCCGGATCTGCTGCTTGGAGCCCCGCGCCCCGGAATCCGCCATCATGAAGATGGGGTTGAAGTCGCCGTTCTCGGCGCGCACCTCCATCTCCTTGAAGAGCTGGTCCGCGATCTGCTCGGTGACGTGGGCCCAGATGTCGACCACCTTGTTGTAGCGCTCGCCGTTGGTGATGACGCCGTCCTGGTACTGCTGCTCGACTTCATTGACGTTCTGGCGGGCGTGCTCGATGATCTCGCCCTTGGCCGAGGGCACGTGCATGTCCACGATGCCGATGCTGAGCCCGGACAGGGTCGCGTAGCGGAAGCCCACGTCCTTCAGCTCGTCGAGGAAGGTGACGGTCGCCTCGTTGCCGAGCCGGTTGTAGCAGTCGGAGATGAGCTGGCCGATCTCCTTCTTCTTCAGCTCCTTGTTGAGGAAGCGCAGCGGCTCCGGCACCACCTCGTTGAAGAGGGTGCGCCCCACCGTGGTCTCGATGATGCCGCCGTTGTAGCGCAGCCGGATGCGGGCCTGCAGGTCCACGTCCTCGTTGTCGTAGGCGATCCGGAGGTCCTCCGAATCCGCGAAGAGCCGGCCCTCGCCCTTGGACCCCGGGCGCTCCTTGGTCATGTAGTAGATGCCGAAGACCATGTCCTGGGTCGGCACCGCCACCGGCGCCCCGTTGGAGGGCGACAGGATGTTGTTGGCGGACAGCATGAGCACCTGCGCCTCCATCTGCGCTTCCATGGAGAGCGGCACGTGCACCGCCATCTGGTCACCGTCGAAGTCGGCGTTGAACGCGGTGCACACGAGCGGATGAATCTCGATGGCCTTGCCCTCGACCAGGATGGGCTCGAAGGCCTGGATGCCGAGCCGGTGCAGGGTCGGGGCCCGGTTCAGCAGCACCGGGTGCTCCTGGATGACCTCCTCCAGGATGTCCCACACCTCCGGCCGCTCCTTCTCCACGTACTTCTTGGCCGCCTTGATCGACGACGCGATGCCGCGCTCCTCGAGCTTGCGGAGGATGAACGGCTTGAACAGCTCGAGCGCCATCTTCTTGGGCAGGCCGCACTGATGAAGCTTGAGGTACGGGCCCACCACGATGACCGAGCGGCCGGAGTAGTCCACGCGCTTGCCGAGCAGGTTCTGCCGGAAACGGCCCTGCTTGCCCTTGAGGGTGTCGGACAGTGACTTCAGCGGGCGGTTGTTGGGCCCGGTGATGACCCGGCCGCGCCGGCCGTTGTCGAACAGCGCGTCCACCGCCTCCTGCAGCATGCGCTTCTCGTTCCGGATGATGATCTCGGGCGCCCGCAGCTCCATGAGCCGCTTCAGCCGGTTGTTGCGGTTGATCACCCGGCGGTAGAGGTCGTTCAGGTCCGAGGTCGCGAAGCGGCCTCCGTCCAGCGGCACCAGCGGGCGCAGCTCGGGCGGGATCACCGGCAGGACCTCGAGGATCATCCACTCCGGCTGGTTGCCGGACTTGAGGAAGGCCTCGACCACCTTGAGGCGCTTGACGATCTTCTTCTTCTTCTGGGCGGACGTCTCCACGCCCATCCCGGCGCGCAGCTCGCGGGCCAGCACATCCATGTCCATGCCGCGCAGCAGCTCGCGGATGGCCTCCGCGCCCATGCCCGCGGAGAAGGCGTCGTGGCCGTGCTCCTCGGTCAGCTTGCGGACGCGGTCCACCGACAGCAGGTCCTTCTTCTTGAGCCCCGGCACCTTGCCGGGGTCCACCACCACGTACTCCTCGAAGTAGAGGATCTTCTCCAGCTCGCGCAGCGACATGTCGAGGAGCTGCCCGATGCGCGAGGGCAGCCCCTTGAAGAACCAGACGTGGGAGACCGGGGAGGCCAGCTCGATGTGGCCCATGCGCTCGCGGCGCACGCGGGCCCGGGTGACCTCGACCCCGCACTTGTCGCAGATGACGCCCGCGAACTTCATGCGCTTGTACTTGCCGCAGGCGCACTCGTAGTCCTTGGTCGGGCCGAAGATGCGGGCGCAGAACAGGCCGTCGCGCTCCGGCTTGAACGTCCGGTAGTTGATGGTCTCCGGCTTCTTGACTTCTCCGTGTGACCAGTCGCGGATCTTCTGCGGCGATGCGAGCTTGATACGGATCGCCCCGAAGCTCAGCGGCTTCGGGTGGCGATCCAGGATGCCCCACAGGTCCTTGGCAGGCTTGTCCTCGCGTACCAGGCTGCCGAAAGGCCGGTCCGTCAGCATTCGATGAATCTCCTTACGACGGCTTCTTGCCGTCCCTCGGGATGAGCTCCACGTCCAGCGCCAGGCTCTGCAGCTCCTTCACGAGCACGTTGAAGGACTCCGGCGTGCCCGGCTCCAGGAAGTTCTCTCCCTTCACGATGGCTTCGTAGATCCGGTTCCGCCCTTCCACGTCGTCCGACTTGACGGTCAGCATCTCCTGCAGCGTGTGGGCGGCCCCGTAGGCCTCGAGCGCCCAGACCTCCATCTCGCCGAAGCGCTGGCCGCCGAACTGGGCCTTGCCGCCCAGGGGCTGCTGGGTCACCAGCGAGTAGGGGCCGATGGAGCGGGCGTGCATCTTGTCGTCGACCAGGTGGGCCAGCTTGAGCATGTAGATGTAGCCCACCGTGACTTCCTGATGGAACGACTTGCCGGTGCGCCCGTCGAAGAGCCGGGTCTTGCCGGTCGACGGCAGCCCCGCTTCGCCGAGGTGCGTCCGGATCTCCTCCTCGGTGGCCCCGTCGAAGACCGGGCTCGCCACCCAGAGCCCGAGGGCCCGGGCCGCCCAGCCGAGATGGGTCTCGAGGATCTGCCCCACGTTCATGCGGGACGGCACCCCGAGCGGGTTCAGCACGATCTCCACCGGCGTCCCGTCCGGGAGGTACGGCATGTCCTCCTGGGGCAGGATGCGCGAGACCACGCCCTTGTTGCCGTGGCGGCCCGCCATCTTGTCGCCGACCGAGAGCTTGCGCTTCACCGCCACGTAGACCTTGACCATCTTGATCACGCCCGGCGGCAGGTCGTCGCCGCGGCGCAGCCGGCCCACGCGCTCCTCCAGCATCCGGTCGAAGAACGCGATCTGGTCGTCGGCGAGGTCCTCGATCTTCTTCACGGTGACCGCGAGGCCCTCGTCCTCCTTGATCTTGATCTTCTTCAGCTCGTGCCAGGACAGGTTGTCCATGTCCGGCCGGTCGATCTTGTCGCCCTTCTTGCCGAGCCGCTCCTTGGTGGTGGGGTCGGCCAGATCCTGTACCAGGGTCTTGCCCACCAGCAGGTTCTTGAGCTTCTGGTCGCGCTCCATCTCCACCATTGCGATCTCGTCCTGGTAATCCTTCTCCAGGCCCGCGATCTCCTCGTCCTCGATGGACTTGGCGCGGTCGTCCTTGTCCACCCCGCGACGGGAGAACACCTTCACGTCCACCACGGTGCCCTCGATGCCCGGGGGCACCGTGAGCGAGGTGTCGCGCACATCGCCCGCCTTCTCCCCGAAGATGGCGCGCAGCAGCTTCTCCTCCGGGGTGAGCTGGGTCTCGCCCTTCGGGGTGATCTTGCCGACCAGGATGTCGCCGGCCTTCACCTTGGCCCCGATGCGCACGATGCCCGACTCGTCGAGGTCCTTCAGCGCCTCCTCCGAGACGTTGGGAATATCCCGAGTAACTTCTTCTTTGCCGAGCTTGGTATCTCGCGCTTGCACCTCGAACTCCTCGATGTGGATCGAGGTGTAGCGGTCGTCCTTGACCAGGCGCTCCGAGACCAGGATCGCGTCCTCGAAGTTGTAGCCGCCCCACGGCATGAAGGCCACCAGCACGTTGCGCCCCAGGGCCAGCTCGCCCTGGTCGGTGGCCGGCCCGTCCGCGATGACGTCGCCCACCTTCACCCGGTCCCCCTTGCCCACGATCGGGCGCTGGTTGATGCAGGTGTTCTGGTTCGAGCGGCGGTACTTGGTCAGGTTGTAGATGTCGAGCGGCAGGTCCTGGACCGGATCCGCCTTCTTGGAGCGGGTCTCCGCCCGCACCACGATGCGGTTGGCCGACACGTACTCGACCACGCCCGGCCGGCGCGCCAGCACCACCGCGCCCGAGTCCCGGGCCACGATGTGCTCCATGCCGGTGCCGACCAGCGGCGCCTCCGGCTGCAGGAGCGGCACCGCCTGGCGCTGCATGTTGGCGCCCATGAGGGCCCGGTTGGCGTCGTCGTTCTCCAGGAACGGCACCATCGCCGCCGCCACCGAGACGAGCTGCTTGGGGGAGATGTCGATGAAGTGCAGCTCCTCCGGCGACACCATCTTGTACTCGCCGCCCTTCCGGGCCGACACGCGGTCCTGCATGAAGCGGCCGCGCTCGTCCATCGAGGCGTTGGCCTGCGCGATGACGTAGCGTTCCTCTTCCAGCGCGGTGAGGTATACCGGGTCGCCCGGAAGCACGCTGCCCTTCTCCACCTTGCGATACGGCGTCTCGATGAACCCGAACTCATTGATGCGCGCGTAGGTGCTGAGCGAGGAGATCAGGCCGATGTTCGGGCCTTCCGGCGTCTCGATCGGGCAGATGCGGCCGTAGTGCGTGGGATGCACGTCACGCACCTCGAATCCCGCGCGCTCCCGCGACAGGCCGCGCGGGCCGAGGGCCGAGAGGCGGCGCTTGTGGGTCAGCTCGGCGAGCGGATTCGTCTGGTCCATGAACTGGCTGAGCTGGGAGGAGCCGAAGAACTCCTTCACCACCGCCGAGACCGGCTTGGCGTTGATGAGGTCGTGCGGCATCAGGTTGGTGATGTCCGAGATCGACATCCGCTCCTTGACCGCGCGCTCCATCCGCGTCAGGCCCACCCGGAACTGGTTCTCGAGCAGCTCGCCCACCGAGCGGACGCGCCGGTTGCCGAGGTGGTCGATGTCGTCGGTCGGCTTGCTCCCGAGCTTGACCTGGAACAGGTGCCGCACCACGTAGACCACGTCCTCGCTGCGGAGGGTCTTGATGTTGAGGTTGGCGCCGATGCCGAGCTTCTTGTTGATCATGAAGCGCCCGACGCGGGCCAGGTCGTAACGGCGCGGGTCGATGAACATGCCGCGGAACAGCGCGCGCGCCGACTCCACGGTGGGCGGATCCCCGGGCCGCAGGCGCCGGTAGATCTCCACCAGGGCCTCGTCGGGGTTCTTGAAGTGGTCCCGCGCGAGCGTCTCGTGTAGCGAGGCGTCCGTCTTGCCCGGCACGATGGCGAGCAGCTTGAAGGGGGCCACCCGCCGCCCCATGATCTGGGCCAGGAGCGTGGCGGTGATCTCCTGGTTGGTCTCGACCAGGACCTCGCCGGTCTCGGCGTCCACCACCCGCCCGCCGGTGCGCCGATTCACCAGCGACTCGGCCTTGAGCGGGATCTTGGTGATGCCGGCCTCGACCAGCTTCTCGATGAGCTTCGGGGTGAGGGTCTTGCCCGCCTGGACGATCGCCTCCTTGGCCCGGGGCGCCTTCACGTCGTCCGCGACCTTGGCCCCGTTGTGGACCTCGGGGGAGAGCTTCACCCACGCGGTCCGGTCCTCGAAGGAGAGCACCTCCTCCGCCTCGTAGAACTGGCCGAGGATCTCCTCGTCGGAGAGGATCGCGCCCTTTTCGAGGAACCAGAAGGCGCGCAGGAAGGCGGTGGCGAGCATCTTGCGCCGCCGGTCCACCCGCACGTAGAGGATGTCGTTGGCGTCGAACTCGAACTCCACCCACGAGCCGCGATAGGGGATCACCCGCGCCGAGAAGAGCAGCTTGCCGGAGGCGACCGTCTTGCCCTTGTCGTCGTCGAAGAACACGCCGGCCGAGCGCTGGAGCTGCGAGACCACCACCCGCTCGGTGCCGTTGATGATGAAGGTGCCCTTCTCGGTCATGAGCGGGAGCTCGCCCAGATAGACCTCCTGCTCCCGCACTTCGCGCACGGTCTGGGTCTTGGCTTCCTTGTCGTTGTCGATGACCTTGAGCCGCAGCGTGACCTTGAGCGGGATCGCGAACGTCATCCCGCGGTCGTGACACTCCTCGACCGTGTACTTGGGATCGCCGAAGTGATAGCTGTGGAACTCCAGCATCGCGTTCCCGTTGTAGTCCTGAATCGGGAACACCGACTTGAAGACCGCCTGCAGCCCCGTCTCGTCGCGCCGCTCGGGCGCGATCTCCTTCTGGAGAAACTGCTCGTAGGACTGCTGCTGGATCTCGATGAGATTCGGAATCTCGACGATCGACGGGATCTTGCCGAAGTCCTTGCGGACCCGGCGCCCGCACTCGATGTTGCGCGCCATACACCCTCCGCGCCCCGTTTTCCGCGGGGCTGGGCTCGACCCGCCGCCGTCACGCACTCCGGGGAGTCCGGAGCCGCGCCCGGCGACGACACGTTAGTGTGAACGGAGAGCCGGCACCGGCTCCCCGATCTGCGTCACTCCGAAGCGGAGGTTATTTGACTTCCACCGTCGCCCCGACCTCCTCGAGCTTCTTCTTCATGTCACCCGCCTCGGCCTTGGTCACCTTCTCCTTCACCGCCTTCGGCGCCCCATCCACCAGGTCCTTGGCCTCCTTGAGGCCCAGGCCCGTCAGCTCGCGCACCACCTTGATGACCTGGATCTTCTTGTCGCCCGCCGCGTTGAGGATCACGTCGAACTCGGTCTTCTCCTCGACCGCCGCGCCGGCCGCCGCCGCGCCACCCGCCGCCGGAGCGGCCACCGCCACCGCCGCCGCCGACACGCCCCACTTCTCCTGCAGCAGCTTCGAAAGCTGGGCCGCCTCCAGCAGCGTCAGCGTGTCCAGCTTCTCCGCGATCTCTTCGATATTCGCCGCCATCTCGCCTGCCTCCTGTGAATGCTACGTCGTGGTTGACTGCCACTCCTTCATGCTACTGAGCGGCGCCCTGGCTCCGCGCCTCCAACACCCGGACCAGCTCCCGCTGCGGAGCGGTCAGGAGCGACACCAGCTGCGAGGCCGGTCCCTGCAGGGCCCCGACCAGCTGGCTCCGCAGCGCCTCCTTCGACGGCAGGTCGGCCAGCGCCTTCAACTCCGCGGGCTGGACCAGCTTGCCCTCGACGAAGCCCACCTTGATGGTGAGCATCGGGTTGGCCCTGACGAAGTTCTGCAGCGCCTTCGCCACCGGCACCGGATCCTTCGCGGTGAACACGAGCCCGGTGGGCCCCTTGAAATGGCTGCCCAGCGGGTCGAGCGGTAGATCCTTCACGGCCAGCCGCGCCAGCCGGTTCTTCACCACCTTGTACTCGGCCGCCGCCGCCTTCAGCTGCTTCCGCAGATCCGAGATCTGGCGGACGGTGAGCCCGCGATACTCGGTGAGCACCGCCGTCTTGGCGGTCCCCAGCCGCTCCCGCAGGGTCTCGACGCTCCGCGCCTTCTCTTGAGTGGGCACGTCCGGCTCCCTATAGGGCCTTCTTGAAGAGGTTCGCCACCCGCTGCACGTCCAGGCGGATGCCCGGTCCCATGGTGGAAGAGAGGGTCACCGAGCGCAGGTACTGGCCCTTGGACGCCGCGGGCTTCGCCCGCACGATGGCCTCGAGCAGGGCGAGCGCGTTCGCGACGAGCTGAGGCTCCGCGAACGACTTCTTGCCCACCGGCACGTGCACGTTGCCCGCCTTGTCCACGCGGAACTCGACCTTGCCCGCCTTGGCTTCCCGGACCGCGCGCCCCACGTCGAAGGTCACCGTGCCGAGCTTCGGATTGGGCATCAGGCCGCGCGGCCCCAGCACCTTGCCGAGCCGGCCCACCTGGCCCATCAGATCGGGGGTGGCGATGGTCGAATCGAAATCCATGAAGCCGCCCTGGACCTTCTCGACCAGGTCCTCGGCCCCGACCACGTCGGCCCCCGCCTCCCGCGCTTCCTTGTCCTTCTCGCCCTTGGCGAAGACGGCCACCCGCACCGCCTTTCCGATGCCGTGGGGCAGCACGATGGCGCCCCGCACCATCTGGTCGGCGTGCTTGGGATCCACCCCGAGCCGCAGGGACAGGTCTACCGACTCGTCGAACTTGGCGCTGGGCAGCTTCTTGAGGATGCCGAACGCCTCCTCGACCGAATAGTCCTTCTCGCGGTCGTAGACCGATTCGGCCGCCTTCAGCTTCTTCGTCATCGTTGCCATCTCGGGCTCCCGTTTCCTGCTTCGTCCTGCCGTTCGTTCTGCTGTCTACCGGGTCGGCGGACAGCCGTTGACTTCTTCAGGCTCTTCAGCTGCGGGGGCCCCGACATGGCCCCCGCACTCCCCCAGTTGGCGGACAACCGTTTGCCTCTCGAGCCCGCGCTAGACGACTTCTATGCCCATGCTGCGGGCGGTGCCTTCGACGGTGCGCATCGCGGACTCGATCGAGTCCGTGTTCAGGTCCACCAGCTTGGTCTGGGCGATCTCGCGCACCTGCGCGCGCGTCACCTTGCCGATCTTGTCCTTGTGCGGGACCGCCGAGGCCTTCGCGATGCCGGCCGCGCGCTTGAGCAGGATCGCGGCGGGCGGCGTCTTGACCACGAAGGTGAAGGACCGGTCCTGGTAGATCGTCACCACCACCGGGAGGATGAGCCCCTCCTGGGAGTTCGTCTGGGCATTGAAGCCCTTGCAGAACTCCATGATGTTGACGCCGTGCTGGCCGAGGGCCGGGCCCACCGGCGGCGACGGGTTGGCCTTCCCGGCCGGGATCTGCAGCTTCACCATCGCCTGGACCTTCTTCGCCATGCTAGAGCCTCTCCACCTGGTAGTACTCGAGCTCCACGGGCGTGAGCCGCCCGAAGATGGCCACCATGACCTTGAGCTTGCCGCGCTCCGGATTCAGGTCGTCGATGGCGCCCTGGAAGTTCACGAACGGCCCCTCGATCACGCGCACCTTGTCGCCCTTCTGGAAGGTGGACTTGAGCTTGGGCTTCTCGGCCCCCTCTTCCATCTGCCGCAGGATGCCCTCGACCTCTTCCGGGGGCAGCGCCACCGGTTTGTTCCCCGAGCCCACGAACCCGGTGACCTTGGGGGTGGAGCGCACGAGATGCCACGTGTCGTCGGTCAGCTCCATCTCCACCAACAGGTAGCCCGGGAAGAACTTCTGCTCGGTCTCGATCTTCTTGCTCTTCCGGATCTCCCGCACCTTCTCGGTCGGCACGATCACGCGGCCGATCATGTCTTGAAGTCCGAAGATCTTGGCGCGGGACTCGATCCCGGACGCCACCTTGTTCTCGAAGCCCGAGTAGGTGTGGACCACGAACCACTGCTTGACCGCGGTACCCGTCTCACTCATTTCAGGATCACCTCCACCAGACGCGACAGACCCACATCGACCGCCCCCAGATACATCGCGAGGACGAACACCACCACGAGCACGACCATCGTCGACGCCGCCACCTCTTGACGGCTCGGCCAGTTCACGCGCCGGAACTCCGCCGCCACTTCCTGGAAGAACTCCTTCACCCGACTCAGAAATTCCATGCCTCTCGATTCTCGCGATCTGGCAGGCGTGGAGGGATTCGAACCCCCATCCCCCGGATTTGGAGTCCGGTGCTCTAGCCGTTAGAGCTACACGCCTCCGAGCCCTGTGCTACTTGGATTCCTTGTGCACGAAGTGCTTGCGGCACCACTTGCAGAACTTCTTGATTTCCATCCGGTCGGGATGCGTCCGCCGGTTCTTGGTCGTCGAATAGTTGCGCCGCTGGCAGTTCGTGCACGCGAGGGAGATGATGTCGCGCATGGCCTAGTCCACGATCTCCGCGACCACGCCCGCGCCCACCGTCCGGCCCCCCTCCCGAATCGCGAACCGCAGCTCCTTCTCCATCGCCACCGGCTGGATCAACTCGATCGCCATCGTCACGTTGTCCCCCGGCATCACCATCTCCACCCCCCCCGGCAGCGTGCACACCCCCGTCACGTCC
>DATHSW010000303.1:0-3544 GCA_035463855.1 Candidatus Deferrimicrobiaceae bacterium | reverse complement strand
TGAGGCGCAGAGGTTGCTCCAGGACTTCGCGACCAATCTCAACCGCACGGTGCCGCAACCTGAGCTGGCCGAGTGGCCCCGGCTGTACGACTTCATCATCCATGTGAGCCGGCGCCAGGCGCCCTCCACCGAGGCCGTGGGCCACGCCCTGGTCCAGGCGGGGCTGGATTGGGAAGAGATCGAGCCCTACCTCATCTTCTACGGGCATGCCGTCGAGCTGCTACGGCGAGCCCAAGAACAGGCGATCACGGGAGGGCGGCCCGCGAGTCGGACGACGACGAAGCGGACTCCCCGCGATCAGCCACCCGACGGCTAATTCGGCGCACCCATTCAGGCCCCCTCGAAGTGGGGCGGCCGCTTGGCGCAGAAGGCCTCGATGCCCTCGGCGAAGTCGCGCCCGTCGGCGATGCGCGCCAGATGCATAGGTCACGCGGCACCCTCGCTGCTGTTCCGGCCCTGCCCCCGGTGGGCCGGCCGCGCTACGCCATCCCCTACTTCATGGGGCCGCATCTCGACACCGAGATCGCGTGCCTGCCCACCTGCCAGGGGCCCGGCAACCCGCCGCGCTATCCGCCCATCACCTACGCGACGTACCTCGACTGGTGGTACGACGCCAACTACAACGCCGCCCGCCAGCGGGACGTGGCCTGAGTCACTAGGCGCTCGACCGCCGACGCCTCGCCCGCGCGCGACGCCAGATGCCGACATTGGCCTCGAGCTCGGAATCGGAGGTCATGCCGACGCAGGTGGCGTGGACGTAGGGATAGCGGAAAGCGTAGCGCAGGGCCGCGGCCACCTCAGCCTGGCCCGTGACCTGGCCGCTGCCGAGCGCCTTCATGCCGTAGATGCCGCGGCCGCTCCGGTGAAGGCGCTTGACGGCTTCATCCATCTCCTTCGGGGTGGCGTCCTTCATCCAGCTCCCCGTCTGGTTGACGACCACCAGCGCGACATCCACCTCCCGAAGATCGAGGAGTCGCGTCAGCACCTCGCGGCTGTGGCTCGAGACGCCGACGGCCCGCACCAGGCCTTCGGCCTTCGCCCGAGCCAGGGTCTCGAGCGCGGGCAGCTTGGCCTCGAGCTCGCCGGCCGAGTCCACCGCATGAAGGAGGAAGATATCGACGGCCTCCACCCGGAGCTCACGCAGGGCCTTCGTGAGGCTGCGGCGCGCGCCCGCGGCCGTGCTCGCATAGGTCTTGGTGGTCACGACGATTTCGTCTCGGCCCACGTCGCGGAGCGCGCGGGCCACGTGCGGGTGGGTGCCGTAGTCGTCCGAGGTGTCCCAGAAGGTGACACCGAGCTCGTAGGCCCGCGTCAGCAGGTGGGCGCCCGCCGCGATCGGACCGCTCAAGTAGCCGGTCCCGAAACAGAGGGTGGAAACGGTCAGCCCCGATCGGCCGAGTCGAGTCGTCGCGCCCACGACCGTCAGCCGGCGACGGGGCCGGCTCAGGCGACCACGATCTCGCTGACCTGGATCTGCGGAGCGAGGTCGGTGTAGTTGGGGATATCGCCCATGATCTCCTTGCCGTGGGCGCCGATGCCCTTCAGGCGGTCCATCACCCTCGTCGGCAGCCGGGAACACGACAAAGGTCGCGCCATGGCGCCGCCGTTGTCAAGAGGCCATCGCTCAGCGTGAACCGCGGCGCGCCAGCGCCGGCACCAGTTGACGCCGCGCCTATTTGCGCAGATCATCCGGCGCATCGAGCGGAGAGGAGAGCAGAGTTGCTTTCGTGGCTTGCACACTTCATCGAAAGACACCCCTTTCTTCACCGGACCTCGCTGGCGGTGTGGAAACATTTTCCACCTCGGCTGGCAGGCTTTCTGCGCACGCTCCTCACCACGCGCTGGGCCGTGGGGGCCGTCGCGGTGATCATCGACGAGGAGGTCAATCCTCCGGAAGTGCTGCTGGTTCAGCACAGTTATCGAACGAAGGGAGCGTGGGGGCTTCCCGGTGGTTCGCTCGAATCGGGTCTCCGAAACCCGTGGGGGCCTTCAAAGGAGGAGTCGCGCGATGACATCATCGAGTCCAGCCTCCGGCGCGAGGTTTTCGAGGAACTCGGGATTGAAATCGAGATCGTCCGACTGACCAAGATCGATGCGGTTCCTTACGTGCCGGAGGAGCCGGGGCCCTATCGCCTCGACTTCTACTACCGGTGTCTTCCCAAGCAGGGATTCAGCTCGTTGCGCGAGGGGCTCGGCAGGGGGATCATCAAACCGCGTTCGCCGGAAGTGAGACAGATTTCGCTGGTCCCGGTCAGCCGATTGAAGGAATACGACCTATACTCTTCCGACGCCCGGATTCTGTTCCCGCTGCTGACGTAGAGATAGGGAGACCCGGTGTCGTTGACGGCCCTTGACGCCTCGGCGTAGCATCCGGGCCATGACGATCCGCGCACTGCTTCCCGAAGCCCAGGAGCTGCAGCCAGACGTGGTTCGCCTCCGGCGCACGATCCACCGCCACCCGGAGCTGGGCCTCCAGCTGCCCCGGACCCAGGCGGCCGTGCTGCAGGCGCTCGAGGGCCTGGACCTGCGCGTCCGAACGGGTGATCGGCTGACGTCGGTGGTGGCGACACTCGAGGGCGCCCGGCCCGGCCCGTCCATCCTGCTGCGCGCGGACATGGATGCCCTCCCGGTCCACGAGGAAACCGGCCTCGACTTCGCGTCCGAGGTAGAAGGCGTGATGCACGCCTGCGGCCACGATGCCCACGTTGCGATGCTGGTCGGCGCCGCGCGCCTGCTCGCGCGGCGCCGCGATCAGCTCGCGGGGCGCGTCGTCTTCATGTTCCAGCCCGGGGAGGAGGGCTATCACGGGGCGCGCTTCATGCTGGAGGAAGGCCTCGAAGAGCGCGGTGCCGTGCCGGCCGCGGCCTTCGCCTTGCACGGGGGCGCGCGCTTCCCGGCCGGCGTGGTCGGGACGCGGCCCGGACCTATTCTGGCCTCGGGCGATACCATCGAGGCGATGATTCACGGGCGAGGCGGGCACGCCTCCGCCCCGCACGACTGCCTCGACCCGATCCCGATCGCGTGCGAGATCGTCCAGGCCCTCCAGACCTTCGTCACCCGCCGGGTCGACGTGTTCGATCCCGCGGTGATCACCATCGCGAAGATCGAGGCCGGCAGCACGCGCAACGTGATCCCGGAGACGGCGCACATGCTCGGGACGATCCGGACCGTCTCCGAGCGCACCCGCGAGCGCGTGCTCGAAGGGGTCGAGCGCCTCGTCAAAGGGCTCGCCGCGGCGCACGGGGCCGAAGCCGAGGTCAAGCTGATCCGAGGCTATCCCGTCACCGTCAACGACGAGGGCATCACGCGGATCGTCTCCCAGGTGGCCGCCGAGCTGCTCGGCGAGAACCGCGTGCGCTTGATGCCCACTCCGATGATGGGCAGCGAGGACTTCTCCTACGTGCTGCGCCGCGTCCCGGGGACCCTGATGTTCCTCGGCACGCGGCCGGACGGTGACGCGCCCGCCATCCCCAACCACTCGAACCGCATGGTGATCAACGAGGCGGCCATGGCCACCGGCGTCGCGCTTCACGCGGCGGTGGCC
>DATHSW010000302.1:0-8513 GCA_035463855.1 Candidatus Deferrimicrobiaceae bacterium | reverse complement strand
GATCCGCCAGGCCATGGTGAGCCTGTCCCACGACGGGGACTATGCCATCGCCGTCGTCGTGGCCACCGATTGACGAAGGGTCGAGGTTCGAGGCGCAACGGACCGAAGGCGTACGAATGTACGAGGGTACGTTCGTCCTCTCGTACGGGATCCGTTTGCCCGTAGCCCGCTGATGGCTGAACCATGATCAGGGTCGTGACCGCGCGAGAAATGCAGGAGCTGGACCGGCGCGCCGTCGCCGAGTACGGGATTCCGTCGCTGCTCCTCATGGAGAACGCGGGGGCTGGGACGGTGCGGGAGATGCTGGACGTCTTTCCGGCCGTGCTCCAATCCCGTGTGGCCGTCCTTTGCGGGCGGGGCAACAACGGCGGCGACGGCTTCGTGGTGGCCCGGCGCCTGCGGGCCCGCGGCGCCGCCGTGCGCGTCTTCCTGGTGGCCGGGCGCGCCGAGGTCCGCGGCGACGCGGGCGAAGCGCTCGGGCGCTGGCGGGGTCGCGTCGAGGAGATCCGCTCGGAGCGAGACCTGGCCGCGCTGGCGCGCGCGCTCGACCGGGCGGACGCGGTGGTGGACGCCCTGCTCGGCACCGGCCTGACCGGCGCCGCGCGCGGCCTGGTCGCGGCGAGCATCGAGCTGATCAACCGGGATGGTGGCCGCGCGGGCGTCCCGGTGTTCGCCCTCGATCTGCCCTCGGGGCTCTCCGCGGACCACGGCGCGCTCCTGGGCCCGACGGTCCGGGCCACGCGCACCGTGACCTTCGCCGGACTCAAGCGGAGCCTGCTGCTGTATCCGGCCGCCGCGCTGGCCGGCCCGGTCGAGATCGCGGACATCGGCATCTCCGCGGAGGAGACGCGGCGGGGCATCACCACGTGGCGGCTCGAGGCGGCCGACGTGCGCCCCCAGTTTCCGCCCCGCGAGGCGGACGCCCACAAAGGGCGCTTCGGCCGTCTCCTCGTGGTGGCGGGCTCGCTCGGCAAGACCGGCGCCGCGGTCCTCGCCGGGCGGGCGGCGCTGCGCGCCGGGGTCGGCCTCTGCACCATCGCGGCGCCCGAGTCCCAGCAGCCGATCATCGGCGCGCAGGCCCCGGAGTACATGACCGAGGCGCTGCCCGAGACGGCGGCCCGGAGCCTGTCGCTTCTGGCGAAGGAGCGCCTGCTCGAGCTGGCGCGGGGGATGGACGCGGTGGCGCTCGGCCCCGGGCTCTCGCTCGACCCCGAGACCCAGGAGCTGGCGCGCGCGCTGATCCGGGACGTGGAGCGGCCCATGGTGGTGGACGCCGACGCGCTCAGCGCGCTGGCCGGCCACCTGGAGCTGCTGCGCCGCGCGGCGGGGCCGCGCGCGCTCACCCCGCATCCCGGGGAGATGGCGCGGATGCTCGGCATCGGCACCGACGCGGTCCAGGCCGATCGCGTGGAGATCACCCGGCGCGTCGGCCGCGACCACGCGGTCGCGCTCGCCCTGAAGGGCGCGGGCACCGTCATCGGCGGCCCCGACGGCCACGTGGCGATCAATCCCACCGGCAATCCGGGCCTGGCCAAGGGCGGCTCGGGCGACGTGCTCACCGGGATCGTGGGCGCGCTGCTCGCCCGCGGCGTCGAGGCGGCGGTGGCGCTGCGGGCCGGCTGCTACGTGCACGGGCTGGCCGGCGACGTGGCCGCCGGCCTGAGGGGCGAGATCGCCATGATCGCGAGCGACATCATCGAGAGCCTGCCCGCGGCGCTCCGCGCGCTCTCCGAGGGTACCGCGTGAGCGCGGCCCGGACGCTCGTCTCGCGCAGCCCCGAGGAGACGCAGGCCATCGGCGAGCGCCTGGGCGCGCGGCTCACGCCGGGCGCGGTGGTGGCCTGCACCGGGGAGCTCGGGGCGGGGAAGACGTGCTTCCTGCAGGGGCTCGCGCGCGGCCTGGGCGTCACCAGCGACGTGACGAGCCCGACCTTCGTCCTGGTCAACCAGTATCGCGGCCGGCTGCCCGTCTACCACCTCGACGCCTATCGGACCGGCAGCCTCTCCGAGCTCGTCGAGCTGGGGCTCGCGGAGATGCTCGACGGCGACGGCGTCACCGTGATCGAGTGGGCCGACAAGCTGCTGTCGCTCCTGCCCGCGCGCACGATCCACGTGAGCATCGAGGGGCTGGGCGACGAGCCGCGCCGGATCGTGATCGAGGAGCCCGTATCCGATCCGCGTCATTGACCGGTCTCGCCGCCGCGTGCTACGGCAGTCCCATGGGCGCGGCCGGCAACGGGATCGGGCGGTGGCCCTCGGAGGACCGTCCGCGCGAGCGTCTGTATCACAAGGGCGCCGACTCGCTGGCCGACGCGGAGCTGCTGGCCATCCAGCTCGGCAGCGGGCTCGCCGGGCGCAGCGCCATGGACATGGCGCGCGACCTGCTGACCCGCTACGGCTCGCTCTCGGGCCTGGCGGGCCGCGGGGTGGCCGAGCTGGGCGCGGTGCGCGGGGTCGGGCCGGTGAAGGCGGTGCGGCTGGCCGCGGCCTTCGAGATCACGCGGCGCCTGCGCTCGCGCAACGGGGAGGCGCGGGTGGTGCTGGGCAGCCCGGAGCAGGTCTTCGCGCGCTACGGCCCGCTCATGGAGGATCTCCAGAAGGAGGTGTTTCGGGTGGCGCTGCTCGACGCCCAGAACGGCCTGCTCCGCGACGTCGTCGTCTCGGAGGGCACCCTGTCCGCGAGC
Organism: Candidatus Deferrimicrobiaceae bacterium; assembly: GCA_035463855.1. Classification (GTDB taxonomy): domain Bacteria; phylum Methylomirabilota; class Methylomirabilia; order Rokubacteriales; family CSP1-6; genus CAMLFJ01. The sequence goes on along the minus strand of DATHSW010000302.1, from coordinate 5,830 downwards.
CTGGTGCACCCGCGCGAGGTCTTCAAGCCGGCCATCCTGGAATCGGCGGCCTCGATCATCCTCCTGCACAACCATCCGAGCGGCGATCCCACGCCGAGTCGCGAGGATCTCCGGCTCACCAAGCAGCTCGTGGAGTGCTCGGAGCTACTCGACTTGCGGATCCACGATCATGTCATCATCGGCCGGGAGCGGTTCATCAGCCTCGCCCAGCGCGGAGCGCTCTAGCCCTTGGCCAGCTTCTCGACCTCCTTCTTCGACAGGCTCTGGATGCGGGTGAGGAGGCCCTTCACCTTCCGCTCGGAGGCGTGATCCGCCAGGATCAGCTTCTTGGACTTCGTGCCGGTCACGATGTAAGCCACCCAGTCGTCGAGGCTCGGGGTGCCCCGCCACGCCACCGTGAGCCCGCTGAGCCGCATCCGCTTCCTGCCCTCGACCTTCGCGAGTGGTTTCCGGCTGGCCTCCATACCTGTTCTTCTCCTTGCCGACGATGTGCACTGTGCGGCGACGACGAATGCGTGAGGCGATGAGCGCCCGACCACCTTAAGAACCGGTCTCAGCCCTGTCAAGGCTTCGTTTCACCGCGACCCATGCGCGGTTCGGCGCGCCCGCCGCGCTCCGAGTGCGTGAATGCTGGACGCGACAAAGGGGGTCGTGGCGGTGGACGGTCAGAGCGTCACTTTTTCGGGTCATGCTTCTCGAAGCGCCTCAGAGCGTGTGTTTTCTGCGATTGTGGATGGCTGTGGATAAGTGGATAACCTGTGGGTTATTTTTCCGCGACCGGCAGGGCATCGAGAATGCGGCGCGGCAGCAGGGGTCCGCGGGTGATGAATCCGGTGAAGATCCCGCACGCGGTCGCACCCGCCGCGAGCGCCTGGCGGGCCCTCTCGGGGCTGTCGATGCCGCCGGTGGCGATGAGCTCGAGGCGGTCGCCGAAGCGCGCGCGCACCCGGCGCACGTTCTCGAGCGTGGTGGCGAACAGGGCCGGTCCCGAGAGCCCGCCCGCGCGCTGCGAGAGGCGGGGCTCGTCGACCCGGCGGGTATTGCCGTAGTTCACGATCGTGATGCCGGCGTCGAGCGCGGTCGGGATCGTGATCTCCTCGTTGGTCTCGCGGAAATCCGGCGAGATCTTGACGATCACCGGCTTGCGGGTGGCGGCGCGGACGGCCCGGAAGACATCCTTCAGCTCGTGCGGCCGGGTGGACCAGCCGTAGACCAGCCTGGTGTTGGGCGAGGAGATGTTGATCTCGACGAGGTCCCCGAACTCCTGGAGGCCCTCCACCACGCGCACGTAGTCCTAGGCCGACTCGCCGGCGGCCGCCACGATGAGCGGGACCCGGTGCGGCAGCCCGGCCAGCGCCCGGCGGTAGGCCTCGAGCCCCGGGTTCCTGAAGCCGTTGCAGTTGACGAGGCCGGGGCCCTCCGCGGTCTGGATGCGCACCAGGTTCGGCGCGGGATGACCGGGGCGCGGGTCCGGCGTGATGCTCTTCGCGGTCACCGCGCCCCAGCCGAGGCCCATGGCGCGGCGCAGGATCGCGGTGTCGTAGTACATGGACGAGAGGATCAGCGGGTTCGGGAGCTTCACGCCGCCCAGCGTGATGGACAGGCGCGGGTCCTCGTTGCGGAAGAGGGCGAGGCGATCGAGCGGGACGTGCCGGAGGCCCCACTGGCCGATCGCGATCGCGGCGCGCTCGGGCATCCGGGCCAGGACGCCGCGGTAGAGCGCGCGGTAGAGAAGATCGACGGCGCCGACCATGTCGTGACTGCGCGCATGATATCCTACCTGCATGCCGCAAGACAGCACGCGCCGACTGTTGAGAGAGTTCGGGGTGGCGGTCACGAGCTTCGAGGACGCGGTCGAGGCCGGGCACGGTGAGGCCGCGCGGAAGGCCGAGGGCGCGCTGCGCGAGCACATGAAAGAGCTGATCGCGCTCGTGGAGCGGCTGTCCGAGCAGGCCGCCAAGCTGTAAGCCGCGCGGTGCCGGCCCGGCGCATCGTCTCGCTCATTCCCAGCATCACCGAGATCCTCTTCGCCATCGGCGCGGGAGACCGCGTGGTGGGCTGCACGATCTACTGCACCGAGCCCCCCGAGGGCGTCGCGACCAAGACGCGGGTCGGGGGGGAGAAGAACCCCGAGCTGGGGCTGATCCGCGACCTGGGCGCCGACCTCGTGATCGCCAACGTCGAGGAGAACGTGCGGGAGCACGTGGAGACCCTCCGGGGCTGGGGCATCCCGGTCCACGTGACCTATCCGCGGACGGTGGCCGACGGGATCCGGCTGGTGGGCGAGCTGGGTGCGCTGCTCGAGGCGGGGTCGCCGGCGCGCGAGCTGGAGGCGGCCCTGCGGGCGCGGTACGACGAGGTGCGCGCCGCCACGGCGGGGCGGCGGCCGCGTCGCGTCTTCTGTCCGATCTGGCGGAAGCCCTACATGACGATCAACGCCGACACCTACATCCACGACATGCTCGCGGTGTCGGGCGGGGCCAACGTCTTCGGGGGCGCCGCGAAGCGCTATCCGGAGGTCACCCTGGACGAGGTGGCGGCCACGGACGCGGAGGTGATCCTCCTCCCGGACGAGCCGTACCGCTTCCGCCACGTGCACGAGGCCGACTTCGCCCCGTATCCCGACCTGCCCGCGGTGCGGGACGGGCGGATCCACCTGGTGGACGGCAAGCTCCTGTCCTGGTACGGCCCGCGGATCGCGGAAGCGCTACGAGTGCTCCCGCCGCTCTTCGCCTGACGCGCGCGGCCGGCGCCACCCGCCGGTCTCCCGTTCTCGCCGGCGGGGGCGCTCTCCGGAGACTTAGCGGCGGCGCTTCGCTGGTTTCTTGGCTGGCCGGGCCGGGCGGGCCGCCTTCTTCGGGGCCGGTCCCGCCGCGGGGGCGTTCAGCTCGAGGATCATCTCGATCTCGACCGGGATGCCCGCGGGGAGCGAGCCCATGCCGACCGCCGAGCGCGCGTGGCGGCCGTTCTCGCCGAACACCTCCACCATCAGGTCGGAGAAGCCGTTGATGACCTTGGGCTGCTCGCCGAAGCTCTCGACCGCGTTCACCATGCCCAGGACCTTCACCACCCGCTTCACCTTGTCGAGGCTGCCCAGCACGGCGCGGGCGGAGCCCAGCAGGTTGATGCCGACCTCCCGCGCGACCTTGTAGGCCTCCTCGGTGGACATGTCGCGGCCGACCTTGCCCCGGGTGAGCGGCTGGCCCTCGACGCGGATCGGCCCGTGGCCCGACAGGAAGAGCAGGTTGCCGACGCGGACGCCGGGCACGTAGTTGCCCATCGGCTTGGCGGGGCTGGGGAGAGTGATGCCGAGCTCCTTGATCCTGGCTTCTGCGCCCATGCGGGTCTCCTCTGTGGGGCGGGGTACGACTACTCGGCGTGCGACGTGACGGCGTCCCGGGACTCGGCGCAGCCCGTCCCGACGAAGAAGAACGCCGAGCCGTCATCGTCGGCGCGCCAGACGATCGCCTCGACGTCCACCGGTGGCGAGCCGGGCGGCTCGAGGCGCAGGTGCGCCGCGGCTCCGACCGGGAGGAGCGCGGCGTCCAGCCCGACCTTGGCGCCGTGGGAGCTGAGATTCAGGGTCAGGAGACGCAGGAGCCGGTCGCCGGTCCGGACGGTGACCGGCCACGATGCCGCCACCCGCGCGTGCCGCCTGTGCTCCTGCACGGCGGAAAGTCTCGCATCGCGGGCCGGGGCTCCACAAGGGCTTTTTTCGGCGCCGCCGCTCGTGTCAGAATGCATCCGGTTGCCAGACCCGACACCCATGAGCCCTCCCGCGATCCCATCGCCCGCCGCGACCCTGGTCCTGCTGCGCGACCGGCCGGCGGGGCCGGCCGAGATCCTGATGATCCAGCGCCACCGCAAGAGCAAGTTCGCGGCGGGGGACTACGTCTTCGCGGGCGGCAAGGTCGAGGCCGACGATATCCCCGACGACGTCGAGCGCTTCGTCCGCGGGCTCACCCCCGAGGAGGCGAGCACCCGGCTCGGGGGCGACCTGGCGCCCCGGCAGGCGCTCGGCTACTGGGTGGGCGCCATCCGCGAGGCCTTCGAGGAGGTGGGCATGCTGCTGGCCTACGACCGCGACGGGGAGCCGGTGCGCTTCACCGCGGACAACCGCGAGCGCTTCGAGGCCTACCGCGCGGCCTGCCAGTCGGCCAATCCGGCGTTCTTCACCATGCTGCGCGCGGAGGGGCTCACGCTGGCCACCGACCGCCTCACTTACTTCGCGCACTGGATCACCCCCGAGGAGCAGCCGCTTCGCTTCGACACGCGCTTCTTCGCGGCGGTCGCGCCGCCCCAGGAGCCGATGGTGGACGGCCACGAGATCGTGGCGCTCCGCTGGCTGACGCCGGCGGAGGCCTTCGACGCGTTCCGGCGACAGGACATCACGCTGCGCCTGCCCACCATCAAGAACCTCGAGCTGCTGCAGGGCGGCGGCCCCCGCTCGGCCGATATCCTGGGCGCGCTGCGCGGCCGGGCGGTCCCCACCATCCGCCCGCGCGTGCTGCAGGTGGACGGCAAGCCCGTCCCGGTCCTCCCGGGCGACCCCCGCTGGTACTAGCCCGGCGCGTCCTGCTATACTCGGCGCCCACTACCGCTCGAGGAGGCGCCCGATGCGTGTCGACCAGGTAGCGGTGCAGGTCGCGCCCGAGGATATCGAGCTCAAGAAGTCGTGGCGGCGCGCGAGCATCTCCCCCCGAGACTGGCTGATCCCGCTGCCTCCAGAGTGCGTGGCCGAGCTCGACGAGGTAGCCGCCGCGGTCCGGGCCACGCCCCGCCCGGTGGACACGCTCACGCCGGAGGACTTCGCCCTCCGCGCCTGCGCCGCCGTGATGACGGCGGTGCGGACCAAGCTCGAGACCGACACCGGCCTCGCGGTGGTGGACCGCTTCCCCGTCGAGCGCTACGGCCACGCGGAGAACGTGGCCATCGGCTGGCTGCTGGCCGCGATGCTCGGCCAGGTGGTCGCGCAGAAGGCCAACGGCACGCGCCTCTACGACGTCAAGGACTCGGGCCAGGCGCTGGGCTATGGCGTCCGCCGGTCGGTGACCAACCTGGGCCAGCCCTTCCATACCGACGGCGGCTGGCTCTGGAAGCCGCCCGCCTTCGTGGGCCTCTTCTGTCTCGAGTCGGCGCGGGAAGGCGGGCTGAGCCGCTTCACCAGCCTGGTCACCGCGCACCACGACCTGCGCCGCCGGCGCCCCGATCTGCTGGCGCGCCTCTATCGCCCGTTCTACTGGGACCGCCAGGGCGAGCACGCGCCGGACGCCCCGCGGGTGAGCCGCCGGCCGGTCTACGAGTACGAGGGCGGGACGCTGGTCGCGCGCTACTACGAGGACTACATCGTCAACGGCTCCCGGATGGCGGGCGCCGATCTGGACGACGAGGCCCGGCAGGCGCTCGAGGCCATGCGGGAGATCGTGGACGACCCCGCCAACTGGGTCGAGTTCCGCATCGAGAAGGGCCAGCTCCAGTACCTGAACAACCGCCAGTTCGCGCACAGCCGGACCGCCTTCAAGGACGGGGGGCCGGGGCAGGGACGCCACATGCTCCGGCTCTGGAACCGCGACGAGGGGACCTGGCATCTCGAGGGCACTCCCGCCGCCTGAGATTCGTGCCGTCCGTTGAGCGTCGAGATCGCGGTCTACTCCGGGCTGGTGGTGCTGCTCGCCTACTGGGTCCGGGGTATGGCCGGCTTCGGCTCCGGCCTGATCGCGGTGCCGCTGCTGACGCTGATGTGGCCGGTCACCACCGTGGTGCCCATCGTGGTGGCGCTCGACTACCTGGGCTCGGCCAGCCAGGGCGTCAAGAACGTGGACCGGGTCGC
>DATHSW010000301.1:0-13099 GCA_035463855.1 Candidatus Deferrimicrobiaceae bacterium | reverse complement strand
GCCCCGCCCGGCGCGCGCCGCCCCCGCGGCGCGCCCGGAGGGCCCGGGCGCGAGCCAGGCCCCGGTCACGGTGGACGCCGATCAGCTCGAGAACCTCCAGAAGGAAGGGCTCGTCGTCTTCACCGGCAACGTGGTGGCGAGCCAGAACAGCTCGACGCAGTACGCGGACCGCATGGAGGTCTATCTCGACGACAAGCGGGACCGCATCGTGCGCACCGTCTCCACCGGTAACGTGCGGATCATCACCCGGGACTGCCGCACCGGCACCGCGCAGCGGGCCGAGTACTACGACGCCGAGCAGCGGGTGGTGCTCATCGGCAACGCGCGGGTCTGGCGCGACGACAACGTGGTGACCGGCGAGCGGATCACCATCTACCTCGCGGAGGACCGCAGCGTGGTGGAGGGCGGCCAGCAGGAGCGGGTGAAGGCGGTGTTCTACCCGCGCGGCCAGGAGGAGGCGGGCGCGCGCCCCAAGCCGCAGCCCGGGCAATGCCCATGAGCGCGCCGGTGGCCGGGGGCCCCGCGTAGCATGGAAGGGCTGATCGCCCAGGGGCTGCGCAAGCGGTTTCGCAGCCGCGTGGTCGTCAACCGCGTGAGCCTGGACATCCATCCGGGCGAGGTGGTCGGGTTGCTCGGACCCAACGGAGCCGGCAAGACGACGTCGTTCTACATGATCGTCGGCCTCCTGCGGCCAGACGGAGGGCGCATCTTTCTGGAAGGCCAGGACGTGACCGAGCTACCGATGTACAAGCGGTGCCGTCTCGGCATGGGCTACCTGCCGCAGGAGTCGTCGGTCTTCCGCAAGCTCACCGTCGAGGAGAACCTCCTCGCGATCCTGGAGACGCTCGATCTGTCCCACCAGGAGCGGATGACGCGGCTCGCCGAGCTGCTCGCCGAGCTGGACCTGACCCGTCTGGCCCAACACAAGGCCTACACCCTGTCAGGCGGCGAGCGGCGGCGGCTCGAGATCACGCGGGCGCTGGTGACCAGCCCCCGGTACCTGCTGCTCGACGAGCCGTTCACCGGCATCGATCCCATCGCGATCGGCGACATCCAGGAGATCGTGGCCCGGCTCAAGGAGCGCGGGATCGGCGTGCTGATCACCGACCACAACGTGCGCGAGACGCTGGCGATCACCGACCGCGCCTACATCCTCCACGACGGCCGCATTCTCGCCTCCGGCACCGCCACCGAGCTCGCGAACAATTCCAAGGCCCGGGAGATCTACCTGGGCGAGAAGTTCTCCCTATGAAGCTCGTTCAACGGATGAGCCAGCGGGTCGTCATGACCCCGCTGCTGCAGCAGGCGATCCAGCTCCTGCAGCTGTCCACCCTCGAGCTCGAGCAGGTGGTGCGCAAGGAGCTGGAGGAGAACCCGCTCCTCGAGGAGGTGCCGGTCGAGAACCCGGACAGCCCGGAGGCCGCCGCCACGCCCGGGACGACCGCGGAGGCGCCGGCCGCCCCGGAGGCCCCGCCGGCCACCGAGCCGGTCTCGAAGGAAACCAGCTCGGTGGACGGCGAGAAGGCCGATGACCTGCCGTTCGACCTGTCCTCCGCGATCTTCGACGACCACGGGGACGAGCGGACCCCGGTGTCGATGGAGGAGCGGGACGAGCTGCCGTTCGAGAACCTGGGTCGCAGCGACACCTCGCTCGGCGAGCATCTGATGGAGCAGCTCCGGCTGGGCACCGACGACAAGGACCTCCTCCGCATCGGCGAGGCCATCATCGGCAACCTGGACGAGGACGGCTACCTCCGGGCCGACGTGGGCGAGATCGCGGCGGGCATGGGGGCCAGCCCGGAGGCGGTGGAGTGCGCCCTCAAGCTCATCCACGGCTTCGACCCCCCGGGGGTGGCGGCCCGGAGCGTGCAGGAGTGCCTGCTGCTCCAGCTCACCGCGGACGCGGAGCCCGACCCGATCTCGGTGGAGATCGTCGAGCGCCACTTCGAGGACCTGGAGCGGCGCCGGTACGCCGAGATCGCCCGGGCCCTGAAGCAGCCGCTGGAGCGGGTGATGGAGTCGATCGAGGAGATCCAGAGCCTCGAGCCCAAGCCGGGCCGGCGCTTCTCGGCCAACGACTCCCGCTACGTGGTGCCGGACGTCACCATCCAGAAGGTGGGCGAGGACTACGTGGTGATCCTGAACGAGGAAGGCATCCCGCGGCTCCGGGTGAATTCCCTCTACCGGTCGCTGCTGCGGCGCTCGGGGGACGAGGCCAAGCAGTATGTGGAGCAGAAGCTGCGCAGCGCGGTGTGGCTGATCAAGAGCGTGGAGCAGCGTCAACGCACTCTACGAAAGGTCGCCCAGAGCCTGGTCAACTTCCAGCGCGACTTCCTCGACAAGGGCCTGCCCTTCCTGCGGCCGCTCGCCCTGCGGGACGTCGGCGACGACATCAGCATGCACGAGTCGACCATCAGCCGGGTGACCACCAACAAGTACGTGCAGACCCCGCAGGGGCTGTTCGAGCTCAAGTTCTTCTTCCACAGCGGCATCGCCTCCGAGAACGGGTCCATGGTCTCCTCGGTGTCGGTCAAGAAGACCATCCGCGACATGGTGGCGGGCGAGGACGGCGGCAAGCCGCTCTCCGACCAGGAGATCGCCCAGTCCCTGCAGGGACAGGGGTTGACCATCGCCCGTCGCACGGTGGCCAAGTACCGCGAGGAGCTCGGCATCCTGCCGTCGCACCAGCGGCGTCAGCAATCGAAGAAGCGCTGAGGCCTCCGTCGATGCAGGTGATCACCAGCACCCGCGGGATGATCATCCGCCGCCGGCCCGCCGTCCCGGCATGACCGCGCCGGCCGGCGAGCCCATCCGCTTCGTCATCATCACCGGGCTCTCCGGAGCGGGGAAGAGCTACGCGATCAAGTGCCTCGAGGACCTGAACTACTTCTGCGTGGACAATCTGCCGACCACGCTGATCCCCACCTTCGCCGAGCTGTGTGCCCAGTCGAGCCGCGGCATCTCCGCCATCGCGCTCGGGGTGGACGTGCGCGAGGGCGAGTACCTCGCCAACATGGTGGAGACGGTCCAGGAGCTGCGGACGCGAGGCCATCTCGTCGACGTCCTCTTCCTGGAGGCGTCGGACGAGACGCTGGTCCGCCGCTATCACGAGACGCGGCGCCGCCATCCCCTGGCCGGGGAGGGCAACGTGCTCGACGGGATCCGGGCCGAGCGCAAGGCGCTGGCCCATCTGCGCGAGATCGCCGACCGGATCATCGACACGACGGCCCTGACCGTCCACCAGCTGAAGGACCAGATGATCCAGTCCTACGGCCCCCGGGCGGCCCGGAGCGGGCTCACGGTGGCGCTGGTCTCGTTCGGCTTCAAGCACGGCGTGCCCTACGACGGGGACCTCGTGTTCGACGTCCGTTTCCTGCCCAACCCGCACTTCGTCGAGCGCCTGCGCGCCCTCGACGGGCGGGACGCCGCGGTCGAGGAATTCGTGATGTCCTTCGCGGAGAGCCGGGAGCTGCTCTCGCGCCTGGAGGGGCTGCTCAAGTTCCTCTTGCCCCTCTACGAGCGCGAGGGGAAGGCCTATCTCACCGTCGCGGTCGGCTGCACGGGTGGCCGGCACCGCTCGGTGATGGTGGTGGAGGCGCTCCGCTCATTCCTGACCGGTCTCGGCCTGAGTCCGATCGTCAGGCACCGGGACCTGGATCGTGAGTGACGGCCCGCTCCACTTCCTGTTCGGCATCCACAACCACCAGCCGGTCGGCAACTTCGACGGGGTCGTCGACGACGCCGTGCTCCGCGCCTATCATCCGTTCCTCCAGACCGTCGCCGAGGTGGGTCCGGGCCTGCCCCTGACCGTCCACTGCTCGGGAGGCCTGCTCGCCACCCTCAAGGAGCGCGCGCGGCCCACCTTCGACCTGCTCGGGCGGCTCGCCGCGGACGGGCAGGTGGAGCTCCTGACCGGCGGCTTCTACGAGCCGATCCTGGCGCTCCTGCCCGACTGGGACAAGGTCGGGCAGATCCAGGCGCTCACCCACTTCCTGCGCACGAGCTTCGGGGTGAGCCCGCGCGGGATGTGGCTGGCCGAGCGAATCTGGGAGCCCCACCTCCCGCGGGTGCTGCGCGAGGCGGGCGTGGAGTTCGTGCTGGTGGACGACTCGCACTTCGCGCTCGCCGGGCTCGATCCGGAGGGGCTGGGCGGCTACTACCTCACCGAGGAGCAGGGAGCCACGGTGGCGGTGTTCCCGATCAACCAGCGGCTGCGCTATCTCGTGCCCTTCGCGGATCCCGCGGAGAGCCTGCGGTACCTGGAGGGCCGCCGCGACGCGGGGGCGGTGACCCTCGTGGACGACGGCGAGAAGTTCGGGGTGTGGCCGGGCACCCACCGCCTCGTGTACGGCGAGCGCTGGCTCGCCCGCTTCCTGGAGGCGCTGCGGGCCGCGCCCTGGCTGCGCGTCTCCACGTTCGCCCGCTACCTGGACACCCAGCCCGCGGCCGGGCGCGTCTACCTGCCGACCGCCGCCTACACCGAGATGGGCGAGTGGGCGCTGCCCCCCGCCGCCGCCGCCGAGCTGCACGAGGCACGCGCCCGTCTCGGCGCGCTGCCGGATGGGGAGCGGCTCACGCGGCTGCTGCGCGGCGGCTTCTTCCGGAACTTCCTGGTCAAGTATCCGGAGGTCGGCGACACGTACTGGAAGATGATCCGTCTCTCGCGCCGCGTGCACGAGGGCCTGAGCGCGCGCCCGCGGGATCCGCGGCTGCTCGCGGCGCGCGAGCGCCTCTGGCAGGGGCAGGCCAACGACGCCTACTGGCACGGGGTCTTCGGGGGCTGCTACCTGCCGCACCTGCGCCGGGCGGTGCGGTCGGCCCTGGTCGGCTGCGAGCGGCGGCTCGAGGGCCCGGGCAAGCCGCTCGGGCTCGACTGTGTGCGGGCCGACGTGGACGGCGACGGGGTGGCCGAGGTCCTGGTGCGCACGCGCGCCCTCGGGCTGACCCTGCGGCCGGCCCGGGGCGCCACGCTCACCGAGCTCGTGTGGCTCGCCGGGGAGCTCGACACCGCCGACGTGCTCACCCGGCGTCCGGAGGCGTACCACCGGCAGGTGGCGGAGCGGCCGCCGGACGCGGCGGGGGGCGACGTGAAGACGATCCACGCGGCGCCCGGGGTCAAGGAGGCGGGGCTGACCGCGCTGCTCCGCTACGATCGCTTCCGCCGGGCCTCCCTCCTCGACGGCCTGTTCCCGCCCGCGGGCGAGCTCGATCCGCTCGATCCCTGGGACGAGGCGCGCCTGGTGGTGGGCGAGCGGCCGTTCGAGCACGAGGTGAAGACGTCGCCGCGCGAGGTGGCGGTGCTCTGCTCGCTCCCGCGCCCGGACGGCCTGCCGCTGGCGCTGCAGAAGTCGGTGGTGGCGATGGCGGACGATCCCGCGCTGACCGTGACCTACCGCCTGCGCTGGGAGGGAGAGGAGCCGCTCGAGGGCCGCTGGGCGGTGCAGTGGAACCTGACGCTGAGCGCGGGGGACGCGCCGGGTCGCTACTATCGCGTGGCGGGCCGCCCGTCGCTGGGCAGCCGTGGGCGCTTGCCCGCGGTGCACGGGTTGGCCATGGTGGACGAGTGGCTCGGCTGCGAGCTGGCCCTCCGGTGGGCGAACCCGGCCGACGTCGCGTGGGCGCCGGTGGAGACGGTGTCGCTGTCGGAGGCGGGCTTCGAGCGCATCTATCAGGGATCCGCGCTGCTCTTCGCGTGGCCGGTGCGGCTTCTGCCCGGGCAGACGTGGGAGACGTCGCTGCGGGTAGGGATCGGGGAAACCCCGTCGCACGCGGCCGGCGAAACCGAGGCGGGCGCGCGCCAAACCAGCGATTCCACTTGAGAGGTGCCCGTCCGGCGTGCTACTGTCACGTACCCGCGGTCGATCGAATCGAGAGCACGGAGGCAGCACGGCATGGCGCGTGAGGAGTATCTGTTCACGTCGGAGTCGGTGACGGAAGGGCACCCGGACAAGATCGCCGATCAGATCTCCGACGCGGTCCTGGACGCGATCCTCGCCCAGGATCCGACGGGGCGGGTGGCCTGCGAGTCGCTCCTCACCACCGGGCTCGTGGTGGTGGCCGGCGAGATCACGACCTCGTGCTACGTGGACATCCCGCGGGTGGCGCGCGAGACCATCCGGGAAGTGGGCTACACGCGCGCCAAGTACGGGTTCGACTTCGAGACGTGCGGCGTCATCACCGCGATCGACGAGCAGTCGGGCGACATCGCGATGGGCGTGGACAAGCTCGGCGCGGGCGACCAGGGGCTCATGTTCGGCTACGCCTGCACCGAGACCGAGGAGCTGATGCCGCTGCCCATCATGCTCGCGCACAAGCTCTGCCAGCGCCTCACCCAGGTGCGCAAGAGCGGCCAGATCGACTATCTGCGACCGGACGGCAAGAGCCAGGTCTCGGTGCGCTACGTCGACGGCAAGCCGGTGGCGGTGGAGACGGTGGTCATCTCCACGCAGCACGGGCCGGAGACCGGGCTGTCGAGGATCCGCGAGGAGATAATCGAGCAAGTGGTGCTGCCCACCATTCCCAAGCACCTGATCGACCCCCAGCGGATCACGTATCACATCAACCCGACCGGCCGCTTCGTCACCGGCGGGCCCATGGGCGACACCGGGCTCACCGGCCGCAAGATCATCGTGGACACCTACGGCGGCTCGTGCCCGCACGGCGGCGGCGCCTTCTCGGGCAAGGACCCGACGAAGGTGGACCGCTCGGCCTGCTACATGGCGCGCCACGTGGCCAAGAACATCGTGGCGGCGGGGCTCGCGGAGCGGGCGCAGGTGCAGGTGGCCTACGCGATCGGGGTGGCCGATCCGGTCTCGATCATGGTGGAGACCTTCGGGACCGGCAAGGTGCCCAACACCAAGCTCGAGCAGATGATCCGCAAGCACTTCGACTTCACGCCGACCGGCATCATCAAGTACCTGGATCTGCGCCGGCCGTTCTACCGGAAGACGGCGGCCTACGGGCACTTCGGGCGCCCCGAGCCGGAGTTCACGTGGGAGCGGACGAATCGCGTCAAAGACCTCCGCGACGACGCCGGCGTGTGAGCCGGGTCGCGTCGAGACCGCGCCCCTGAGCACCGAGACCGCGTCAGTGCGGATCCGCGAGCTCACCACCCCACGGGAGGCGCCCGTGTCCTCCTGGACCGACGGGACGTAGGGGACCTGCCGTTGGCGCAGACGCCCCCGGGCGGTCGGGTCACGCCCCTGCGGCGCCCCCGGTTGGGGCTCTGGCTGCTGCTGGGCTTCATCCTGCTCAGCCTGATCGGCCAGGCCGTCCCGCTGTACACCGACTGGCTGTGGTTCCAGGAGGTGGGCTTCACCACCGTCTTCACCACGCGCCTGCAGCTCTCCGGCTGGCTCTTCATCGGCCTCGGCGCCGTCGTCTTCGTCTTCCTCTTCGTCAACCTCTCGGTGGCCGCGCGGACCGCGCCCCCCGACGTGTTGTGGGAGCTCGAGGACCAGCTGGGGCTGCCCGGGCGCGCGATCCTGGAGCCGCTCGTCCGGCGGCTGCTCCTGCCCGTGATCGCGGTCATCTCCTTCTTCGCGGGGGCCCGCGCCACCGGCTCGTGGACCACGGTGCTGGAGTACCTCAACCGCACCGCGTTCAAGCAGACGGATCCGCTCTTCGGCCGCGATCTGGGGTTCTACTTCTTCGTGCTGCCGTTCTGGCGGCTCCTCTACGCCTGGTCCACCGCGCTGGTGGCCGGGACGCTGATCCTGGTGGCCGCGGTCTACGTGCTGCAGCGCAGCCTCGTGCTCACCGCGCGGGGGCCGCGCCTCGCGGCGGGGGCCCGGACCCACCTGCTCGGCCTGGCCGCGGTGCTGCTCCTGCTCCGCGCGGTCGGCTTCTGGCTCGACCGCTTCGACCTGCTCTACGCGCCCCGCGGCTTCGTGTTCGGCGCCTCCTATAGCGACGTGCATGCCTCCCTGCCGGTGCTCCAGTGGCTGATCGTGCTCGCGGTGCTCTGCGCGGCCGCCTGCGTCTTCCAGATGTTCCGGCCGGGGTGGCGCTTTCTGGTGGCGGGGCTGGTGGTGCTGGTGGTGCTCTGGGTCGCGGGCCTCGGCATCGCCCCCGCGCTGCTGCAGAGCTACCGGGTCAAGCCCAACGAGCTGGTCTACGAGCGGCCCTACATCGAGAACAACATCCGGATGACCCGGCAGGCCTACGCGCTGGACCGGATCGTGGAGAAGGACTTCGCCGCCGAGGACAACCTGAACGCGGCGGCCCTCGAGCGCAACAACCTCACGATCAAGAACATCCGGCTCTGGGACCACCGCCCGCTGCTGACGACCTACGGCAAGCTGCAGGAGATCCGGACCTACTACAAGTTCCGCGACGTGGACGTCGGCCGCTACACGCTCAACGGTGAGTACCGCCAGGTGACGCTCTCCGCCCGGGAGCTCTCCTACCGGGATCTGCCGAGCAAGAGCTGGATCAACGAGCACCTCACCTACACGCACGGCTACGGGCTCGTGGCGGGGCCGGTCAACCGGATCACCGCGGAGGGTCTCCCCGAGTTCTTCATCAAGGACATCCCCCCGGCGGTGGCGGGGGGCATGCCGAAGATCACCCGGCCCGAGATGTACTACGGCGAGATCGGCAACGAGTACGTCTTCGTGCGCAGCCGGTCGCAGGAGCTGGACTATCCCTCGGGCGACCAGAACGTCTACAGCCGCTACGAGGGGCGCGGCGGCATTCCCGTCAACTCGATCCTGCGGAAGGCGGCCTTCGCGGCGCGCTTCGGGGCCCTCACCGTGCTGCTCTCCAACGACCTCGGGCCCGAGAGCCGCGTGATGATCTACCGCGACATCGGGGCGCGCGTCCAGGAAGCGGCCCCGTTCCTGAAGTTCGACCGCGATCCGTACCTGGTGATCACGAGCGACGGTCGGCTGATGTGGATGATCGACGGGTACACCACGAGCGAGCGCTATCCGTACGCCACGCCGGTGCGGGGCTTCAACTACATCCGCAACTCGGTGAAGGCCACGGTGGACGCCTACCACGGCACCGTGAGCTACTACGTCGCGGACGCCGAGGATCCGGTGATCCGCACGTACGCGAAGGCGTTCCCGGGCCTGCTGAAGCCGCTCGCCGAGATGCCCAAGGACCTCCAGGCGCACATCCGGTATCCGGAGGATCTCTTCACGGTGCAGGCGCGGATGTACGCGACCTACCACATGCAGGACCCTCAGGTCTTCTACAACAAGGAAGACCTGTGGGTGCTCCCACGGCTGCCCCAGGAAGGCCGCGATCGTGAGATGGAGCCCTACTTCACCGTGATGCGGCTGCCCGGGGAGGCCAGGGAGGAGTTCGTGCTCCTGTCCGGGTTCAATCCGAGCGGGCGCGACAACATGATCGCCCTCATGGTGGCCCGCATGGATCCGCCCCAGTACGGACAGATCGTGGCCTACGCCTTCCCGAAGCAGAAGCTCGTCTTCGGGCCGCGGAACATCCAGGCGCGCATCAACCAGGACCCGATCATCTCGCAGCAGATCGCGCTCTGGAACCAGCAGGGCTCGCGCGTGATCACGGGCAACCTCCTGGCCATTCCCATCGACCAGTCGCTCATCTACGTGCAGCCGCTCTACCTGGCCGCGGCCGAGCAGGGGGCCCTGCCGGAGCTGCGGCGCGTGGTCGTGGCCTACGGCAACCAGATCGCGATGGAGCCGACCCTGGAGGCCGCGCTCGCCCGCATCTTCGGCGGGCGCGTGCGCGGGGACGAGCAGGCGGCGCGTCCCGCCGAGCGGGGCGCCGCCCCGGCGCCGGGCGGGCCCGCGGCGGCCGCCCTCAGCGCGGGCGTGCAGCGCGCCTGGGAGGCCTGGCAGCGCGGCCAGGAGGCGCTGCGCAAGGGCGACTGGGCCACCTACGGCCAGGAGCAGAAGCGCATCGAAGAGGCGCTGCGCTCGCTTCGCGAAGCACGCTAGCCTCGGCGTCGTCCCGGTGGCCGACCGGCGGGGGCGGGGCCCTTCCGGGAGCACGCTGAGTCGCAAGCCGCCGCCTCGCCTCGATCGAGCCACGAGACGGGCGGTCGGCGCCTTCGCGTAGCCCCCCTCCGAGTTACGTCCGGGCGCTGAGGAAGAGGGCGGTGCCGATGCCCGCGAAGACGATGTTGGCGGTCCACGCGGCGAGGGCGGCGGGCAGCAGGTCGGCCTGCGCGAAGGCGATCGCCACCGAGTGCACGACCCAGTAGCCCACCGCGATCACGATGGCGACGCCGATCCCCATCGCGCGCCCCCCGCTGCGCGGGGAGGCGAGGGCGAACGGAATGGCCACCAGGGCCATGATCACGTGCACCAGCGGGAAGGACAGCTTGGAGTAGAGCTGGACCAGGTAGCGGTTGACCCGGTGGCCGCCCTCGCGCAGCTTCGTCACGTAGGCGCGCAGCTCCAGGAAGCTCATGGTGTCGGGGGCGTTCTGCACCTGGATGAAGTCGTCGATGTGCTCCGGCATCGGGACCCGCCGCGCGGCGAACGGCTCCGAGGTCACCCGGTTCTGCGCGCCGACCCGCCGGAAGACGCCGTCGGTGAGCTGCCAGCCCTCGGGTGTCCACTGCGCGGTGCGGGCGTCCAGCCGCTCCAGCAGCCGGAAGTCGGGGCCGATATCCACGACGGTGAGGCCTTCCATGGACTTGCCGACCGGGTCGAGCAGCGCCATGCGGAAGAAGCGCGTGTCGGAGGAGCGGTACCAGATCTGGGCCTGGCGCTGGAGGTGCCGCGGCAGCTGTCCCCGGATCTTCACGCGGTCCACCTCGTCCGCCTTCGCGTTGATCTCGGGCAGCGCGACCTCCTGGAAGACCACCGCGAGCACGCTGATCGCGCCCGCCACCAACAGAATCGGCAGGCTCGCGCGGTAGAGGCTGATGCCCGCCGCCTTCAGGGCGTCGAGCTCCCGCTGGCGGGTGAGCGACAGGAAGAGGAACACCGTCGCGATCAGCACGATCATCGGGAGACCCTTGTACAGCTCGCCGGGCAGCCGGTACGCGAAGTGCTCGAGGATCGTGAGGAGCGGCGGCTTGGAGCGCAGGAAGCGATCGAGGGTCTGCAGGAGATCCACCACCACCACGAGGGTCGTGCCGATCCCGGTGCCGATGCCGAGGAAGACCAGGTACTGCCGGATCAGGTAGCGGTCGATGACGAAGGTGGATTCCCGCGGCCCCGCGATGCGTCCGAGCCGCCGCCGCCGGCGCTCCTCGAGGGGCTTGACCACCCGACCGGATCGCCGCTCGCTCGCCCTGGCCCAGAGCCGCCAGAAGAGATCGACCCAGGCTCCCGACACTCCCGCCACGCTCGCGCGCAGGAGCGCCACGCCCACTACCGCCAGGATCGCGTTGGGTATCCACACCGCGATCCCCGCGGGCAGCCGGCCGCGCAGGGCCATCCCCTCCATGGTCGAATACAGGATGTAGTAGGCCACCGCGATGCCGAAGCTCAGGGCGAGCGCGCCCGCCCGCCCGCCTCGCTGCGAGCGGACGCCCAGCGGGAAGGCCACGAGGGTGAAGACGAGCGCGGCCACCGGCAGGGCGAAGCGCTTGTGCAGCTCCACGTAGTAGGGCCGGTAGATCTGGCCGGCGCGCCTGAGGCTCTCGGCCTCCGCGATGAGCTGGCGCAGCGGCAGCTGCTTCTCGGGCTTCTCCTCGCGGGCGACCGCGGCGAGGGGCGAGTCCACCGGCATGGTCATGTCGTAGAGGCTGAAGTAGGTCTGGCGGAACCGCCGGCGGTCGCCCACGTCGGACTCGCTGATCGAGCCGTCCAGGAAGCGCAGGGTGAGCCGGCGGGTGGCCTCGTCGCTGAGAAGGCGCCCCTCGCGCGCCACGATGATGCGGGACTGCTCCGGGTTGCGCTCGTCGGAGACGAGGAGGCCCTTCAGGCGCACCTGCGAGGGGCTCACCTCGTCCACGTAGATCACGAACTGGCTGAAGGTCGCGCTGAAGGTGCGCTCCTTGATGCCGGTGGTGGCGCGCGTCTGGAAGATCCGGAAGAGCTGGCGCTGGAAGGCGCCGCTCGACCACGGGCCCACCACGAGGGTGAGCCACGAGATGAGCAGGGTGACGATGATCCCGACCGCGAGGAAGGGCCGGAAGAGCCGCAGCGGGCTCACCCCGGAGGCCTTGAGCGCGGCCACCTCGAGATCGCCCGCGAGGCGCCCGCAGATCAGCAGCACCGTGACCAGCAGGGCCATCGGCAGGGTGAGGGCCAGGAAGGCGGGGAGCATGTAGATCAGGAGGGGCAGCACGAGCGCGAAGGGCACGCTCTTGGTGATGACGAGGTCGGTGAGCTGGTAGATGCGGTCGATGACGAGGAAGAACGTGAAGACGCCCACGCCGATGAGGAACGGCGGGCCCATCTCCTTGTAGACGTAGCGGTCGAGGATGCGGGTCATCCGTGGCCATTGTACGCTAGCGCCATGGGCCCACGATGGTTCCGGGGGGCGCTGGTGGCCGCCCTGCTCGCGGGCGTGGTCGCGCCCGCCCTCGCGGCCGACCGGCTGGACCGCTTCCGGACGGTGGCCCGCGAGCGGCTCGCCGTCGCGGCGGAGGGGCCGGACCGCGAGCGGGCGATCGGTGAGCTCTACGAGGTGGTGGACGCGGAGGTGCTCGACAGCCTGCGCGTCGACGAGCCCTTCTCGTCGCTCGTGTTCCTCCGCGAGCGCCTCGACGCCCTGATGGAGGCCTGGGGCGGAGCCACCCTGCGGGTGCTGCGCGTGCCCGGCGCGGGTGGCCGCGCCGCCCTCACGCTCGGTCTCTACAGCCTCACCGGGGTCGAGGGATCGGGCTCGCTCCGCGTCTACGCGGGCATCGGCCCCGGCGCGGCCCTCGCCGCGTCGTCGACGCAGGACGGCCTGCTGGACGCGCAGGCCTGGCCGGTGGGGCCGGATGGCGTGGCCCGCGTGCTCGCGCTCTGGAGCGGCCCGCCCTCGGCGCACGGCGCCCGCGCGCTCCACGCGGAGCTGTGGGAAGGGCGCGCGCCCGCTCGCGTCCAGCGCGCCTGGAGCACGGCCGCCCAGTGGCCGGACGGGCTGCGGGTATCGGACTGGCGCGCCCGGCCCGGCGAGCTGATGGTGCGCTACGAGCCGCCCTATCCCGGCTGGAAGCCCGGCTGCC
>DATHSW010000300.1:0-3402 GCA_035463855.1 Candidatus Deferrimicrobiaceae bacterium | reverse complement strand
GGGCGGCTCGACGAGGCGCGCGCCATCAACGATCGGCTGGCGCCGCTGGTGAACGTGTTCTACGCCCCGCCCTTCGTGGACATGCACAATCGCATGAAGGAAGCCCTCGTGATCCTCGGCCGCATCCCGGCCGCCCACGTGCGCCCGCCGCTCACGCCCGTCTCGGACGACGAACGGCACCGGATCCGCCTGGCCCTCCGCGCGGCCGGGCTCTCGTCCTAGCCACCCCCGCCCCCGGCGGGTCCGCCCCGCCCCCGAATAAGCACACCCTTGCGGGCCGGGGCCTTTCTACGGTATAAAGCCGTCCAATCTCCGCATCCCGGCGAGGTGTAATGGCAGGTCCGGCTGGCCGCAGTCCCGAAGAAGAAACCCTGCTCCAGAAGGCGATGCGGGTCCTCCCCGGAGGCGTCCTGGGGGGCTACTACGCCCCGCAGGAGCTGGCCTTCGTCGTCCGCGAGGCCCGGGGACCGCGGCTCTACGACTTCTCCGGCCGCGACTACATCGACTACATCCTGGGCAGCGGCCCGCTCGTGCTCGGCCACGCCCACCCCGCGGTGGTGGCCGCGGTCGAGGCGCAGCTCCGCAAGGGCACGACGTACTTCCAGCTCAGCGAGCCCACGCTGGCCCTGGCCGAGGAGATCTGCCGGGCCGTGCCCTGCGCCGAGCAGATCCGCTTCTGCGGAAGCGGCAGCGAGGCCACCTTCTTCGCGCTGCGGGTGGCCCGCGCCTTCCGCAAGCGCGACAAGATCCTCAAGTTCGAGGGCGGCTTCCACGGCGTCCACGACTACTCCCTGATGAGCGTCGGCCCGCGGGAGCCCAAGGCATTTCCCGCGCCGACGCCGGACTCGGCGGGCATTCCCCACGCCATCCAGGGCGAGGTCCTGGTCGCGCCCTTCAACGATCTGGCCGAGGCCCAGGCCATGATCGAGGCGCACCACCACGACCTGGCCGCGGTGATCCTGGAGCCGCTCCAGCGTCTGGTCGTGCCGCAGCCGGGCTTTCTCCAGGGCGTGCGGGAGATCACCCAGCGCCACGGCGTGCCGCTGATCTTCGACGAGATCGTCACCGGCTTCCGCTTCGCCTACGGCGGCGCCCAGGAGTACTACGGCGTGGTGCCGGATCTCGCCGCCTTCGGCAAGATCGTGGGGGGCGGCTTCCCCCTCGCCGCGGTGACGGGCCGGCGCGAGATCATGCGCCATTTCTCCCAGGACATGAGCGGCCCCGACTTCGTCCAGCAGGCCGGCACGCTCAACGGCAACCCGATCGCGGCCGCGGCAGGCCTCGCCACCCTTGCCGAGCTGCGCCGGCCCGGCACCTACGAGCGCCTGTTCGCGACCGGCGCCCGGCTCAAGCAGGGGCTCGAGGCGGCGGCGCGGCGGGCCGGGCTGGCCGCGCAGGTGGCCGGGGAAGCGCCGGTCTTCGAGATCTACTTCACCGACCGCCCGATCACGGACTACCGGGCCACCCTGGCGGCGGACCAGGCCCTCCACGCGGCCTTCACGCGGGAGCTGCTCACCCGCGGGGTGGTCAAGGCGGCCCAGAAGTTCTACGTGTCGCTCGTCCACACCGACGCGGAGGTGACGCGCACGCTCGAGGTCTTCGATGAGGCGCTGGCAGCGGTGGCGGGAACTTCTCACTGAGCAGTCCGATTACGCATTCACAGGAGGCTCTTACCATGGCAAATCACGAAACCGAGGCACAGGAGCTCTGGTACAGCGGTAAGGTCACGCGCCGGCGCTGGCTCGGCCTGAGCGCGGCCGCGGCGGGAGCGATCGGCGCGGGCATGGTGGTGCCCGCGCCGTGGCGCTCCGCCTTTGGCCAGGCGAAACCCTACAAGCTCGGCACGCTGCAACCCCTCTCGGGCACCGCGGCGGCCGGCGGAAAGACCGCCCTCGTGGGCGTGCAGATGGCGGTGGATCGGATCAACAAGGGGGGCGGGGTCAACGGCCGGCCCATCGAGCTGATCGTGGCCGACTACGAGTCCAAGCCAGACGTCGGCCGCCGAAAGGCCGAGAAGCTGGTCCTCGAGGACAAGATCGACGCGCACGCGGGCGGCTACCTGTCCAACGTCTGCCTCGCCTGCATGCCGGTGTACGAGGAGCACAAGGTGGTCAACATGATCACGGTGTGCCTCGACACCACCATCACCACCAGCAAGTGCAGCCGCTATACGTTCCGGCCGTTCGACTTCGCGCCGTCCCAGGCGGTGGCGATCGCGCCCTACCTGGTGAACAAGATCGGCAAGAAGTGGCACATCGCCTTCGCGGACTACGCATGGGGCCAATCGACGCGTGATGCCTACGTCGAGCAGATCAAGAAGCTCGGCGGCGAGGTCACCGGCACCACCGGCATCCCGCTCGGCACCGCCGACATGACCGCGTTCCTCAGCAAGATCAGCGGCGCCTACGACGGCCTCTTCGGGATCTTCTTCGGGCCGCAGGGCATCTCCTTCGTCACCCAGAGCTTCGACCTCGGCATCTCCAAGAAGGCGAAGATCGCCGGAGACGGCGCCATCGCGGTGGCCACCAGCCTGCCCGCCATGGGCGCCAAGGCCGACGGCTTCGTGGGCGTGGACCGCTACATCCCGCTGCTGGAGGGCAAGTTCAATACGCCGCATCACAAGAAGTTCCTCGACGAGTCGGTGGCGCGCCTGCAGCCCCTCGGCGTCTCCCTGCCCGACCGCTACGTGCAATCCAATTTCGAGGGCGTCAACTTCCTCAAGCTCGGCATGGAGCGGTCGAAGTTCCGCGGGCGCGAGGACACCATGAAGCTGATCGAGGCGCTCGAGGGCATGGAGGTCAAGGAGTCCGACGATTTCCCCCAGGGCGACAAGACGCTCCGCAAGGAGGACCACCAGGCCTTCGTGCGCGAGTTCATCTTCGAAGTTCGCAGCATGAAGTACAAGATCCTCGACATCATCCCGAAGGAAAAGACGGTCGTCCCGGCGGCCTGCAAGTTCGCGTAGCCGCGTGGCGGCTTCCCACGCTCAGAAGCCGGGCGCCCCGGTCCAGCCGGACCGGGGCGCCGGACCAATTCTTCGCACCGAAGGGCTGACCATGCGCTTCGGCGGACTGACCGCCGTCGACAACGTGAGCCTGATGGTGCCCCGCGGCGAAATCCGCGCGATCATCGGCCCCAACGGGGCCGGCAAGAGCACCTTCTTCAACTGCGTGACCGGCGTGCTGCGGCCGACCGGGGGGCGCATCTTCCTGAACGGAGAGGACGTGGCCGGGCTGCCCCCGCACCGGATCTCGCACAAGGGGCTGGCGCGCTCATACCAGATCACCAACATCCTGCCCGGCGCCACCGTGCTGGAGAACGCGCGCATCGCGGCCCAGTCCCGCCACCACGGCTGGAGCCTCCTCCGCCATCACCGGAGTTACCGCGACCTCCTGGAGCGGG
>DATHSW010000299.1:0-22137 GCA_035463855.1 Candidatus Deferrimicrobiaceae bacterium | reverse complement strand
CCGGCGGAACCGCCCGGCGTCGTGCACGGCCAGGTGCTTGACGCACCGGTTGTCCCAGAACGCGACCGAGCCGTTGGCCCACCGGAAGCGGCAGGTGAACTCGGGCCGGTGGCCGTGCTCGAGCAGGTAGCCGAGGAGCGGCGCGCTCTCGGCTTCCGTCATGCCGTCGAAGCGGATGGTGTAGGAGTGGTTGACGAAGAGCAGCTTGCGCCCGGTCTCCGGATGGGTGCGCACGACCGGGTGGATGCTCACCGTCTCCTCCCAGCCCTCCTCGCGCACCTTGGTCGCCCGGTAGGCGTTCAACCCCGCCTGGGGCCCGGCCACCTTCCGATCGCTGTGGACGGCCCGCAGGCCCTCCAGCAGGCGCTTCATGCCGTCCGAGAGCGCCTCGTAGGCCAGGTACTGGTTCGCGAAGAGCGTGTCACCGCCGTAGGGAGGCACCTCGATCGCGTAGAGGATGGCGCCCATCGGGGGCTCCGCCATCATGGTGGTGTCAGTGTGCCACTCCTCCCCCACGATGCGCAGGTCTCCGGGCTCGCGGCGGATCTCGATGATCTCCGGATCTGGAACGACGCTCGCGTAGTTCGGATGCACGAAGATCTCACCGAAGCGGCGGGCGAGCGCCTTGTGCTGGGCGGCGTCGAACCGCTGGTCGCGGAAGAAGACGACGCAGTGCTCGAGGAGGGCGCGCCGGACGGCGGCCACGGTCGCGTCGTCGAGATCGTCGCTCAGGTCGACGCCGTGGATCTCGGCCCCCAGCGCGCCGGTGGTGGGAAGGACCTCGATCGGCATCGTATCCATCTCCGTTCCTCCTAGCCTGATCTGCGCGTGGTCGGGCCCGCTCAGCCGCGCCATGGCCTCATCCTAGCCGCCCCGGCCTCCCCTGGACAATCGCCGATTGGTGGGATGGCGCCCAGGGGGCCCCGGGCTACTTGTTCGTCGGGTCCGCGCTCTCGGGAAGGCACTGGTATTCCGTGACCTTCGCGTTGGGGTTCCACCGGCCCCCCTTCCATCCGGCGGCCAAGGTCTGGTTGATGGCGCGGGTCATCGCCGCTTTGCACCAGCGCTCGCCTTCGAAGCGCTGCCGTCGCTGCCACTCGCTCTGCGGTTGCCCGGTGGCAGGATTCACCGGGCGCTCCCACAGCGTCCACGCGCTCTCGGGGTGAGCCGCCGGGGCGACCGTGAGCACCCCGGCGAGCGTGGCGATCAGGGCGCGGGCCCCGACTCTCGTCAATGCCGGATGGCTCAGTAGAGATTCTTCCGGTAGCCGTCCTGCAGGCGCTGGTCGAGCTCCTCGACGGTCATGTGGCTGAGCTTGGCGTGGTCGCGGAACATCTGGGCGGGCGAGGCCAGCCCTTCGCGATCCGGCCACCGCGCGGGCTCCCAGAGCCCCGAGCGCTTCACGCACTTCGCGCAGTGGAGGAAGGCCTCCTCCACCTCGACCGCGATGGCGAGCTGCGGCGTCTTCCCCTGGGCGGCCAGGCGCGCCAGCCACTCGGGATCGCGCACGATCCGGGCCCGGCCGTTCACGCGCAGCGTCTCCTCGCTCCCCGGCACCAGGAAGATGAGCCCGATCCCCGGGTTCTCGAGCAGGTTGCGCATCCCGTCGAAGCGCTTGTTGCCCGGCCGGTCGGGGATGAGGAGATGCCGGTCGTCCGCCACCAGGACGAAGCCCGGCGCGTCGCCCTTGGGGCTCACGTCGCAGCGGCCCTTGGCGTCCGCCGTCGCCACCAGGACGAAGGGCGCCCGCGCGATGAACGCCCGGCAATGCTCGTCGAGCCGCCCGATATCCTTGCGGAGGGCCACCTCCGAGGGCTCCCCCATCAACGCGCGGAGCTCGTCGAGAGAGCCCACCACGTCCTTGAACTCCGGCGCCCGGTCGTCCCCGCGCATGCTCTGGCCTCCTGAGGAATTGGGCTGCTCCACCAGAACATAACCGCCCCGGCCGGGCTTTGCCAGCCGGTAGAGGAGATCCGCGGCTAGTCCTCGCCGACCGTGAACGCGGCCGCGCAGAGGAAGCCGAACGCAAACACGACCACCGCGAGCAGATAGGCCAGGAGGAAGCGCATCGGAGGTTGACCTCTTGCGGGACATTGTCGGGCCATGACCCCGAAGAACCGGCAGAAAAAGAAGCCCGGCGCGGGACGGATCTTGCGAGTCGCCCCCCTCCGTCGTACCATCACGGGCGCAAGAGTGAACCGATGACCCTCTTCATCACCGCCCTCGCCACCCTCGGGGTACTGATCTGGGTCCTCTTCGCCTGGCTATGGCGTCGGGTAGAGCGCGGACGCGTAGCCCGGCAGTGGATCGAGCGAGAGCGCCTGTTGGATCGGCGCCCGCCTCCGGCCAGCCCGAAAGAGGTCCTGCAGCGGCGGGCGCGCCGGCACCGCCGGCCGCGGGTCCAGTCTCTCCAGGACTGACCACGGGAGCCCCCTCACGGGGCGGCTCCTCAAGCGATCCCGCCCGCATTCCGGGCTATTTGGGCCCGGATCCACTTCTTGAGCCTCACCGAGGCTCGGTACCGTGATTGCGTCCTGAATGGTTTTCCGAAGCGTGCGCGTGCGTAGGGCTCGTCGAGCCAGTCGTTGGCGAGCTGCCGCTCGAGGATTCTCCTGCATTCAGGATCCGTGCTGGTGAGCTTGGGGATGTACGCGTCGGGAAAGTACGGGATATCGGTGAATAGCTTGCTGGCGGAGACACGATAGGATTCCAGCCGCGGATTCAACACCTTCGCGAATGCGGACAGCGCGGACGAGCATTTCAGCACATACCGGCATCTCGACAGGAGCACACAGTCCAGAAGTGCCCGGTCGCCTTTGTGCGGTCTATTCCGGCTCGCCTTGTGAAAGTCAACTTCGCCCAGATTGATGACCCCCAGAGGGGGAAACCGTCGCCGCGCCTTGTCCACGAAGGAGAGCTCGTCCGTGGCCAGGAAGACCGACCTGACATCCGGATGATTCTTCAGGAAATCCTCCACGAGAGTCAGGAAGTCGTCCCCGGACACCGGATTCGTATGCCGGGAGTTCAGGTTCTTGTCGGTTCCCCTGTAGTGAAGCCCAAGAGAATTCGGAGGAAGACTGACCTGGTCGGCGGCGGCGTGGGTTCGATCGGGAACCCTGAAGTACGAATGCCACAACCCGTTCACGTACTCCCAATCGCCCCCAAGGACGCTGACGTGGGCATGTCGCAGGGTCAGGAAATCGACTGTCTCGTGGGCTCGATCCGAAGGGGAATACGCCAGGTCGAACACCCCGGGCATGACGGTGTAGTCGGGTTCTGTCCCGTACGCCCTGGACTTGATATCCCAGATCGGGAAGATCCCCTTCCCGTGCAGGTAAGGCAATAGCTCGAATATCCATAGAACGATCTGGCCGAAGAGTCCTTCCCGCAACTCATCCGCAGAAGTCGTGATCTTCCAGGACGCTGGTCTCATCGGTCAGAGGATCTTAGTACACGGGGGGGCCGCGTAGCGACCGCCTGAAGGTGGTCGGGCCGCGCGATCCCGAATTGGAGGAGTACAAACGGCGGCATTGCCTGGATACTGGGGGTCGCCCATCATGCCCGAGCGCGCCGTCGACGTCGGAAGCCGACCGAAGCCCGCCTCGCCTCACGCGCCGGAGTCGGCCTACGCCTGGGCCCGCCTCCTCGCCGCCCTGTTGCTGTCGGCCATCGGCGGCGTCGGCATGTGGTCGGTGATCGTGGTCCTGCCGGCGGTCCAGGCGGAGTTCGGCGTCGCGCGCTCCGCCGCGTCGCTGCCCTACACCATGACGATGATTTGCTTCGGCTTCGGCGGCATCCTGGTGGGGCGCCTGTCCGATCGCTTCGGCATCGTCGCCCCCGTCGTGGGCGGGGCCGTCTCTCTGGGGCTCGGCTATGCGGTCGCCAGCCAGGCGACGAGCCTCTGGCAGTTCATCCTGGCCCAGGGCCTGCTGGTGGGCGTCGCCAGCTCGGCCACGTTCGCGCCGCTTCTCGCCGACACCTCGCTCTGGTTCACCCGTCATCGCGGCATGGCCGTGGCGATCATCGCGAGCGGCAGCTACCTCGCGGGAACCGTCTGGCCGCCGGTCGTGCAGCTCTTCATCCAGAGCGCGGGCTGGCGTCGGACATACCTCGGCATCGCCGTGTTCTGCGTGGTGACCATGCTGCCCCTCGCGCTGGCCCTCCGGCGGCGGTCGCCGCTGGGCGAGGCCACGTCCGCGGCCCCGCACGTCGCGTCGCGGTCACCGCGGCCCCTGGGGATGTCGCCGGCCGCGCTGCAGACCGTGCTGGTCATCGCCGGCCTGAGCTGCTGTGTCGCGATGTCGATGCCGCAGGTCCACATCGTCGCGTATTGCGGCGATCTGGGCCATGGCGCGGCGCGGGGCGCGCAGATGCTCTCGCTGATGCTGGGCTTCGGCATCGTTAGCCGCCTCGCCTCGGGCTGGATCTGCGACCGGATCGGCGGGCGGCGCACGCTGCTCCTGGGCTCGAGTCTGCAAGCCCTGGCGCTCGTGCTCTTCCTGCCCTTCGACGGGCTCGCCTCGCTCTACATCGTGTCGGCGCTGTTCGGCCTGTTCCAGGGCGGGATCGTGCCCGCCTACGCCGTCATCATCCGGGAGTTCTTCCCACCCGAGGAGGCCGGGGTGCGCGTCGGCACCGTGCTGATGGCCACCGTGTTCGGCATGGCGCTCGGCGGCTGGATGTCCGGCGTGATCTTCGACCTGACCGGGTCCTACCAGACCGCGTTCCTCAACGGCATCCTGTGGAATCTGCTGAATATCGGCATCGCGGTGGGGTTGCTGCGGCGACCGGGGAGGCCGGTCGAGCAAGCCTGGCGGTAGGACCCCCACCCGTTGGGGGTAAGAACTGGCGGTGACCCCTCGGCTTGCGCTCCAGCTCGTTCGAGTGTATAGTGTTTATACAAATCCCCCACGAGCAGGAGACCGTACCATGCCCCTGGCCCGCGAGATCTAGCCCGATGGCCCTCAGCGCCAAGATGCTGGCAGTTGTCCAGAAGGTTGATGCCGCGCGTGCCGAGTTCGTCGCCAGTCTCCGCGAGCGCGCGAAGCAGGAGGCCCAGGCGCGCGTGGAGAAGAAGAAGCAGATGACCAACGCGAAGAAGAAGCCGCCGCTCAAGGTGTCGCCACTCCCCGTGACCAGCACCGGAGGCGCGAGCCCCAAGCAGCAGAAGCACCGGAAGGGGTCTCCTCGGCCACCGAGGGCCTGACCCCGCCCTGCTTCTCTACCGGGCCGCGGCGGCCACGGAGGTTCTCCTTCCCGAAGTTCCTGAAGTGGCTCGCGGCTTCTCGTCCAACTCTCGATGAAGCCGCCTGATCGCCCAGGCGAGTAATCCGATCCCGGCGATCCCGACCACGGCCACGATCCAGTACTGCCGGCCGAGAAACCCGCTGCTCAGGAAGACGGCGCCGACGGCGAACGGGAATTCGGCGAGGGCGAAGGCGAGAAAATAGATAGGGAAGCGGTACTTCAGGGAGCCGAGCACGTATCCCGGGATCTCTGAGGGAACTGCCAGCTGAAGCAGGAAGATGATCCAGAAGGGTGCCCGCGCGGTCAACCGATCCTCGTAGTACCTGACGCGCCCCGTGCTCACCAGCAGTCGGACCACGCGTGACCCCAGGAATCTGCCGATGGCATAGGTCGCGGTGCCACCCGCCAGCCACCCTACCCAGAGCAGAGCCACGGTCGTCACTCCGCCCCAGTGATGTGCCGCGACCGGGACGATGACCACGCTCGAGAAGAAGGACAGCATGGCGGAGAGGGCGGCGAGGATCACGAAGGCGCAGACACCCCAGCCCGGGTGCATCTGAATGATGGCTCCCACCGACTCGACGGTGCTCTCTGCGGTGCCGTGCAGTCGGCTGGAGGCGGCGATCACGACGGCCGCGAGGAGTACCAGAGCCAACCCGATGAGCCGTCTCTGCCGGATCATCAACCTCTCGCTTGCCTCCTTCCTTCGTGCGCGCTTCATATGCGCCCTGAGCCTTGCAAGAGCTGCACCATGAAAAGGCCCAACGAAATCATCGTGTCCCGTGCTGAGTCGGTAGGTGGGCTGGCGCTGAGTGTCAAGTCGGTCTCGTTCCGCGTCAGGCGGCCTGCCGTGCCCCGCTCATCAGCCCACGCTACGCGAACCAACTCGTGCGCCTCGTGCCCCGCGATCCGTTTTCGAGAACTTCTCATGGCCCGTCGGCCCGGGACACGGGAGGCCGTCGAGCTTCACGTTCTCCGGGATGGAGTGGCTCGTCAGGTTCGACCTGAAGACCGAGGCGATGGGCCAGTAGAGGGGGGCACTTCCCGGCCAGATCGGTCGCCGATCTCAGGATTGGTGCCCCCGGGGTGACTCGAACACCCGGCACGCAGTTTAGGAAACTGCTGCTCTATCCACCTGAGCTACGGGGGCGCGTTGTCCAATCGACCGGCTTCGGGGACGCGGTATTCTGCGTCGAACCCAATTTTAGCACTTGTACACGCGGCGTGACGCCTACTCCAGCTCTGGAAACGCCTTCATCTTCGCCTCGTCGCCAGCCTACCACTGCGGCCTCGGCAGCTGCAGCTGGTCGCCCCAGTACCGGTCGTACGACTCGGGGATGAAGCGGCCCGTCCCGGCGCTTGGATACCAGGTCATCTCGCCGAAGATCGTGCGCCCTTGGATGCTGTAGAGGTCGACTCGGACGTAGGGCCAGCCCCGGGCGAGGCTGCGGGCGCAGGCCACCATCTCGTCGAAGTTGCTCGGCCGTGGGATGACGCGTCCACTCGGAGGACGGCTCATGCCGAATGGGGGTTCCTGCCACTGCATGTCGAAGGTGTCACTGCCGCGGTGACGCGCTCGGTCCGTTTGCACGCGGACGAAGCGGGGCTCGCCGCCGTAGCAGTGGAAGCCGTAGTCGGTGGGACTGGCCCATAGCGGGTCGGCGAGCAGCCGCTCACAGACGATCCGTGGCTTGATGTGCTTGTACGGCCACTCGCGGTGGGCCCAGTAGTGGCTGCGGCGCATCCACCCCTCGAGCTGCCGCCTGGCGGCCTCCACGTCGAAGGTGGCCTTGGCCCGGCAGAAGAGGTTCATCCGCCAGCCCCAGTTGACCTTCAGCACGAACGTGTCCGGGAGGCGGGCGAAGTCGATGTCGGCGACGCGATCCCAGACGCCATAGAGCTCGTTCAGGATGTGGGGGCCGACCCGCTCGGCCACGTAGGCCCGGACCGCGTACTTGTCGGCGAGCTGGCTCATGAGCGGCGGGCGGTAGTAGAGCATGAGCCAGTAGAGCTTCTCGCTGAAGGTCTGGGGGTTGCGCAGGTCGAGGCGCCGGCCGAACGTGCGCTTGAAGCGCCGGGCCAGCACGATGCGGTCGGGGACGGCGTCGGAGAGAAGGCGCCGGGCGCGCCACGCCAGTCCCCGGACGAGCCATCTCATCGTTCCGCTCATTCCGTTGCGGTCGGGATTCTAGCACCGCGCCTCCCGGGCCGTCTGGTAGGATGGCACTCCATGTCCGCGGTGGATCTCGGCCCCCACGCCTCGCTCGAGCGCATG
This sequence comes from Candidatus Deferrimicrobiaceae bacterium, assembly GCA_035463855.1. Lineage (GTDB taxonomy): Bacteria > Methylomirabilota > Methylomirabilia > Rokubacteriales > CSP1-6 > CAMLFJ01. The sequence continues at coordinate 14,615 of DATHSW010000299.1, read as the reverse complement.
AACCGCTTCCAGGAGCCGGAGGCGCGGCGGATCATCGGCGAGCTGGGGCTGCCGGCCGGCTCGCGCGGGCTCGACGTGGGCTGCGGCGTCGGGCTCTACGCGCTCTGGCTGGCCGAGGCGGTGGGGCAGGGCGGCCGGGTGGTGGCCATCGAGCCGGAGCTGGCCAAGGTGGAAGCGGCACGCGCGCTCGTGGGCGGCGAGGTCGCGGGCGATCGCCTCCACTTCGATCAGGGCGACGGCACCGCGATTCCCCTGCCCGACCGGAGCGTGGACTGGATATGGTGCGGGGATGTGCTGCACCACATCGTCGAGACCGAGCGCGCGTTGCGGGAGTTCGTCCGGGTCGTCCGGCCGGGCGGCCGCATCGTGGTCAAGGAATCGCAGGTCTTCTCGGCGATGTTCCTGCCCGGCCACCCGGAGCTGGAGCGGCGCATCCAGCTCGCGGAGATCCGCCGCACGCTCGACGAGGGCGGCGGCCGGTCGTTCCAGGAGCGCCGGCAGACCACGCCGGCGTCGCTGCGCGCGGCCGGCCTCGACGGGATCGCGATGCGCACCTACACCCTGCAGCGCCGCGCGCCGCTGACCCCGGCCGATCACGACTACATCCAGCACACCGTGTTCTCGCGCAACTGGGGTGATCGGCTGCGGGAGCTGCTGACCGCGGAGGACTGGCGGGAGCGGACCCGGCTCTGCGAGGAGGGCTCGCCGGCCCATGTCCTGCGAAGCCCCGACTACTACTGCCTGTACCCGATCACGGTCTTCTCGGCGCGCCGGCCCGCCTGACGGCCCGCGCGCGCCCGCGGGGGCCTAGTCGGCGGCTTCGCTCAGCACCCGGCTCGGCACCCCGAGGGCGCGCGACAGCCGGCCGAGCGCCGAGGGCGACAGGCTCACCTTCTGTCCCGACTCGGCCAGCGTGATGTAGCTCAGCGCGAGCTGGGCCCGCTCCGCGAGTTGGGCCTGGCTCAGGCCCTGGCGCTCGCGCAGCTCGCGCACCAGCTCGCCGAGCTTCTTCTCGCCCGGGCTCACAGCAGATCGGACGGCTCGACGTCGCGCGCGGCGAGCAGGCGCCGCAGGTGCTGGAGCGCGGCGATCTCGATCTGCCGCACCCGCTCGCGCGTGAGGCCGAGACGGTTGCCGATGCGCTCGAGGGTCATCGGCGGCTCGCCGCCGAGACCGAAGCGCAGGGTCACCACGGTGCGCTCGCGGTCGGGGAGGTCCTGGAGCACGCCGGCCAGGTCGGCGCGGGCGCGCAGCATGGCGGCCAGGCCGGTGCCGGCGGCCGCGTTCGGGTCCTCCACCGTCTCGCCCAGGTTCCCCTTGCCGTCCGTGCCGGCGGGCTTGTCGAGCGAGACCGGGTGTTGGCGCAGGCTCTCGAGCTGCTCGAGCTCGCCGACGGGGCGGTTCATCGCCGCCGCCACCTCCTTCAGCGTGGGCGGTCGGCCGAGCTTCTGGGTGAGCTGGTTGCGCTGCTTCGTGTACTGCGAGAGGAGCAGCTCCACGTGGACCGGCAGCCGGATCGTGCGCGCCTGGTTGGCGAGCGCCCGCACCACCGCCTGGCGGATCCACCAGGTGGCGTAGGTCGAGAACCGGGTGCCGCGGTCGGGCCGGAACTTGCGCGCGGCGTGCAGGAGCCCGACGTTGCCCTCCTCGATCAGGTCCAGGAGCGACAGCCCGCGATGGAGATAGCGGCGCGCGATCCGGACCACCAGCCGGAGGTTGGCCTCGACGAGGCGCTTCTCGGCCTCCGCGTCGCCCGCCTCGACGCGCCGGGCCAGCTCCTGCTCCTCCTCGGGAGTGAGCAGCTTGACCCGGGCGATCTCCTGCAGGTAGAGCGCGATCAGCTCACGGCTGCGGTCGCCCGCCTCCGGCGAGCCGGGCGTCGCCGCCAGGTCGGCGGGGTCCTGGTCGAGGAGGGTCTCGAGGGGCTCGTCGCCGCCCTCCAGCTCATCGGCGGTCTCGGGTGCCATGTCCTCAGTCGTGCGGGTCGTGTTCCGAGCTCGAGGCGGCCACGTCGTCCTCGAAGACGGGGCTCTCCTCGGACGGCGCCAGGAGGTGGAGCGGATTGTAGGCCTTGCCGTCGCGCCGGACCTCGAAGTGCACGTGGGGCCCGGTGACGTGGCCGCTGCGCCCGACCAGGGCGATGAGCTGCCCGGCCTCGACGTCCTCCCCGACTTCGACCAGGTTCTTCTGGTTGTGGGCGTAAAGCGTGATGAAGCCGTTCGCATGCTCGATCTTCACCACCTGCCCGTAGAAGCGGATCCAGCCGCTGTAGACCACGGTACCGGGGGCCGCCGCGAAGATCTCCGTCCCCATCTCCGCCTTGATGTCGATCCCGGCGTGCCAGCCCCGGGACCGCTGGCCGAAGGTGGAGATGACGGGGCCTGCCGCGGGCCAGACCAGCGCGATGCGATCGCCACGGAAATCGGGCTCGCCCAGCACCAGGGAGGTCAGGATCCGCCGCGGGCCCACGCGCTTGATCAGGATGCCGTCCGCGTCCGGCTGCGTGCCGGGGGACTCCCCCACCGCGGGCGGGATCGGGATCGGTGGCTGGCAGCCCGGCACGGTCAGCCGCTGGCCGTGCCGGAGCGCGTGCGGGTTCACGAGCTGGTTGGCGCTGATCAGGGTGGTGCGCGTGACCCGGTAACGGACCGCGATGCGGCTGATGGACTCGCCGCTCCGCACGGTGTGGGTGCATACCGCGCGCTTCGGCGTGGTCGGGGGCGCGGCGGTCTTCGGCCCGGCGGTCTTGTGTGAGCCCCACTGGGGCGCGGGGACGGTCTGCTGCGACGTGGCGGGGCGGGCCCGGGCGGGCTTGGTCTGGGCGTGCGAGACGGAAGCGGAGACGAGGAGGAGCGAGGAGAGCAGTACGGGCACCACGACGACTCGGCCCCTCACGGGTCGAATTCCGCGTAGCGGATGGAGAAGCCCGTGTAGCGCCCCGTCAGCGGCCGCCAGGTGACGGCCAGATGCTCCACCCGCGCCAGCGGGGGGCCCTTTCCCAGGTCGTGCATGAGCTCCTCGATGAGGTCGCGCCCGCCTTCCACGCGCACGCGCACCTTGCCGTCCTTCAGGTTCATCACGTACCCGGCGAGCCCCAGCGACGCGGCCTTGCGCTGGACGAAGTCGCGGTAGCCGACTCCCTGCACCCGCCCTTCGACGACGATCTCGGCGGCGCTGCGCAGTCCCGTGATGCCCATCTCGACTCCATCACGGCTCGAGAAGAAAATGGTCGGGGCGACTGGATTTGAACCAGCGACCTCCTGCTCCCGAAGCAGGCGCGCTACCAAGCTGCGCTACGCCCCGTCCGAAACCTTCGCCCGGGCCTCACGAGTCCCAGGCGTACTTGCCGACCAGCTTCACGAACGCGCACCCGGAATCCCGGGTGACGCGCATCACGCCCTGCACCTTCTCGATCACCTCGAGCGTCTGGTTGGTGGCGTCGCCCACCGGCATCACCATGCGCCCGCCCTCCGCCAGCTGCTCGAACAGGGGCGGCGGCACCGCCGGTCCCCCCGCCGCCACCAGGATCCGATCGAACGGGCCCTGGTCCGGCCAGCCGAGCGTGCCGTTGCCCGCCCGCACCCACACGTTGCGGTACCCGAGCCCCTCCAGCGTCTCACGGGCCCGCGCGGCCAGCCGGGGCAGGCGCTCGATCGTGCACACCCGCGCCGCCAGCTCCGCGAGCACCGCGGCCTGGTAGCCGCAGCCCGTGCCCACCTCCAGCACCTTCTCGCGCCCGGTGAGCCGCAGCAGCTCCGTCATGCGGCCCACGATGAAGGGCTGCGAGATCGTCTGCCCCTCCCCGATCGGCAACGGGTGATCCCCGTAGGCCCGATCGCGCAAGGCCTCGTCCACGAACAGGTGGCGCGGCAGCCGCCGCATCACCTCGATGACGCGCGCGTCCGTGACCCCGCGCGCCCCGAGCTGCTCGCCCACCATGCGCTCGCGCTCTCGCGCGAAGCGCTGCGTACTCACCGCTTCCGCTTCTTCCCGAGCACGGCGTTCAGGGCGCCTTCCCACTCGGTCATGCGGCCCAGCGCGCCGTGATGCGTCAGGTCCAGGTGCAACGGCGTCACCGACGCGAACCCGGCGTGCACCGCCGCGATGTCGGCCCCCGTGTCCTCCGCCCACTCCGGCGGCCCCGCCCCGATCCAGTAGTACGGGCGGCCGCGCGGATCCACCTCCCGGATCACCTTCTCGCGGTAGATCCGGTGGCCGAGCCGCGTGAGCCGGATGCCCTTCACCACGCCCCGCGGCACGTTGACGTTCAACAGTGTCTTCGCGGGCAGCCCCTCCACCAGGAGCCGCGTCGCCACCGCGAGGGCCACCGGCCCGGCCCCGTCGAAGCCCTCCGCGTCCGGGTCCGCCTGCGAGACGGCCAGCGACGGCACCCCCAGCAGCGTGCCCTCCATGGCCGCCGACACCGTCCCCGAGTACGTCACGTCATCCCCCAGGTTCGTCCCGTGGTTGACGCCCGAGGCCACCAGCACCGGCGGCTCCGGCAACAGCCCGAGGACCGCCAGGTTCACGCAGTCCGACGGCGTGCCATTCACCGCGAACTTCCGCTCCGTGACGCGGTCCACCCGGAGCGGCCGGTGCAGCGTGAGGGCGTGTCCCACCGCGCTCTGCTCGCGATCCGGCGCGACCACGTACACCTCGCCGAGCGGCGCGAGAGCCTCCGCGAGGACCTGCAGACCACGCGCGTGAACCCCGTCATCGTTGGTGACGAGTATCACGGGCGCCATGTCGATTGAAATTGGTCGGGGCGACTGGATTTGAACCAGCGACCCCTTGACCCCCAGTCAAGTGCGCTACCGGGCTGCGCCACGCCCCGACCCAACGGGCATTGTACGGGCTGGACGGGGCAAACTCAAGACGAGCGGCCGGGTCGGGAGGCGGCGAGACGCTGGCGGATGGCCTGGAGCCGCGTCCGCGTGCGCCGGATCACCTCTTCCAGGGTGGCGCCGCGCAGCCCGAGATCCATCTGGTCGAGCCCGCGGGCTTCGCCGCGGAGACGCTTCTTGGCGCCCTCCAGGGTGAGGCGCTCCTCGTACAGCAGGGACTTGATGCGCAGGACCAACTCGAGGTCGGCCTTGCGGTAGAGGCGCTGGCCGGCCGGGTTCTTCTTCGGGCGGAGCAGCTTGAACTCGGACTCCCAGTAACGCAGCACGTATGCGGGGATCTCCGTGATCGTCTCGACTTCGCCGATCCGGTAGTAGAGCTTGTCGGGAACCGTGACCATTCCCCGCGGCCCTCCGCTCTCAGGTGTTGATCCGGAGCTTCAAGCCCTTGCTCGGTTTGAACGTCAGCACCTTGCGCGCGGTGATCTCGATGCTGTCGCCCGTCTGGGGATTGCGGCCGCGGCGCGACGCCTTCTGCCGGATCCGGAAGTGGCCGAAGCCGACGATCTTCACGTCCTCCCCCTTCTCGAAGCAGCGGAAGATGATGTCGAACAGCGACTCCACCACGGAGGCCGACTGCCGCTTCGACAGCCCGTGGGCCGCCACCGCATTGATCAGATCGTTCTTGGTCAGCGCCGTCACCTCCTCTCGTCGATCTACTTGGCCGGGCCCGAGGTCACGAAGCCCGTCTGTCCCTTGCCCTGCAGCTCCTGGCGGGCCGCGGCGGCCCGCGAGCGATCCGGGTAGCCGCCCACCCGCACGACGTGCAGCGGCCCGTCGCGCGTCACCCGCGCCACCTGCACCGAGTAGCCCTCGGAGCGCAGCTTCTGGGCCAGGCCCTCCGCGTTGCGGCTCTCCTTGAACGCGCCCACCTGCACCCAGTAGCCACCGCTCGCGGCCGCCGGCTTCGGCGCGCTCTTGCCGGGCGTCACCGCCGCGGTGCGCTCGGGCGCCTTGCCCTTCTCGGCCGCCTTCGGCGCCGTCGCGGCCGGCATCTCGGGCCGCGCGGGGGCCGGCGCCGGAGTCGGGCTGGTCATCGCGGGCGGCGGCGTGGGCGCCGGCATCGGCGCGGCCATGGGCGGTGGCGTGGCCGTGCTCGGCATCTGCGCGGGCGGGCTCGCGGGCGGCGGCGTGCTCGGCACCGGCACGAGAGTGGAGGACGGCTCGCTCGGCTTCGTCGTCACCTTCGGCGGTGGCGTCGGCTCGAACCAGCCGCCGATCAGCGGGACCGCGATCACCGCGATCACCGCGAGGACGAGGAGGACGAGCACGGCGCGGAACCAGCCGGTCGCGAAGATGCTGCGCTGGCCGTATTCTTCCTGCTCTTCGTCTTCGAGAAAATCGTCCTGGTCTTGGCGCTCTGGGCTCACGCGCTCCGTCCTCGCTGGCTGTCCGATGGTGAAAGGCTACGCAATGTTAGCACCAGTGCCAGGGGGGCTCAACCGAAATCACTAGGGGTTCTGCCTAGTTAGGCGCCGCCGGCTCAGGCGCGGCGGCGCGCCCGCCCGGGCCGGCCCGCCCCCCGCCCGACGGCCTTGCGGAAGAGGAGCCGGAGCGGCGAGCCCGCAAAGCCGTGGGCGTGCCGGAGGGAGTTGACCAGGTAGCGCTCGTAGGAGAAGTGGATGCTCTCGGGCAGGTTGACGCGGATGGCGAACGTGGGCGGCGACACCGCGACCTGCTGCGCGGATTGCACGCGCAAGGCGACGCCGCGCGCCGACATGGGCCGCCGCTCCACCGCCTGGCGCAGCGTGGCCAGCAGCTCGCCCGGCTGCAGGCGTTTCTGCGCCTCCGCGGCCACCACGTCCACCTGATCGAAGAGATCGCGCAGGCCGAGCCGGGTCACCGCGGAGGTGAAGCAGATCGGCGCGTGCTCGAGGAACGGCAGGCGCTCGTGGATCTGTCCGGTGATGTCCGCGCGCTGGACGAGCCCGGGCGGCACGAGGTCCCACTTGTTCACCGCCACCACCACCGCGCGGCCGGCGTCGTTGGCGTAACCCGCGATGTGCGCGTCCTGCGCGGTCACGCCCTCGGAGGCGTCCATCACGAGGACCGCGACCTGACACCGCTCGAGGCTCTTGAGCGCCATCACCACCGCCAGCTTCTCGAGGGGCTCGGTGACCTTGCCCTTGCGCCGGATGCCCGCGGTGTCGATGAGCAGGTAGTCGCGGTTCCGGAAGCTCACCGGGGTGTCCACCGCGTCGCGCGTGGTGCCGGGCTGGTCGTGCACGAGCACGCGCTCGTGGCCGAGCACCGCGTTGACCAGCGACGACTTGCCGACGTTGGGCCGCCCGATGATCGCCACCCGGATGCCTTCCGGCGTGGTCTCGGGCGCGACGGCGGGCGCGCGGTCCCGGCAGGCCTCGAGCAGCTCGGCCACGCCGCGCCCGTGCTCGGCGGAGACGGTGAGCACCGGCGCGAAACCCAGGCGGTAGGCGTCGCCCAGCGGCGCGTCCTGGCCCGCCGCGTCCACCTTGTTGACGGCGAGCAGGACGGGCCGGTTGGACTTTCGCAGGATCCCGGCGATCTCCTCGTCGAGGCCGGTCACCCCCGCGCGCCCGTCCACCACGAATACGAGCAGATCGGCCTCGTCCACCGCCTGCAGCACCTGCCGGCGTACGCCCTGCACCAGGTCGGACTCACTGCTCGGGTCGAAGCCGCCGGTATCCACCACGGTGGCCTGCCAGCGCTCGAAGACCGCGGTGCCGTACAGGCGGTCGCGCGTGACGCCGGGGACGTCGCGCACCAGCGAGCGGCGGCGCCCGATCAGGCGGTTGAAGAGCGTGGACTTGCCCACGTTCGGGCGGCCCACGATGGCGATGATGGGGCGCAGCACGCGCGGCTCCCGCTCTTCCCCTCGCCTACCGGCCGAGGAGAGCGGCCAGGAGGGCCGGGGCGGTGGGCTCGACGGCGGTGACCGGCGTCTCGAGCGAGGCGGCCAGATCGGCCGGCGTGAGGTCGTCGAGGAAGACGCCGGCCCCGTCACGGAGGGCCACCGCCGGGAGCAGCACTTCGTCCCCCAGGTCGCGGCCGGCGGCCCGCGCCTCCGCGAGCTGGACCTGGATATCGCGGCCGGTGAGCAGGCCCGCCACCCCGATACCGCGGCCGAAGAACTCGTTCGCGATGGCCACCGGGCTCACGGTCAGGCCGTCCACCACCACCCGGTCGAGGAGCGCGCGCATCCGCGACGCGAACATCTCGCCGGTCACCACCGTCACGTGGCGCGCGCGCGGCAACCGGGGCGGGCGGCGCCCCACCGCGCGGGCGAAGGCGTCCTCGAAGCGGCGGACGAGGCCGATGCCGTCCTCGGCCACCGCGAAGCCTTCGTACTCGCGGGCGGCCGGCAACGGGAGGCCCGCCTGGAGATAGAGCTCGTCGGCGGCCCAGACGAACCGCGTCCCGAGCGGGTCGTGGAACTCGCGCTGCCAGCCCTCGATGGCCCGCACGAGGGCGCCCGCCTCCTCCGTCGTCACCGGCCGCAGGCTGGGCAACCGCTCCCGGTGGCGCGTGAGCCCGACCGGTACCACCGCGGCGGTGGGGACGGCGGGATGGAGCCGGGCCAGCTCGTGCACGGTGCGGTCGAGGTGGACGCCGTCGTTCCAGCCCGGGCAGAGCACGATCTGCGCGTGCATGGCGATGCCGGCCTTGGCGAGCCGCTCCATCACCGGGAGCAGCTCCCGGCGCACCCGCGGCCGGCCCAGCAGGGCGTGGCGCAGCTAGGGGTCGGTGGCGTGCACGGAGACGTAGAGCGGGGACAGCCGCTGCGCTTCGATCCGCTCGAGCTCGGCCTCGTCCAGATCGGTGAGCGTGATGTAGTTGCCGTGGAGGAACGAGAGGCGGAAGTCGTCGTCCTTGACGTAGAGGCTCTTGCGCATCCCCCTGGGCAGCTGGTGGATGAAGCAGAACACGCACTTGTTGGCGCAGGTGGCGATCTCGGCGGGGCGCGGCGCCTCGAGCTGGAGCCCGAGCCCCGCCCCGCGCCGCGTGAGCCGCGCCGTCCGCGCCCGTCCCTCCCGGTCCAGCTGGAGGACGAGTCGCTCGTCTCCCGCGTGGAAGTGAAAGTCGATCACGTCGCGCAGCGGGGCGCCGTTGATGGCGACGATGCGGTCGCCCGGGCGCAGGCCGGCGCGCGCCGCCGGAGTCCGCGGCGTCACCAGGGTCACCACCACGCCCTCTCCCGCCGGCGCCGGCCGCCGCGGCATCGTCAGAGCCTCCCGCCCACGGAGGTGGGTGTCTCGAGCTGCCGGAGGCCGCGGATGAGGTACTGCAGCCCCGAGGTGATCGTGAAGGCGGCGGTCACCCAGGCCAGGAGCTTGGTGACGAAGGTCGGCACGAGCTGGAAGTAGACCGCCGCCATCGCCGCGAGCACCGTGACCATCTGAAAGACCGTGGACATCTTCCCGATCCAGGTCGGGGCGGGATGCACGGTGCCCCCCGCCACGTGGATGACCAGCACGCCGATGCTCAGCACCACGTCACGGCTCACCACCACCGCGGTGATCCAGAACGGGATGACCTTGAGCCAGGTCAGGGTCACGAAGCCCGAGGTGAGCAGCAGCTTGTCGGCCATCGGATCGAGGAAGGCCCCGAGCCGGGTCTGGCGGCCCTGGCTGCGGGCGATGTAGCCGTCCAGCAGGTCGGTGAGGCTCGCCAGACAGAACACGAGGAGCGCCCATCCCGCCCGCCGGTACACGAGCAGGGTCACGAAGACCGGGATCAGCAGGATGCGCAGAATCGTGAGCCAGTTGGGGAGTCCCATGGGGGCGGTCCGCGAGGGCCGAGGTCCGATTGTAGCACCGACCGGGACCCCCCTCATCGGAGGCCGATCCCCTCTCCGCGGGGTGAGGGGTGGTCCCGGCTAGTCGCGGATCCGGTACCGCTCGAGCGAAGCGAGCAGGCGCCGCGGCAACTCGACCTCCAGGCGAATCCCGTCGGGCTCGTCCCGGCGCGACAGCACCCGCCCGCGCTCGTAGCAGGCGGCCAGCGCGGGCCCGTCGGCGTACGGGAGGCGCAGGGTGAGCCGGGCCACCCGCGGCTTGAGCGCCTCGTCGAGCCGCGTCAGCAGCGTCTCGACCCCCTCCCCGGTCCGCGCGGAGACCGCGACGCCGTCGAAGCGGGCGAGCAGGGCGCGGGCCGCTCCCGGCTCGAGGCGGTCCACCTTGTTGAGGGCGACGATCATGGGCCGCCCCATCAGCTCGAGCTCGCCCAGCAGCGCCTCCACCGCCTGCACCTGATCGTCGAGACCGGGATGGCTCGCGTCCACCACGTGCACGAGCACGTCGGCCTCGGTCAGCTCCTCGAGCGTGGCCTTGAACGCGGCCACGAGCTGCGTCGGCAGCTTGCGGATGAAGCCCACCGTGTCGGTGAGGATGAAGGAGGCGTGGGTCGGGCTCGACACGAGGCGGGCCGTCGGATCCAGGGTGACGAAGAGCTGGTCGGCCGCCACGCGGTCGGCACCGGTCAGGCGGTTGAGCAGCGTGGTCTTGCCCGCGTTGGTGTAGCCGACGAGGGCCACCACCGGCAGCCCGGCCGCCTTGCGCCGCTCGCGCAGGAGCCGCCGGTGCACCCGCACGCGCTGCAGCTCGTCGCGGATCTTCTGGATGCGGTGGCGGATTATCCGCCGGTCGGACTCGATCTGCATCTCGCCCGGGCCCCGCGTGCCGATGCCGCCGCCGGTGCGCTCGAGGTGCTTCCACTGCCCCACCAGCCGCGGCAGCAGGTAGGAGAGCTGGGCCAGCTCCACCTGCAGCTTGCCTTCCATGGTGCGGGCGCGCTGCGCGAAGATGTCGAGGATGAGCGCGGTGCGGTCGATCACGCGCACCCCGAGCGAGCCGCCCAGGTTGCGCTCCTGGATCGGCGAGAGCGCGTCATCGGAGATCATGAGGTCCGCGCCCTCCCGCTTGGAGAGCGTCTTGAGCTCCTCGACCTTCCCCTTGCCGAAGTAGAGGCCCGGTGTGGGCGCCCGTCGATCCTGGGTGGCGCGCCCCACCACCAGCGCGCCCGCCGACTCGGCCAGGCGTCCGAGCTCGTCGAGGCTCTCCTCCACCTCCACCCGCGGCTGTCTCGGCAACCGCAGGGCCGCCAGCACCGCCTTCTCGCGTGACTTCACTCGATCAACCCCTCCCGCGTGATGTGCTTCTGCACCGCCTCGGCGGTGCCCTCGACTCCACCGGCCGCGTCCACGTCGAGCCACCGGATCTCCGCCTCGCGCTGGAACCACGTCATCTGCCGCTTCGCGTAGCGGGTGGTGTCGCGGATCATCAGCCGCAGCGCTTCCTCGACCGCCATCCGTCCCTCCAGCGCGAGCGCGAGCTGCCGGTAGCCGATGCCGTCCATCGGCGGGCGGCCCGGCTGGTGGCCGGCCTCGATCAGCCGCCGCACCTCATCCATCATGCCACGGGCCAGCATGGAGCGCGCGCGCTCGGCGATGGCCGCGTTGAGCCGCGCACGGGCGCGCCCGAGCCCGAGCATGACCAGACGCCACCCGCGGGGCGCGACGGCCCAGTCGCCGGTCCCGGTGTCCTGCGGGGTGCCGCCCGGGCGGGCCTGGATCTCGAGCGCGCGGACGATGCGCACGCGATCGTTGGGATGTAGCCGGCGCGCGGTCTCGGGCGCCACCGCGGCGAGCCGGGCGTGGAGCGCGGGCGCCCCGTGCTCGGCCGCGAAGCGCTCCAGCCCCGCGCGCAGCGCGGGGTCGGCGGGCGGCGCCGGCGCCAGGCCTCGCAGGAGCGCGCGCACGTAGAGGCCGGTGCCGCCCACCACGACGGGCAGGCGCCCGCGCCCGCGCACGGCGGCGATCGCCGCGAGCGCGTCGGCCCGGAAGCGCGCCGCGTGGTAGCGCTCACCGGGATCCACGACGTCGACCAGATGATGCGGTACCGCCGCGCGCTCCTCGGCGGTCGGCTTGCCGGTCCCGATGTCCAGGCCGCGGTACACCTGGCGGGAGTCCGCGCTCACCACCTCCATGCCGATCTGCCCGGCGAGCCGCACCGCCACCGCGGTCTTGCCGACGCCGGTCGGGCCGACCAGCACGAGCAGCGGCGGCCGGCTCACCACGTGCGGCCCAGTTCCCGTTCGATGTCGCGTAACCGCACTCGCAGCGCGTGGTTCACCACGTGCGGCCCAGTTCCCGTTTGATGTCGCGTAAAGACAAACGGCTCACGATCGGCCGGCCGTGCGGGCAGAAGTACGGGGTCCGGGTCGCGGCCAGGTCCGCGAGGAGCCGCGTCATCTCCTCGCGCTGCAGCGGGGCGTGGGCCTTGATCGCCGCGTGGCAGGCCACGAACGAGAGCGCGCGGTGGAGCAGCGGCACCGGCTCGCCCTTGCGCGGGCGATTGACGTCCTCGACGAGGGCCTCGATCAGCCGCCGGGCGTCCTGCCCCTTGAGCAGGGCGGGCACCGCGCGCAGCACCACGGTGGAGCCGCTCCAGCCCTCGAGCCCGAAGCCCAGGTCCTCGAGGGTCCGGGCCCATTCCCGCACCAGATCGGCCTGGCCCCCACCCAGCTCGACGGGCTGCGGGAAGAGCAGCTCCTGCGAGGGCAGCGGGGCCCCGCCGTCCAGATCGCGGAGCAGCCGCTCGAACAGCACGCGCTCGTGGGCCACGTGCTGATCCACGAAGAAGACCTCGTCGTCGCTGGCGGCCACGACGAACGTGTCCTGCAGCTGGCCGATCACGGCGCCGAAGCTGACCGCGCCGAAGCGCGCCGGGTCCTCGTGGAACAGCGAAGACTGGCCGGCAGGAGCCGGAACGTCCGCGGCCTGGGGGAGTGCGGGGGCCATGTCTGGGCCCCCGCTTTCAACAGAGAAGCCTCCGGCGGCATCGCCTGACGCGATGCCCAGACCGACTGGCCCCAACCCCCGCTGGGGCTGGACGACCTGGGCCTGACGGAGGGCGTCGTGGACGGCGCGGTAGAGGATCTCCTGGATCTGGCGGGGGGAGCGGAAGCGGACCCAGGCCTTGGTCGGGTGGACGTTGACGTCCACTTCCTGGGGTGGCAGCTCGAGGTGCAGCACCGCGATCGGGAGCTGGTCGCGAGCCAGGAGCGGCCGGTAGGCCTCGATCAGGGTCTGGGTGAGCTGGGTGTCGCGCACCGGGCGGCCGTTGACGACGAGGACGATCTCGTCGCGGTTGCCGCGGGCGAGCTGGGGCGGCGCGATCAGGCCCGAGACCGCGAGCGGGCCGTCCTTTCGAAGGACCTCGAGGAGGCGCTGCGCGCGCTCGAAGCCCCAGAGTGCGCCGACCCGGTCGCGCAGGGTCCGGGCGCGCGGCGCCCCGAGGACCGGCCGGCCGTTGTGCGAGACCCGGAAGTGCACGTCGAGGTGCGCGAGCGCGGTGGACTCGAGGAGGCGCAGCGCGGCCGCCGCCTCGCTCTGGGCGCTCTTGAGGAACTTGAGGCGGGCCGGCGTATTGAAGAAGAGATCCTGCGCCTCCACCGTGGTGCCGGCGGGCGCGGGCACGAGCAGCTTCTCGCTGACGGTGCCGCCCTCGCCGCGCACGAGGGTGCCGGTGTCCGCGCCGCGCGGGCACGAGAGCACCGAGAAGCGGGTGACCGCGCAGATCGCGGGCAGCGCCTCGCCGCGGAAGCCCAGGGTCGTGATCGCCTCCAGATCGGCGTCGGTGGCCAGCTTCGAGGTCGCGTGCCGCAGCAGGGCCAGGTCCACCTCGTCGCTCGACATGCCGACGCCGTCGTCGGTGACGCGGATGAGGGCTCGCCCGGCGTCGCGCAGGTCCACCGTCACCTGGGTGCAGAGCGCGTCGAGGGCGTTCTCCACCAGCTCCTTCACCACCGAGGCGGGCCGCTCCACCACCTCGCCCGCCGCGATCTTGTTGACGAGATGGTCGGGCAGCCGCCGGATACGGGCGGGGCTCACGGACGCGCCCGGAGCCGCTGCTGCCACTCCGCGAGCAGGTTCAGCGCCTGGATCGGGGTCATGCCGCCCAGGTCCAGCGCGGCCAGCTCGCGCAGCAGCGGGTCGTGGGCGGGCGGGAACAGGCCCAGCTGGGCCGGCCCGGTCGCGGGCGCCTCCGGCGTCACCGCCGACTGCAGCCCGCTGCGCTCGCGCTCGAGCTCGCCCAGGATGGCCTTGGCCCGCGCGATCACGGACGGCGGCAGCCCGGCCAGCCGCGCCACCTGGATGCCGTAGGAGCGGTCGGTGCCGCCCGGGCGCACCTTGTGCAGGAAGATGATCTCGTCGTTCCACTCCCGGACCGCCACGTGGAAATTGTGCACCCGCGGCAGCCGCTCGGCCAGCGCGGTGAGCTCGTGGTAGTGGGTGGCGAAGAGGACCTTGGCGCCGCGCCCGCGCTCGTGCAGCTCCTCGGTCACCGCCCACGCGATGGCGAGGCCGTCGAAGGTGGAGGTGCCGCGCCCCACCTCGTCCAGAAGGATGAGACTTCGCTCCGTGGCGTGGTGCAGGATGCTGGCCGTCTCCACCATCTCCACCAGGAACGTGCTCTGTCCGCGCGCCAGGTTGTCCTGCGCCCCGACCCGGGTGAGGATCCGGTCCACGAGCCCGATCCGGGCCTCGCGCGCCGGCACGAAGCCCCCCATCTGGGCCATGAGGGTGAGCAGGGCGACCTGACGCATGAACACGCTCTTGCCGCTCATGTTCGGGCCGGTCAGGATCATGATCTGGCAGCCGGCCGGGTCCAGGGCCACGTCGTTGGGGGTGAAGGGGGCGCCGCCCGCCTCCAGCACCGGATGACGGCCGTCCGC
>DATHSW010000298.1:0-10292 GCA_035463855.1 Candidatus Deferrimicrobiaceae bacterium | reverse complement strand
CGCGGACGACCGCGCCGGCGTCGAGAAGCTCGAGCGGGCCTACATGCAGCGGATGGGCGCCGACGCCGAGAAGGCGCGCGACACCGTGCTGGCGGGCGGCGTCGGCGAGATCAAGGACAAGCTCGCGCGGCTGCAGGCGGCCGGCGTGGGCATGCTGTTCGTCCCGACGTTCCTCCTGCCCGCGGATCGGCGTCCCACGCTCGAGCGCTTCATGGCCGAGGTCGCGCCGGCGTTTCGTTAGCCCGCACCTGCGCGCTGATCTCGCCCAGGGTGGCGATCCAGACGCGCGGGGCGTGGCGCACGTGCTCCATCAGCTCGCGGAGGCAGGCCAGGCGTGACGGCCGCCCGATGATCTGCGGGTGGAAGGTGAAGTTGGTCACCCCCCGCGCCTCCGTGATGCCCTCGAACTCGGTGAGCCAGCCCTGCAGCACCGGGCCCGGCGCCTGGATGCTGCGCTGCCCGGTGAACATGAAGAACGGCGCGTCGTCGAGCACCCACGAGACCGGGATCTCCACGAGGGCGCGGCCGCCTTGGGCCGGGTGCAGGTAGGGCACGAGGCGATCCATCATGTTCGACGAGTAGTCGAAGCCGTGCTTGGCGAGGAGGCCGAGCGTCGCGCTCGAGAGCTGCCACGCGGGCGCGCGGTAGCCGGCCGGCCGCGTGCCCCCGAGCCGCGTGAGCACCTCGACGCTCTTGACCAGGATGGCCTCCTCGCGATCGGGCGACAGCTCGCTCACCCGCTCGTGCTCGTCGCCGTGACAGCCGATCTCGTGGCCCCCGTCCGCGATGGCCCGCACCGCCTCGGGATAGTGCTCGGCGGTCCAGGCCGGGATGAAGAACGAGGCGCGGATGTCGTGCTGGCGCAGCAGGGCCAGGATGCGCGGCAGCGCGTCCACCGGACCGAACCGCCCCTGCGAGAGCGTGACCGGCTCGTGAATGCCGCGGGCCATCCAGAGCGTCTCCGCGTCGAGATCGAAGGTGAAGGCGCAGGCCGCGCGCGCGTCGCGGGGCCAGCGGGGCGGGGGGAGCGGTTCGAGGGCCATCGCGCCGCTCAGTGTAGCCGATACCGCCCGCCCCGGCCAGGGACCGCGCGGCGGCCGAAAAATCCGCGTACGGTATAGTGGAATCCTATGGGCGGCTCGACGGAAACCATCCGCCGTCTCGAGGAAAACGTCGGCCGCGCGCTGGTCGGCAAGCCGGAGGTGGTGCGGCTGGCCGTGATCGGCCTCGTGGCCCGGGGGCACCTGCTGATCGAGGACGTGCCCGGGGTGGGCAAGACCACGCTGGCCGCGGGGCTGGCCCGCTCGATCGGCGCCTCGTTCCAGCGCATCCAGTTCACCTCCGACATGCTGCCCTCCGACGTGCTGGGCGTCTCGGTGTGGGAGCCCAAGCACGGCGAGTTCGTCTTCAAGCCGGGTCCGCTCTTCACCAACATCGTGCTCGCCGACGAGATCAACCGCACGACTCCCAAGACGCAGTCCGCGCTGCTCGAGGCCATGAACGAGGCCCAGGTCTCGCTGGACCACTCGACCTATCCGCTGCCGCGCCCGTTCATGGTGCTGGCGACCCAGAACCCGCGCGAGTACGAGGGCACCTTCCCGCTGCCCGAATCGCAGCTCGACCGCTTCCTGCTGCGCATCCGCATCGGCTATCCGGAGGCCGCCGACGAGAAGGCAGTCCTGCGCGGCGAGGCGGTGCCGGCCACCCTCGGGGCGGTGGTCGAGGCGGACGAGGTGCTGGTGCTGCAGGAGGCCGCGGAGCGGGTGCGGGCGGAGGAGTCCGTCCTCGACTACCTGGTGGCGCTGGTCACCGCCACGCGGCGCTCGCCGCTGCTCGCGCTGGGCGTCAGCCCGCGCGGCTCGCTCGCCCTGCTGCGCGCCGCCCGCGCCCGCGCGCTCGCGGACGGGCGCGACTACCTGCTGCCCGACGACATCAAGGGCCTCGCGGTGCCCGCCCTCGCCCACCGCGTGATCGTGAAGGGCTCGCTCGCGGGCTCCGCCGCGGGCGGGATGGACGGCGAGGCCGCGGTCACCGCCATCCTGCAGGACGTTCCCGTCCCGAGGTAGCGCGGGGGTGAAGCTGCTCGGGGCCGCGCTCTGGCGCCTGCTCCATCCGCGCCGGACCATCAAGCCTACCCGGGACGGCTGGTGGTGCCTGCTCGTGGCGGTGGGACTGGGCGTGGCCGCGATCAACACCGGCAACAACCTGCTCTACCTGCTGGTCTCGGCCTTGCTGGCCCTCATCGTGGTCTCGGGCATCCTCTCCGAGCAGAGCATGCGCGGTGTCCACCTCACCGGGATCACGCCCGACGAGGTCTACGCGGGCCAGCCCGCGCTCCTCGGCGCCGCGATCGCCAACCGCAAGCGCTGGCTGACCTCGTACTCGGTGACGCTGGAGCTGCTCGCGCCGGAAGCGCGCGCGCTCGAGTCCGGCTCGCGCTTCATCTACGTTCGTCGGATAGAGGCGGGCGCCGAGCGGCTCGCCACCTGGGAGGAGACGCCGCCCCGGCGCGGCCGCCACCGGCTCACCGGGGTGCGCCTCACCACGCGCTTTCCCTTCGGGCTCTTCGTCAAGGCGGGGCGGCCCGCGCTCACCGACGAGGTGCTGGTGTTCCCCGCGGTGCGGCCGGTCGCCGCCGAGTCCCTCCGCCAGCAGGGCGAGAGCGGCGACGCGGCGGCACGGCGCCGCGGCCGCGGCACCGATCTCTACAACCTGCGCGGCTACCGATCGGGCGACGACCCGCGCTTCATCCACTGGCGCAGCAGCGCCAAGACGGAAGCGCTCATGGTGCGCGAGCTCGAAGCCGACACGAGCCAGAATACCCGGCTCGTGCTGGTGGGCCGGGGACGGCGCGGCACGCCGGCGCTCGAGCGGGGGCTGTCGGAGGCGGCCTCGCTCGCGGTCGCCCTGATCCGCGCGGGGGCGGGCGTGGAGCTGGCCGGCGCGGACTGCGCGGTGCCGCTCGGCCACGGCCGCCCGCATCTCCGCCGGGTGCTCACCGCGCTCGCGCTGTACGACCCGGAGGCGCCGGGCCCCGCCCCGGAGGCGGCCGGCGCGTCCGAGGCGGGGCGGTCCGGCCGTCCCCTGCGCGAGATCCGGATCACGCTGGCCTGACATGCCGGCCCTCCTCGCCCTCCGGCTGGTCACCTACCTGATGGTGTGCACGGGGGTGGCCGCGCTGTACGGCGCGAACCTGATCGGTCCGCTCGGGGCGGGGCTGGTGGTGCTGGCGATCCTGGTGAGCTGGGGGCACGAGCGGGCGCGCGAGCGCGGCGCGGTGCGCCCGGTCCTGGGCTACGGCCTCGTGGCCGCCGCCGCGGTGGCCATCGCGGTCGATTTCTTCTATCTCGCCTACTCGCTGCTGGACGGCATGGTCCATCTCCTGCTGTTCCTGATCCTGCTGCGCCTCTTCGCGCGCCGCGGCTTGCGGGACCTGCGCGACGCCGGGCTGCTGTCGTTCTTCATGCTGGTGGCCGCCGCGTCGATCAGCTTCAGCGTGAGCTTCCTCTTCGTCTTCGTCGTGTTTCTCCTGCTCGGCACCTGGATGCTGATCCTCAACCACGTGGTGACCGAGCTGGAGCAGGCGGGCCGTCCCGGGGCGGTCACCACCCCCGCCCGGCGGGTGTTCTTCCGCGGGCCGCTCACGCAGGTGAGCCTCGTGGCGGCCGCGATCACGTTCGCGCTCGCGGCCGGCCTCTTCTTCGTCATCCCGCGGGTCGGACAGGCGGCCCTGCCGCTGCGGGCCCAGCTCGGGCGCATGGTCACCGGGTTCTCGGACCGCGTGGACCTGGGCAGCTTCGGCGACATCGAGAGCGATCACAGCGTGATCATGCGCGTCTACCTCTCGGAGCCGGGCCCCGATCCGGCGACGCTGCCCGGGCTGCGCTGGCGCGGGGTGGCGTTCGACCAGTTCGACGGGCGCACGTGGTCGAGCGGGGCGGCGCCCCGGCAGTACCTGCGCCGGACCGGGGCGGGGGACTTCGCGCTCGGCCTGCCGCGCGGGACGGGGCTGGTGGTGCGGCAGGAGATCTATCTCGAGCCCATGGGCACCGAGGCGGTGTTCGCGGCCCCGCGCGCGCTCCGGCTCGAGATGCGCGCGCCCCTGCTCGTGGCCGACGACATGGGCGGCCTCTCGGTGTCGAGCGCGGCCGCGCGCCTGCACTACGTGGTCGAGTCCGAGGTGGAGGGGCCGGGCCGGCCGCGCGGGGCCGCCCGCCGGTGGGTCCGGCCGCTGACCGCGGACGAGCGCGCGCGGTACCTGCAGGTCCCGGCCCTGCCGCCCGAGATCGGCCGTCTCGCCCGCGAGGTGACCGTGGGCGCGCCCGACGCGGAGACGGCGGCCGAGCGCGTCAGCGCGCACCTGAGCGCCCACTATCGCTACACGCTCAACCTCAAACGAGAGAGCGCGCTGGCGCCGCTCGAGGACTTCCTGTTCGTCCGCCGCTCCGGCAACTGCGAGTACTTCGCGGCGGCGATGGCGGTGATGCTCCGGAGCGTGGGCGTGCCGAGCCGGGTGGTGGCGGGCTTCCAGCACGGGGAGTGGAACCCGTACGGCCGCTACTTCATGGTCCGGCTGAGCGACGCCCACGCCTGGGTCGAGGTCCACCTCGAGGGCCGCGGCTGGGTCGCCTTCGACCCCTCCCCGCGCGGCGAGCCGACGGCGGAGGCGGTGCCGGGGCCCCTTGCGCTCTACCTCGACGCCGCCCGCATGCGCTGGTATCGCTACGTGGTCAACTGGAGCCTGCGCGACCAGGTGCAGCTCGCGGCCTCGGTCCATCGCCAGGCGACCGACGTTCGGGTGGCGCTGACGTGGCCGCGCGACTGGCGGGTGAGCCCGGCCGTCGGGGCCGGTGTCGGCCTCGCGCTCGGCGTGGCGCTGCTGTGGTGGCTCGGGCGGCACGGCCCGGTGCGGCGCCGGTCGGGCCCGGCGGCGGCGATGCCCGCCTTCTACGCGCGGGCGCTCCGGCTCCTGGCCCGCCGCGGCCTCGCGCCCGACCCGGCGGAGACCGCGCGGCAGTTCGCGGCGCGGGTGGCCGTGGCGTCGCCGGAGCGCGGCAGCGCGTTCTCGCGCCTGACCCATCACTACGAGCGGGCCCGGTTCGGCGCCGCGGCACTGACCGATTCGGAGCTGCAGGACGCGACGCGGGCCCTCGACACGCTCCGCGCCGGCTGAGACCATCCTCTGCCGAGCTACCGGCGGCGGTGCTCGACGAGCAGGCAGCGGTCCTGGACGACCTGGATGCCCGCCTTCGCGAAGCGCTCGGCGGCTTCGTCGTGGCGGATGCCGAGCTGCAGCCACACCACCCGGGGCCGCGCGGCGAGGATGTCGTCCACGTGTGGAGGAATGTCGCGCGGGCGCCGGAACACGTTGACCATCTCGACCGGCGGGGGCACCGCGCTCACCGTGCGGTAGACGGGGCGGCCCAGGATCTCGGTGACCTCCGGGTAGTAGACCGGTACCGGCACGATGTCATAGCCGGCCCGCGCCATGTACTCGGGCACGTAGAAGGCGGGCTGATCGCGCTGCGCCTCCGTCTTGATCCCCAGCACCGCGATGCGCTTGTTCTCGCGCAGCACGCGCGCGATGCCCTCCGCGGAGGTGATGAGGTTGTCGCGCCAGTCGCTCATGGCCGGAGTCTAGCACCTGTGCTAGCCTCGGCGCGGGAGGAGCCGTCATGCCCGTCCGCATCACCCGCGTCTACACCCGCACCGGTGACGCCGGCGAGACCGCGCTGGTCGGCGGGCGCCGCGTCGCCAAGGACTCGCCGCGCATCGAAGCCTACGGCACCATCGACGAGCTGAACTCGATCATCGGGCTGGCGCGCGCCTTCAACGCCCCCCAGGTCAGGCGCGGCAAGAAGTACCGCTGGCTCGACGGGGTGCTGCGCGGCCTGCAGAACGAGCTCTTCGACTTGGGCAGCGAGCTGGCGACTCCGCGCGAGTCGTTCTACGAGGGCATGTTCCGGGTCGGCGCGGCCCAGGTGACCGCACTCGAGCGGCTGATCGACGAGTGCCAGAAGGATCTCACCCCGCTCAAGTCGTTCGTGCTCCCGGGCGGCGGGCGCGTGGGCGGCTTCCTCCACCAGGCCCGCACGGTGTGCCGGCGCGCCGAGCGGTGCGTGCTCGCGCTCTCCCGCGTGGAGGACCTCGGCGAGTGGCCGCTCAAGTACGTGAACCGGCTGAGCGACCTGCTCTTCGTGCTCTCTCGCTGGGTCGGCAAGCATCTGGGCGAGACCGAGTACCTCTGGGAGCGCGGTCTCGCCTCCCATGCCCGGAAGCGGTAGCCCGGCTCCGGGGGCCGGCGACTACCAGGTGCGTCGCGCGGCCCCGGCCGATCACGACGGGGTCACCCGCGAGCTCGCCGCCTATCTCGCGTTCCTGGGCGAGGAGCTGGACCCGTCCGGGCTCGACCACGACGTGGCGAACTGGCGGGGCGAGTACGACGGGGTCGCCGGCGTGATGCTGGTCGTGGTGGACCCCGCGGGCCAGGTGGTGGGGACCGCGGCGGTGCGCCGGCTGGCGCCGGGCGTGGCCGAGCTCAAGCGCATGTGGCTGCGCCCCGCCTGCCGCGGGAGCGGGCTCGCGCGGCGGCTGATGGACCGCTGCCTCGAGGAGGCGCGGGCGCTGGGCGGTCGCGTGCTGCGCCTGGACAGCGAGCGCCGGCTGGAAGCCGCGGTGAGGCTGTATCGCAGCTACGGGTTCGAGGAGATCGCCGACTACAACCGCAATCCGCGGGCCGACGTCTGGATGGAGCTGCGGCTCGCGTGATCCTCGACCCCGGCCGGCCGGCCACGCTCGCCTACCGCGGCATGGTCACCTCTCCCCACGCGCTCGCCTCCCAGGCGGGCGTCGCCATCTTGCAAGCGGGCGGCTCGGCGGTGGACGCGGCGATCGCG
Organism: Candidatus Deferrimicrobiaceae bacterium; assembly: GCA_035463855.1. GTDB lineage: Bacteria > Methylomirabilota > Methylomirabilia > Rokubacteriales > CSP1-6 > CAMLFJ01. The sequence continues at coordinate 3,396 of DATHSW010000298.1, read as the reverse complement.
GCCGCCTCCGTCCTCTGCGTCGTCTACCCCCACATGACCAGCCTCGGGGGCGACGCCTTCTGGCTCATCCACGATGCGCGCACCGGCGCCGTGCGCTCGCTCGAGGCGGCGGGCCGGGCGGCGGCCGCCGCCACCATCGAATGGTTCTCGGCCCGCGGGCTGCGGGAGATCCCCGTCCGCGGGATCGTGCCCGCCACCCTGACCGTGCCCGGCGCCGTGGACGGCTGGTGCCAGGCGCACGCCGCCCACGGCCGGCTCCCGCTCGCGACCGACCTGGCCGCCGCGGTGGGCTACGCGCGCGACGGGTTTCCGATCACCGCGCGGCTGGCGCAGTGGATCGAGCGCTCGGCCGACGTCCTCGCGGCCGACCCGGCGGCCGCGCGCATCTTCCTGGCGGGCGGGACGCGCCCGCCGGCGGGCCGGCGGCTCACCAATCCGGATCTCGCGCGGACGCTCGAGCGGCTGGCCGAGGGCCGGGCCGGGTTCTACGAAGGGGAGACCGCGCGGGAGATGGCGCGGCACGCGCGCGAGCACGGCGGCTTCTTCTCCGAGCGTGATCTGGCCGCGCAGCGCTCGACGTGGGGCGAGTCCCTCCGCGTCACCTATCGCGGCGTCACCATCCACGAGACGCCGCCGCCGAGCCAGGGCGTGGCGGTCCTGCAGGCCCTGCGCCTGCTCGAGCCCTGGGAGTTGGACGCGCTGCCGTTCCTGGGGCCGGACCACGTGCATCTGCTGGTCCAGGCCAAGCAGATCGCCTTCCACGACCGCGACCGGCTCCTCGCCGATCCGGACTTCTCACCGGTGCCGGTGGAGCGGCTGCTGTCGCGGGCGTACGCGGACGAGCGCCGGGCCCTCATGGATCGGGAGCACGCGCTGGCGTGGGATCGCGTCCCGTCGAGCGGCAGCCTGACCGGCGACACGGTCTACGTCGCGGCGGTGGACGCCCAGGGCAACGCCGCGTCGCTGATCCAGAGCCTCTACTTCGGCTTCGGGTCGGGCGTGGTGGCAGGCGACACCGGCGTCGTGCTCCAGAACCGGGGCGCCTACTTCTCGCTGGATCCCGCGCATCCCAACCGCCTCGAGCCCGGCAAGCGGCCGCTGCACACCTTGATCGCCTCGCTCGCCTTCAAGGACGGGCGGCTCTGGCAGGTGGTGGGCTGCATGGGCGCGGACGGGCAGCCGCAGATCCATCTCCAGGTCTACACCGCGCTGATCGACTACGGGCTCGACATCCAGCGGGCCGTCGAGGCGCCCCGCTGGCTCGCGGGCCGCTTCGCGCTGGGCGACGTGCGCGAGCTGCTGAACCTGGAGGGCCGGTTCGCGCCGGCCACGCTCGCCGAGCTGGCGCGGCGCGGCCACGCGATCAATCGGTGGGAGGCGTGGAACGAGCTCGCCGGCCACGCCCACGGCATCACGATCGATCCGGAGAGCGGCGCGCGGGTGGGCGGGGCCGACCCGCGGAGCGACGGCGCCGCGATCGGCTATTGACCGGCCCGCACCTATCTCGGCCTCGCGCTGAGAGGGCAGGGTGAGGGGCCTGGTGGCCGAGGGGCCTGGTGGCCAGGGTGATAATGCGCGCATGGCCCTGCTATCGGACCTCGCGGCGTTGCGCGCCCAAGTCGCCGCGAGCCCGGGCCGGCTCGAGAAGCGGCGGCTCGTCGCCGAGTATCTCCGCGGCCTCTCGCCCGAGGACCTGCCGCGCGCCGTCACGTATCTGAGCGGCCGCGCCTTCCCCGCCTCGGATCCGCGCGTGCTCAACGTGCGCGGCCTGCCTGCGCCGGCGACCCCCTCACCCTGCCCTCTCCCCGAAGGGGAGAGGGTTGGGCTCACGCTCGCGGACGTGGCCGAGGCCTTCGCCGCCGTGGCCGAGGCCTCCGGGCCGGGCGCCCGCCGGCTCCGCGACGGGCGGCTCCGCGAGCTGGTCGCGCGGGCGACCGCGGAGGAGCGCGACCTGCTCCAGCGCGTGATCTACGGCGAGATGCGCATGGGCTTCTCCGAGGGCCTCGTGCTCGAGGCTATCGCGGAGGCGGCCGGGGCGGCCCCGGCGGCGGTGCGGCGCGCCGCCCTCGTGACCGGTGACCTCACCGCGGTGGCGGCGCTCGCGCTGGGCCAGGGCGCGGAGGCCCTGGCCGCCGCGGCGCCGCGGGTCTTCGTGCCGCTCCTGCCGATGCTGGCCGAGATCGCGGGCGACATGGGGGAGGCGCTGGCCGCCCACGGCGGCCTCTCCGCGATCGAGTACAAGTACGATGGCGCGCGCATCCAGCTCCACCGCGACGGCGACCGGGTGGCCATCTGGAGCCGGCGCCTGTCCGACGTCACCCGCAGCCTGCCCGACATCGTGGCCCTCGCCCGCGATCTCTCCGGCGCGCCGTACATCCTGGACGGCGAGGTCGTGGTCCTCGACCGGGCGGGCCGCCCGCTGCCCTTCCAGGAGCTGATGCGCCGCTTCCGCCGCGTGCGCGGGGTGGCGGCGGCGGCGGCGGAGCTGCCCCTCTCGCTGCACCTCTTCGATTGCCTGATGGCCGACGGCCGCGCGCTGCTGGACGAGCCCTATGCGAAGCGATGGGCGGAGCTCGAGCGCGTGACCGGCGGGCGGTGGCTCGCCGAGCGCGTGATGATCACCACCGCCGCGGAGGGAGAGATGATGATGGCCCGCGCCCTGGCCGCCGGGCACGAGGGCGTGATGGCCAAGGACCCGCGGAGCCCATACGAGCCGGGCGGCCGCGGCAAGCGCTGGTTCAAGCTGAAAGCCGCGCAGAGCGTGGATTGCGTGATCGTGGCCGCCGACCGCGGCTCCGGCCGCCGCGCCGGCTGGCTCTCGAACTACCACCTGGCGGTGCGCGACGGCGAAGGCTGGGCGGAGGTCGGCAAGACCTTCAAGGGGCTCACCGACCGCGAGTTCATCGAGATGACCGCGCGCCTGCGCGCGCTGGCCACCGCCGACGACGGCTACACGGTGCGGGTGCGCCCGGAGGTGATGGTCGAGGTGGAGTACAACGAGATCCAGAAGAGCCCGACCTACCCCTCCGGCTTCGCGCTCCGCTTCGCCCGGATCGCGCGCATCCGGGAGGACAAGGCGCCCGGCCAGGCCACCACGCTGGATGAGCTGCGCGGCCTCTACGAGCGCCAGTTCGCCACGAAGGGGCGGGCCGAGCCCTAGTCGGCCGCCGCGCGCCCGATCAGCCCACGAGGCGGGCCCGGGTCACCTCGAGCGGGTGATCGATCAGGGTCTGCACGCGTTCGATGAACCGCGTCGTGTGCGGCAGGCCCGCGTGATGGTCGAATGCCGTTTCGTCCACCCAGCGGGAGTGGATGTAGAAGAGGCGCGGGTCGCGGGCCGAGCGGAACGCGTGAATGTCCAGGCAGCCCGCTTCCTCGCGGGACGGCCCGACGACG
>DATHSW010000297.1:0-6379 GCA_035463855.1 Candidatus Deferrimicrobiaceae bacterium | reverse complement strand
GTCAGCACGGGCACGACGGCCCCCACGACACCCGACACCGGCGCCGCGATCCCCATGCGCCCGGAGGCGAGCGCGGAATAGAGCGCGAGCAGGCCGAACGCCCCGTTGGCGCCGGCGAGCGCCGCCCACCCGAGCTGACCTGGGGTCGGGGTCGCCTCCCCGGTCACCGCCGCGAGGGCGACGAGTAACACGATGCCGACACCCTGCGAGGCGACGACCACGCCCGTGGCGGGAGCCCGCCGGCTGGCCAGCCCGCCACTGAAGTCCCCGGCGCCCCAGCTCGCCGCCGAGGCGAGACCGAGCGCGACCGACCCGAAGGTCGAGGAGTCGCCCGCCACGGAGGCTCGCGCCGCGCCCTAGTGGATCGAGAAGTCCTCGGCCTTCTCCGTGATGAACTCGAGAAGCGCCGGCACGCCGTCCTCCGTCTTCTTGATCGCGCGCCGGACGGCCGGCACGATCTCCGACGGATCCGTCACGCGCTCCCCGTAGCCGCCGAAGGCCTTGGCCATGTCGGCGTAGTTCCCCGAGATGTCGGTGGAGCGGTACTTCTCGGTCGCCACCTTCATGATGGGCAGCTCGATGGCCATCGAGAAGTTGTTCAGCAGCACGGACAGGATCGGGATGCGCTCCCGCACCGCGGTCTCGAAGTCCATGCCGGTGAAGCCGATGGCGGCGTCACCCCACACGTTCACGCACAGCTTGTCGGGCCGGGCCAGCTTGGCGCCCATGGCCAGCCCGAGCCCGTAGCCGAGCTGGGTGGTCTTCCCCCACCCGATGTAGGAGAGCGGCGTCGTGCACTCCCAGAAGGGCGAGAGCTGGTCGCGCGGGCTCCCCGCGTCGTGGGTGATGATCGTGTTCGGCACGTCCACCGTGTGCAGGAGGTCCCAGATCACCCGGTAGGGTGAGAGCGGCTTGTCGTTGGCGGTGAGCTTGGGCATCCACTGGGCGAGCCACTCGCCCTTCATGGTCGCGATCTGCTTGGTCACCTCGGCCCGGCGGCCGCGCGGCTTGCCCTTCAGGCGATCGCGCACCTCGGCGAGCAGCGCCTCGAGCACGAGGCCCGCGTCGCCGATCACCGCGTGCTCGGCCACGATGTCCTTGTTGAGATCGGCGACGTCGATGGTGGAATGGACGATGGTCTTGCCCTTCGGCATCGTCACGCCGTAGTTCGTGGTGGAGAAGCTGCAGCCGATGCCGAAGATCACGTCCGAGTTCTTGAGGAACTCGAACACCGTCTTCGGGATGGAGCGACCGCCCGAGCCCAGCGACAGCGGGTGGTTCTCCGGGAACGCGCTCTTGCCCTCGAGGCTGGTGGTGACCGGGGCCTCCAGCAGCTCGGCCAGCTCGCGGAGCTGCTGCCACGCGCGCGCGTAGTGCACGCCCTGGCCCGCGTAGATCACCGGCCGCTCGGCCTCCACCAGGATGCGCGCGGCCTCGGTGACCGCGTCCGGATCCGGGGCGATCCGTGTGCGCGGCGTCACCTTGTAGTTGAGCGGCTCGGGCACTTCCTCCTGGTAGACGTCGACGGGGATCTCCACCAGGACCGGCCGCGGGCGGCCGTTCTTCACCTGGGTGAAGGCCCGCCGCATCGCGTCGGGCACCGCGTCGCCCAGCGTGACCTGCTCGCACCACTTGGTGATGTTGCGGTAGTTGATGAACGAGTTGAAGTTGGGCGGGATGTTGGTGATGCGGCGCGGGTAGCCGCCGGGCAGCACCACGATCGGCACCGAGTCGCCGTAGGCCTGGGCCACCCCGCCGAAGGCGTTCTCCGACCCGGGCCCGTGCTGCATGGTGAACACGCCGATCTTCTGGCCGGAGGTGATGCGGCTCACCGCGTCGGCCATGTGCAGCCCGGTGCGCTCCTGGCGCACGATGATGGTGCGGATGTCGGCCTGGGCGGCCGCCTCGATGATCGGGTTCACGGGATAGCCGATCAGAAAGGTGGTACCTTCGCGCTTCAGGATCTCGGCAACGGCGGCGACCGCCTTCATTGGGGCCTCCTCTGGCCTGCTGTTAGGATGGGGCCGACTCTAACTCAATCCGCGGGTGAAGGGAAACCGCCGAAAGGATCGACGAGGCATGGCTCGGAAGAAGCATCGCGTGGGGATCGTCGGGCTCGGCTTCGGCCGCGCCCATATTCCGGCGTTTCAGGCCAACGGCTGCGAGGTGGTGGCGGTCTGCCAGCGCAATCAGGAGACGGCCCGCGCGGTGGCCGCGCGCTACAAGGTGCCCGGCGTGTTCGAGCGGTGGCAGGACATGCTCGAGGAGGCCAAGCCCGACATCGTGGTGATCGCCTCGCCGCCCAACCTGCATCGCGAGATCGCGCTGCGCGCGCTCGAGCAGGGCGCGCACGTGCTGTGCGAGAAGCCGCTGGCCATGACCGCGGCCGAGGGCCGCGACATGGTCGAGGCGGCCCGGCGGGCGCAGCGCGTGGCCATGACGTCGTTCAACTGGCGCTTCATCCCGGCGATGCAGCGCTTCCACTCGCTGGTGGAGGAAGGGGGCGTGGGCCGGCTCTTCCACGCGACGGGCCGCTGGCTCGGGGCGCGCTGGGCCGACGAGGCGGCGCCCTCGACGTGGCGCATGGACCGCGCCCAGGCCGGCCACGGCGCGATGGGTGACATGGGCGTGCACCTGATCGACATGGTCCGCTGGAACTTCGGCGAGTTCGCGCGCGTGTCCGCGCAGGCGGGGGTGGCCTATCCCACCCGGACCGCGCCGGGCGGCAAGCCCACCGACGCGGAGGACTTCTGCAGCGTCCTGGGCGAGCTGGCCTCCGGCGGGCAGGTGACGCTCTCGGTGAGCCGCGCCGCGCGGGGAGCGAACGAGCAGTTCCTCGAGGCCTACGGCAGCCAGGGCGCGCTCGTCTACCGCGTGGATCGGGAGAAGGCGAAGTGGTACGTGGGCGAGCTGCGCGCGGCGGGCGCCAGCGGCACGCTCCAGCCGGTGCCGGTGACCGCGGGGCTGCCGCGCTCGGCCGGGGAAGGCGACCAGATGGAGGTGACCGGCAAGGCCACCATCGCGCCGCTGGTGAAACGGCTCCTGGACGGGATCCGCAAGGGCGAGAACCCGTCCCCCTCGCTCGAGGACGGGGTCGCCGCCCAGCTCGTGCTGGACGCGGTGCTGCGCTCGCTCAAGGACGGCGGCTGGCAGCAGGTCTAGCCCTGCAGCCGCTTCGTCCAGCTCACCAGCTCGGCCAGCAGCCTGCGGATCAGCTCGCGGGAGGTCTCGTCGGTCAGCTCGCCGCGCTCGTTGAAGCGCTGGGCCGCGTTGGCGATCAGCACCTCCGGCTGGTTGACCGGGTGCATGTTGAGGAAGACGAAGGACTGGCGCAGGTGGTACTGGGCGCGCGCGCTGCCCAGCATGCCCACCGAGGCGCCCATCACGGCCACCGGCTTGCCCTGCCACGCGCTGTCGCCGTAGGGGCGCGAGGCCCAGTCGATCGCGTTCTTCAGCACGCCCGGCACCGAGTAGTTGTACTCGGGCGTGGCGAAGAGGATGGCGTCCGCCGCCCGCACCCGCGCCTTGAGCTCCACCACCCGCGCCGGCGGCTGCTTCTCGTGGTCCTGGTTGTACGGCGGGATGTCTTCGAGCCCGCAGATGTCCAGCGTGGCGCCCTCCGGGAGGAGCCAGCGGGCCGCCTCCAGGGTGAAGCGGTTGAAGGACGCCCGGCGCAGGCTCCCGGGAATGCCGAGGATCTTGACGTCGGCCACGATGAGCCTCCTACCGGTTGCCGGTGAAGACGATGCCGCGCATGGGTCACCCCCGCCGTTGTCGTTTGAACCCGGTGTAGTGTAAAAGATGAGGTGACCCACGGCCAGAAGTGCTCACCCCTCACGATCCTGGGAGGCGATCGATGTCGCGGCTCGTCCTGACGCTGGCCCTGGCGCTCGTCGCCACCGCCTGCGCCCCGCAGACCGAGCCGCGCACGGTCATCGGCGCCGGTCCCCGCGTGCTCTTCGACGACGATCTCCGCGCCGCCCGCAACTGGTCCGCCAGCACCGGCACGATCTGCCGGTCGTCCTACGCCGACGGGGGCTTCGTCGTCGAGAACGTGGCGGCGTCGCTCGCGGTGTCCTGCCTTCTCCCCCCGGTGCGGCCCGAGGTCTTCCCGGCCCGCGTGCGTATCGAGGTCACCGCCCGCCTGCGCAAGGGGTCGCGCGAGAACCCGTTCGGGATCATGTTCGCCAGCCGCGGCGGCCCCGACAATCGCACCTTTGCCACGTTCGGGCTCACCGCCAACGGGACCTACCGCGTGTCCAGCTGGGGCGGCGGGAAGTGGAGCTATCCGGTGCCGCCCACATTCAGCCGCAGCGTCAAGACCGAGTACGGCGCCCCGAACACCCTGGCGGTGGAGCTGCGCGAGCGGTCCATCGTGGCCTACGTCAACGGCCGACCGGTGGCGACCGCGGAGCTGCCCGCGGAGGCCGGCGGCACCCTGGGCCTGTACGTGGATCAGCGGGGGATGGAAGTCCTCTTCAGCAACCTCCGGGTCAGCGAGCTGCCGCCGATCCGCTGAGCGGGCGCCGGGTCAGGCGCCTGCGCGCTTGAGCGCTTCCTCGATGTGCAGCGGCGACGGCTTGCGGGTTCCCGCGTCGATCTCCCGCATCAGCGCCACCACCGCGGCGGACACCGGCGTCGGCACGCCCACCTCGCGGCCCTTGTCCACCACGAGGCCGTTCATGTAGTCGATCTCGCTGCGGCGCCCCTTGATGACGTCCTGGGCCATGGAGGCGCGCCAGTTGCGGCCCGCGCCCTCCTTGGGGACCAGGCCGGCGTCGATCTCCTGGTAGACGTCGGGCCGGCCGGCCTGCGCCCACTGCTCGGCCTCGCGGCCGTTGAACTTGGGGATGCGGTAGCCGAGCTTGAGCCCCACCGCGGCGGACTCCTGGGCGAGCCGGATGGTGATCTCGCGCCCGCGCGCCTGCCCGGCGATCTCGATGGAGCCGAGCCCGGTCATGGCCTGGACCGGATTGCCCATGCAGTTCGCGCAGAGCTTCGACCAGCGCTCGCCCCACAGGTTGTCGGTGGGCCGCGCCCCGTCCACCACGCTCATGATCCGGGCCAGCTCGGTGACCCGCTCGGTGATGCGCCCATCGTGCTCGCCCGCGCGGAAGACGTCGTGCCCGGCGCCCTGACCCTTTTCCATGCCGCGCTCGACCTGGCCCGGCTTCCAGAGCGCCACCCCGATCTTGGACATGATGAGCCCGACCGAGCGCTCCGCGCCCGCGATGCCCGCCACGATGGGGTCGTTCCAGCAGTTCTGGGCGGACACCACGTAGCCTTCGGGCGTGACGTGGGGCAGGGCCATCCAGGTGGCCCACGCGGTGTCGTAGGCCTTCATGGCGATGAACGCGATGTCGAAGTCGGCGCCGTGGCGCTGCAGCTCGTGCACGTGGAGCGCGACAGGCTTGGCCTCGAAGGGATCGTGGGGGCCGGTCACCGCGATGCCCTGCCTGCGCAGCGTCTCGACCTGCTCGGGCCACGGGTCCACCAGGGTCACGTCGTGTCCGGCCCGCGTGAGGAACGCGCCGAGGTAGCTGCCGATCGCGCCCGCGCCGATGAAGAGCATTCGCTTGGCCATCTCGATTCCCTCCGGGGTTCGGTGAGAGACCCCGCGATCTTAGCCCCCCGCGCGGCCGTTGCCAAGCCGCGTGCTTTGCCGCGTCGTGGCGGTCACGCTAGAATGCGGGCGCCATGAACCCAGCCGAAGCGGTGCGGGCGGAGGTGGACACGCTGCTCGCGCTGGTGCGCGAGCGCTACGGCGGTCGCCTGGACGCCGAGCAGCTGGCGGGCGTGCGCACCGCGATCGAGGGCATCGTGCAGGCCGCGCGGGCCCTCCGCGCGGTGCGCCTCGCCAACGCCGACGAGCCGGCCCAGCCCTTCGCGGCCTCTCGCGCGGAGCCGTGATGACCGAGGACGTGGTCTTCACCCCGCTGCGGCAGCTCGCGGACGGTATCCGGGCGCGCCGCCTCTCCCCGGTCGCGCTGGCCGAGACCTTCCTCGACCGGCTCGAGCGCCTCGGCCCGCGCTACAACGCGGTGGTCACGATCACGCGGGCCCGCGCGCTCGAGCAGGCGCGCCGCGCGGAGGCCGAGATCGCGGCCGGCCGCTACCGCGGGCCCCTGCACGGCATCCCGTACGGCGCCAAGGACCTGCTCGCGACCTCCGGCGGCATCCCGACCACGTGGGGCGCCGCGCCTTTCAAGGATCGCTGCTTCGACTTCGACGCGACCGCGGTGCTCAGGCTGGAAGACGCGGGCGCCGTGCTCTGCGCAAAGCTCGCGATGGTGGAGCTGGCGGGCGGGATGGGCTACCGCCAGCCCAACGCCGCCTTCACCGGGCCCGGCGTGAATCCCTGGAACCGCGAGGCGTGGAG
>DATHSW010000296.1:0-9315 GCA_035463855.1 Candidatus Deferrimicrobiaceae bacterium | reverse complement strand
AGCCGCGGCTCAAGGTCTAGCCGTGCTGCGCGCTCGTCTCTGCGGTTATCGGCCCCGCGCGCCCCGGCGCCACCCACCCGTTCACCCGGGAGTCTCACGATCAAGCCGGTGACACCCGAGCGATCACCCACGAGGCATATGACTAGCTCCGAGACTCTGGTGCTGAGCGGCGCGCGGATCATCGATGGGACGGGGGCGGAGCCCGTGCGGGGCCGGTCGGTCGTGGTGGAGAAGGGCGTGATCACGGCGGTGGTGGAGGATGCGCGCGCGCCGCGCGGGAACGGAGTGGACCTGGCCGGCCACACGCTCCTGCCCGGCCTGATCAACTGCCACGTGCATCTGTGCTTCGGGGCGGAGGCCGATCCGGTGCGGCCGATGCGCGAGGAGCCCGTGGCGCTCACCGCGCTCAAGGCGCTGCTGCGGGCCCGGGAAACGGCGCTGGCCGGGGTCACCACGGTGCGCGACCTGGGCGGGCGCGAGTACGTGGAGCTCGCGGCGCGGCGCGCCATCCAGGAGGGCCTCATCGACGGGCCGCGCATCGTGGCGGCCGGGCGCCCGGTGTGCATGACGGGCGGGCACGGCCACTGGCTCGCCCGCGAGGCGGACGGGCCCGACGACGCGCGGAAGGCGGTGCGCGAGCAGCTCAAGGCCGGGGCCGACGTGATCAAGATCATCGCCACCGGCGGGGTGATGACCCCGGGCGTGGAGCCCGGCTCGCCCCAGCTCACGCTCGAGGAGATGCGCGCGGCCATCGAGGAGGCGCGCAAGGCGGGGCGCCGCACCGCCGCGCACGCGATGGCCGCGACGGGCATCAGCGACGCGATCGCGGCGGGGATCACCTCGATCGAGCACGGCGTGTACCTCACCGAGGAGATCGTGGCTCACATGCGGCGCGACGGCACCTTCCTGGTGCCCACCCTGAACGCGCCCGCGGCCATCGCGACGGGGGGCCTCGCCGCGGGCATTCCCGAGTACATGGTGCGCAAGTCGGAGCAGGTCGTGCCGCCGCACGTGGCGAGCTTCCAGCTCGCCCACCGCGCGGGGGTGCGGATCGCCGCGGGCGCCGACTCGGGCACGCCGCTCAACTTCCACGGCTCCCTGCTGCCCGAGCTCACGCTGATGGTGAAGCACGGCATGACCCCGCTCGAGGCCATCCGATCCGCCACCGCGACCGCGGCGGACTGCTTGGGCCTGGGCCAAGCGCTCGGCCGCGTCGCGCCCGGCTACGCGGCGGACCTGATCGCGGTCGCGGGCGACCCGGCCGAGCGCATCGAGGCGCTCGGCGACCTGCGGCTGGTCCTGGTGAACGGCCGGATCATCTTGCGGGCGTAGCTCAGCGGCCGGGCGCGGCGAGCAGCCCGAGCTGGGCCGCGGCCGCGAGGACGGCCAGGATCGCGAACCCGAGCCCGCCCACCGCCACCACCGCCTCGCGCCAGAGCGGCGGCCGCAGCGGCTCGGGCAGCAGCGCGCGGTTGAGCCGCAGGGTGTGGAAGGAGAGCACCGCGAAGTTCAGCGCCGCGACGTCCGCGCCGATCACGATGAGCGTGAGCGGATCGGCGAGGGTCATGGCGAGACAGCCCGCCAGCACGAAGAGCCCGAGCACCGGGTAGTAGACCCAGCCCGCCCCCGCGGTCGCGGGCCGCACGCCCGCCGTCCACAGCATCTCGGTCACGTTGCGGGCGAAGGCCTCCACGATGCCCACCTGGGTCGAGAAGAAGATCCAGAACGCGGTCAGCAGTACCGGCGCCCAGAGCAGGGCCCAGTAGCGCCGGGAGAGCTCGCGGGCGAAGACGGCGCCGGCGCCGAAGCCGCCCATGTCGGTGCCCGGCGGCACCGAATCGAGGGCGAGCAGCACCGGCAGCCCGATGCCGATGAGGCAGGCCGCGGTCCACAGATAGGAGAGGTCGGCGCGGAGGTAACGCCACCACTCGCGCCACTTGGCGAGGTTCGCCTCGCTGGGCGGGAAGATGGCGCCCTCGCGCGGCAGCAGGATGGTCTGGTCGCCCACCAACGTGGGCTGCGCTCCGACGGTGCCCGCCATCCCGAAGCCCTTGTCGCGCAGCCAGTAGGTGAGCATGGCGTTGATGGTGCCGCCCGCGCCGGAGTAGGCCGCGAAGGCGGCGAGCAGCGCCCAGTCGAGGGCACGGGCGGGGAGCGGCGCCGGGACGAAGCCCGGCTCCCAGAGGGGCCGCCCCGCGAAGCTCCACGCGAGCGCGGCCCAGGCGGAGGCGGGGACGAAGAGCAGCGCGAGGGCCAGCAGGAGCAGCAGCATCCACGCCATCATGATGCCCTCGGCGATCTCGAGCGCGCGCTGGGCGCGCCGGCCCAGGAGCACGAGGCCCACCGCGCCGAGGAAGAGGAGATAGCCGAGCGCGACCACCGACGTCCGATCGTCCGCGCGCGGCACGCGGCCGAGCAGCAGCGCGGCCACCGCGGAGCCGCCGGCCAGCGCCCAGCCGGGCCAGGCGACCTGGGCGAGGTGGAGCAGCGCGTAGCCGGTCGCCCAGACGCGCGGGCCCGGACGCTGCCGCATGAAGCCGGTGAACACGGGCTCGCCGGTGGCGAGGGTGTAGCGCGCCATCTCCGCGTTGAGCACGCCCTGGAAGAGGATCGAGACCGTGCAGATCCAGAGGAGGCTCGGGCCGTACGCCGCCGCGACGGCCGGGCCCAGCAGCCAGTCGCCCGCGCCGAGGGAGAGCCCGAGCAGGATCGCGCCCGGCCCGATGACCCGGACGAGGTTGACCGGATTGTAGGCGGGCGCGTGCGGCAGGTCGCCCTGCCGCCACGGGGGCAGATCGCTCACGCGCGGGCGCGCCTCCGCCGCCAGACCCAGAGGGCGAGCCACGCCGCGGGCACGCTCAGCCAGAGCCAGCCCGGCGGCGCGGCGGCGGCCAGATCGATCGCGAGGAGCACGGTGCCGCCCGCGGCGGCCGCCCACAGCAGGATCCACGCGAGGCCGTCCGCAACACGCCAGGGTCCCCGGGTGGCCACGAGGAGGGCGGCGGCGGCCGCGGCCCCGTCGAGCAGCACGTCCGCGACGCTGCCCTCGCGGGTGAGCGTGGTGGCCTGGTGCGCCTCGTCGAGCACGGCGGTGAGGGCGGTGAGCGCGAGCGGCCGGCGCCACCGCGCGGGCGCCCCCGGGACGGTGAAGGCGCGGCGCCAGAGCAGGGCCAGCACCGCGTACTCCACGACGTGGCCCGTCTTGCGCAGGAGCCAGTGCGCTCCCGCGATCTGCTCGGGAGTAGCCCAGGGCCAGAGCGCGCGCAGCCAGGGCTCGAGGAGCGGCGTCGTGGCGCCGCCGTGCCAGCCCGCGCCCGAGAACCACGCGATCAGCGCCGACCACGCGAGCGGCGGCAGGAATCGGAGGGCCGTCGTCACGGGGTCAAGCGTGGCACAGGGGCCGGAAGTTGACAACTTACGCTCACTAAACATAGGATGAGCCATGCAAATCCGGGAGCTCCTCGATGAGCTCTTGACGTCGCTCGAGACCGGCCCGCTCATCACCGCCGTTCGGCACTTCGACTCCAAGCCGGCCGTCTTCGCCCCGTTTCCCTCCTCCCTCGATCCCCGCATCGTCGAGGCGCTCAAGGCGCGCGGCGTGCAGCAGCTCTACTCCCACCAGGCGAAGGCCTTCGACACGGTGGCGAAGGGCGAGCATCTGGTGGTGGTCACGCCCACCGCGTCCGGCAAGACGCTCTGCTACAACCTGCCCGTGCTCCAGGCGCTGGTGCAGCAGCCGGAGGCGCGGGTGCTCTACCTCTTCCCCACCAAGGCGCTCGCGCAGGATCAGCTCGCCGAGCTGATGGAGCTGTCGAAGACCCTGCCCGACATGCGGATGTTCACCTACGACGGCGACACGCCGCAGGACGCGCGCCGCTCGGTGCGCGCGCGAGCCAATCTGGTGCTGACCAATCCCGACATGCTGCACTCGGGGATCCTGCCGCACCACACCAAGTGGGTGAACCTCTTCCAGAACCTCAAGTACGTCGTCATCGACGAGCTGCACGCCTACCGCGGCGTCTTCGGCAGCCACCTCGCCAACGTCCTGCGGCGGCTCAAGCGCATCTGCCGCCACTACGGGGCGACCCCGCAGTTCATCATGGCCTCCGCCACCATCGCCAACCCGGGCGACCTGGCCCAGCGGCTGACCGGGGAGACGGTGGTCGAGCTCGCCGAGAGCGGGGCGCCCACCGGCGAGAAGACCTTCATGGTCTACAACCCGCCGGTGGTGAATCCCGAGCTCGGCATCCGCGCGCCCTACCTCGGCGAGGCATCGAAGCTCGCGACGCGCTTCCTGAAGCAGAAGGTCGCCACCATCGTGTTCTGCCAGAGCCGGCTCTCCACCGAGGTGGTGCTGGCCTCGATCAAGAAGGGGGTCGAGGACAGGACCGGCGACTCCGGTATCGTGCGCGGCTACCGGGGCGGCTACCTGCCGCTGCGGCGGCGCGAGGTGGAGCAGGGGCTGCGCTCGGGCGAGGTGCTGGGCGTGGTCTCCACGAGCGCGCTCGAGCTGGGCATCGACATCGGGCATCTGGACGTCGCGGTGCTCGCGGGGTATCCCGGCACCATCGCCTCCATGTGGCAGCAGGCGGGGCGGGCGGGCCGGCGCAGCGGCGAGTCGGCCGCGGTGATGGTAGCCACCAGCTCGCCCATGGATCAGTACCTGGCCGTGCATCCCGACTACCTCTTCGGGGCGTCGCCCGAGCACGCGCGGATCAACCCGGAGAACCCCTTCATCCTGATCAACCACGTCAAGTGCGCGGCCTTCGAGCTGCCGATCGCGGCCGACGAGGCCTTCGGCGGTGACGTCTCGGGCCATCTCCAGGCGCTCGAAGAGGAAGGCGTGCTCCACCGGGCGGGTTCCCATTTCCACTGGAGCTCGGAGACCTACCCGGCCGATCACATCTCGCTCCGCACCGTCACCTCCGACAACTTCCTGGTCATCGACACGACATCGCGCGACGCGGCCCAGGTCAAGCGGAGGCAGATCATCGCGGAGGTGGACTGGAAGAGCGCCTTCGCCATGATCTACCCGAAGGCGATCTACATGCTGGAGGGCGAGCCCTTCGAGGTGCAGGAGCTCCACTACCGCGAGGACGAGGAGAAGGTGGCCTACGTCAAGCGGGTGGCGGTGGACTACTTCACCGACGCGATCAGCGCCAAGGGGGTGTGGATCCTCCAGCGCTTCGGGCGGCAGGAGACGCCGGGGCTCCTGGCCGAGCAGGGCGAGGTGCTGGTGGCCGAGAAGGTCGTCGGCTTCAAGAAGATCAAGATGGGCACGCTGGAGAACGTGGGCTCGGGCGAGGTGGAGCTGCCGCAGCAGGAGATGCAGACCACCAGCGCCTGGCTCACCCTCGACCCCGGCCTGCTCGCCGAGATCTCGCCGCGCCGCGACGATCTGGTGGACGGGCTCCGCGCGCTCACCCATCTCATCCACAGCCTGGCCCCGATCTTCCTGCTGTGCGACATCCGCGACGTGGGGGCGTGGCTCGGCGACGGCTCGCCGTCCCAGGCCGGGCAGGTGGTGACGCGCGAGACCATGCGGGCCCAGCTGCTGCAGGGCGAGACCTTCACGCCGACGATCTACCTCTACGACAACCAGCCGGGCGGCATCGGGCTGGCCGAGCGGATCTTCGAGGTGCTGCCGGAGCTGCTCGCACGCGGGCTCGAGACCCTCGTGGCCTGCGGCTGCCGGAGCGGCTGCCCCTCGTGCGTGGGGCCGGTGAACGAGGTGGGCCGCCAGGCCAAGCCGGTCGCGCTCGGGATTCTCAAGCGCCTCGTGCCCGGGCGCTGACCACGCCGCTCCCGTGGCGCGCGACCTCACCGAGCTGACCCGGATCATCCGCCGCATCGAGGCGAAGAGCCGGACTTCGAGTTCGCCCGCCTCGCCCGGGGCGGCGGCTCGCCCACCAATCGAAGCGCTGCTCGACGGCGTCGTCGAGGAAACGGAACGCGGGCGGCTTCTGGTCGTGCGGCGCCGCTTCCCGGTGGGACACCGGCACGGCGCCCAGCCCCTGCTGGCCGCGCGGGAGGCCACGCCGGCCGCGCTGGCCCTGCTGAGCCGCGGCGGCGAGCCGGTCGCCGGAGGGCGCCGCCTCCTCTACCTCGACACCGAGACCACCGGGCTCGCGGGCGGCACCGGCACCTACGCGTTCCTGGTCGGCGTCGGCTTCTTCGACGGCGACGAGTTCGAAGTGCGCCAGTTCTTCATGCGGGACCTCGACGAGGAGCCGGCGCTGCTGACCGTCCTCGAGGAGACGTTCCGGAGGTTCGACGGCTTCGTCACCTACAACGGAGCCGGCTTCGACCTGCCGCTCCTCGAGACCCGCTTCGTGCTCGGCCGCCGCCGCTTCCCCGGCGAAGCCTTCCACGTCGACCTGCTCGGCCCGGCGCGCCGGCTGTGGAGCGGTCGCCTCGCCGACTGCCGCCTCGGCACGGTGGAGGAAAACGTCCTCCGCTTCACTAGGGAGGACGATCTGCCGGGCGCGCTGATCCCGACCGTCTACTTCGAGTACCTGCGACGGAAGCGGCCGGACGAGCTGCCCCGGGTGTTCGAGCACAACCGGCACGACATCCTGTCGCTCGCCGCGCTCACCGGCTGGGTCGCGGACGCGGTGGCGCGCGCTCCGCATCCCGAGCTCGACCCGGACGCGCTGGCCGGACTCGGCCGGATGCTCGAGGGCGCGGACCCGGAGCGGAGCCTGGCCTGCTACCGGATGGCCCTCGACACGGGCCTGCCGACGCCCTCCCGCGAGCGCCTGCTGCTGCGGCTCGCCCTCCGCGAGAAGCGGCTGGCGCGCTGGGACGAGGCGCGCGCGCTCTGGGAGGCCGCCACCCGCTCGCCGCATGCGTTCGATCCGCGGCCCTGGGAGGAGATCGCCAAGGTCCACGAGCACCGCCGCCGCGACCTCCAGGCGGCGCGCCAGGTGGTGGAGCAGGCCCTCGCGCTCGCCCGGCGGCACCGGGCCTCCGAGCGCGTGCAGGCGTCGTTCGAGTACCGGCTGGAGCGGCTGGGCCGCCGGCTCGAGCGCGTCGCGGGCCTCACCGGCGCTCGGCAGCCAGCCTGACGCCGAGCGCGATCAGCACCGCCCCGCTCGCCCCTTCGAGCCGCGCCCGCCAGAGGCGGCTCTCCACCAGTGGCCGGATGCGCACGACCGAGAAGGACAGCAGCGACAGCCAGACGACCCCGATGCCCACGTGCAGGCCGCCCAGGAGCAGCGAGCGCGCGAAGATCGGATCGACCGGCCGGACGAACTGGGGCAGGAACGCCAGATAGAACAGTCCCACCTTCGGGTTCAGCACGTTGGTGAGGAGCCCCTCCAGGAAGGAGCGCAGGCGTCGCGCCCCCGTCCGGCCCGCCTCCGCCGCCGCGCCGGCCGGCGCCCGGTCGTCGGCCCGCCACCAGTCCCGGATCGAGTGGATCCCGAGGATGATGAGGTAGATCGCGCCGCCCCACTTGAGCGCGTGGAAGGCCTCCGCCGAGCGCACCAGGATGAGCGAGACGCCGATCGCGGAGAGGGCGGCGTGGACGAAGCAGCCGACGGCGATGCCGGCCGTTGTCGCGACCCCGGCGGCCCGGCCCCGCCCGAGGACGTTGCGCACCACGAGCAGCGTGTCGGCGCCCGGCGTCACCGCCAGCACGGTGGCCACGACCAGGAAGGCCCAGAGCTGCGGGTCCACGGCGGCCATTGTAGCCCGGGCCGCCCTCGTCTTTTAGGGTTGACACATTCAGATGGTTAGGCTAGCCTTACATCCTGCTCGATCCAATCATGGCACGGCGAGGGAGACACGAGCATGGCGACGCGGCGAGCGAGACGAGGGGCCCGGATCCTGGCGGTAGCGCTGGGCGTGGCGGTCTGGAGCCTGATCGCGGGGGCCGAGGCGGCCGAGGTCATGGTGTACACGGCGCGCGCGCACTACGGGCAGGAGCCGGCGATGGAGGCCTTCACGAAGAAGACCGGCATCGTGGTCCGGAGCTTCGGCGGCGAGTCCGGCGCGCTCTTCGAGCGCCTGAAGGCCGAGGGCGACCGGACGCCGGCCGACGTGCTGATCAGCGTGGACGCGGGCAATCTCTGGAACGCGGCGCGCGCCGGGCTGCTGGGCAAGGTGGACTCGCCCGAGATCCAGGCCAACGTTCCCGCCCACCTGCGCGACCCCGAGAACCGCTGGGTCGGGCTCACGGTGCGGGCGCGCACGATCATGTACAACACCCAGAAGGTGAAGCCCGAAGAGCTCTCCACCTACGAGGCGCTCGGCGATCCCAAGTGGAAGGGGCGGCTCTGCCTCCGGCCCTCGACCCACATCTACAACCAGTCGCTGATCGCGACGATGATCAAGCGGCATGGCGAGCCCCAGACCGAGAGCATCGTGAAGGGCTGGGTCGCCAACAATCCGACCTTGATCAACGGCGACACCAAGGTGCTCGAGGCGGTCGCGGCCGGGCAGTGCGACGTGGCCCTGACCAACACCTACTATCTCGGGCGCATCCTGGCCAAGAACGCGACCTTCCCGGTGGCCGCCTTCTGGGCCAACCAGCAGACGACCGGGACCCACGTGAACATCTCGGGCGCGGGCGTCACCACGCATGCCAAGAACCGCGCGGCGGCGATCAAGCTGATCGAGTTCCTGACGAGCCCCGAGGCCCAGCAGATGTTCGCCGACGCCAACTTCGAGTACCCGGCCAACCCGCAGGCGGGCGTGAACCCGGTCATCGCCAAGTGGGGCAAGTTCAAGCAGGACGACACCAATGTCGCGGCGGCCGGCGAGTTCCAGGCGGCGGCGACGAAGCTGGCGGATCGGGCGGGCTACAAGTAGATCCGACGTGGCGGTAGGGCCCGCCGTCCGCGTGCTCGCGATACGGCCCGCGCGGCCGTCGCTCTGGACCTGGCTCGCGGTGGGCATCGCGACGGTGCTCGCGGTGCCCATCGCGGCGGTGGTCTCCTCGCTGGCCGTCCCCGCGAGCGACGTCTGGCTCCATCTCTGGCGCACTCAGCTCCTGGAGCTGATCGGCCAGACCCTCCTGCTGGTGGTCGGCGTCGGTGCCGGCACGCTGGTCGTGGGCGGCGGCCTCGCCTGGCTCGTCGTGCACCATCGCTTTCCCGGGCGCGCGGTGCTCGAGTGGGCGTTGATCCTGCCGCTGGCGGTGCCGGCCTACGTGATCGGCTTCGCGTTCATCGGCCTCTTCGAGTACGCGGGCCCGGTGCAGGGGGCGCTGCGCCGGTGGCTCGGCGCCGGCGCGCGGCTGCCCGAGATCCGCTCCTACGCGGGCGTGGTGGTCATGATGACCCTGGTGTTCTATCCCTACGTCTACCTGCT
>DATHSW010000295.1:0-8255 GCA_035463855.1 Candidatus Deferrimicrobiaceae bacterium | reverse complement strand
GGTCTCGGGAGCGGGTGCCTCCTCGGCGGCGGCCAGGCCGGTGAGGCCGCGGTAGGACAGGCGGCGGTATTCCACGCCGAGCACCGCGGCCACGTCGCCCACCGCGTCGAAGGCGCGGTCGTCGGAGATGATCTCGATCAGGTCCCCCGGCCGGCCGCTGCCGAGCCAGACCCCCGCGCTCACCGCGATGCGCAGGTCGCTCCAGTCCCGCACGCCGGTGGAGGGCGCGCTGTGGACGAGCTGGGCGCCGCGGCGGGCGAGCAGCCGCGCGCTGTCGGCGCCGATGACCCGCCAGTTGCCCACCGCGATCAGGTCCACGCGGCGGTCGGCGCGGTCGATGGCGAGATGATCGAGCACGCGGCCGATGTGGTCGGCCCGGCTCGAGTTCTCCACGTCCACGAAGATGGCGCGTCGGCCGGTCGGCAGGGGCGGCGGCGCCGCGGCCGGCCGCACGCGCCCGGCGAAGGCGCGCTCGGGCGCGGCGGTGCGCACCGCGAGCGCGGTCTCTTCGGGTGCTGGGGTCGGCGCCGGCGGCGCGGCGGCGCGGGTCCGGGTGGATTTGTTGGGCTTGTTGGGTCGGTTGGGTTTGGCGAGCTTGGGCTTGCGTGTGGATCGTTTGGTCTGTGCCATTGGTGCTGAGCCTAGCACTTCCTCGCGGAGCGTGGTCGCTCGAAATGCCGGCGGGGCGCTACTCGAGCATCCGACCCAGCACGGCGCCCTCGACGGCGTCCATGCGGAGTCCCAGGGTGGCCGCGACGGTGGGGCCCACGTCTCGGCTCCTGATCGCGCCGAGCGGCACGCCGCGACGGACCCCGGCGCCCGCGGCCAGGAAGAAGGCCGCGTTGTCGCCGTACAGCGGCCGCTGGCCGTGGGTGCCCAGGTACTTGGGCGCGCCGTGCTCCTCGTCGCCGTCGGCCGCGTCGCCGTAGGAGTACCCGGGGGCTGCCTCGAACATCACGTCGGCCACCTGGTGGTGGTCGCCCGGCGCGGGCAGGCCGAGGGCGTCGTAGTCGGCCGGCGTCCACATGCCGCTCACGCCCTCCATGGTCGCGATCTCGCGGGCGAGCTGGTCGACGGCGGCGGCATCGGCGTCGAGCCGGTAGAGCGCGCCCGCGCCGTGGTTCATCACGAAGCGGGCCAGGCGCTGCCCGCCCAGCTTGCGCAGGCGGACGTTGGGCCGGATCTCGCGCCGGGACGGCAGGAAGCCGTGGTCGGAGACCACGAACACGGTGGTCCGGTCGAGGGCGGGATCCGGCAGCGAGTCGAGGAAGCGGCCGATCAGGCCGTCCACGTACTCCAGCGCCCAGTAGGCCTCGGGCGACCGCGGGCCGTGGAGATGCTGCAGGCTGTCCACGCACAGGAAGTGCAGGAGCAGCAGCGCGGGCTCGTGGCGCCGGCCCACGTGGGCGGCGAGGCGGCCCACCATCTCGTCCTTGTGGAAGCGCTTGGGCAGCAGCGCCCACTCCCCCTGCCGGTGCATCGGGTAGCCGAGCGCGACCAGCTCCTCCCACACCGCCCGCGCGGTCTGGGTCTCGAACACGCGCTGGTCCTTGAAGAAGGGCAGGTTGAAGTCGAGCGTGGTCGCGTTGCGGGTGGCCGGCCAGTCGATCGCGGCGGTGCGCAGGCCCGCGGCGTGGGCCAGGTCGTAGACCGTCGGCGCGCGCAGCAGCGCGGGGGCGTCGTAGATGGGATCTCCGGTGAGATCCTCGGCAACCCGCGTGTCGCGATTCAGGATGTGGTTCGCCACCACCCCGTGCGACCGCGGGCTCACCCCGGTCACCATGCTGACGTGGGTCGGCCACGTGGTGCTCGGGAACACGGTCTCCATCCCCGACGCCAGCGCTCCGCGCTCGGCCAGCCGCCGGAGCCGCGGCAAGCGCGCCTGCGGGTCGTTCCAGTAGAACGCCGCGAACCCGTCGATGCTGATGACGATGACACGCTGCTTCACAGCCATGCCTCGAGCGTGGATTCCGCGATGCGCGCCTCGCGCACGACCGCGAATCGCGGAGTCAGGGCGGGCTAAGCTCCGGCCGCCGCCGCGGCCGCCCGCGCCCGGTACTTCGAGAGGTTGCCGCCAGACTTGAGCTTGCCGGGCAGGGGGTGGCCGACCACGCGCTCCGCGAGCTGGCCGGCCTCGATCATGGCGTCGAGGTCGATGCCGGTCTCCACGCCCAGCTCCTGGCAGAGGAAGATCAGGTCCTCGGTGGTCACGTTGCCGGCCGCGCCCTTGTGGGCCGCGAACGGGCAGCCGCCGAGGCCCGCCACCGCGCTGTCGAAGCGGTCCACGCCCATCTCGAGCGCGGCGACCACGTTGGCGATGGCGAGCGCGCGCGTGTCGTGGAGGTGGAGCTTCACCGGGATCTCGGGCCAGCGCGCGCGCACCGCGCCCACCAGCCGCTTGATCTGCAGCGGGTTCGCCCAGCCCATGGTGTCGGCCAGGCCGATGTTGCCGAGTCGCGACCCGACACTCATCGCCTGCTCCTCGACCTTCTGAAGGACGGCGAGCACGCGGGCGGGAGTCACGTCGCCCTCGTAGTTGCAGCCGAACGCGGCCATCACGCCGACGTCGATCCAGTCCATGCCGAGGGCCTGGTAGCGCCGGGCCCACCCGGGCAGCTCGGCGATCTTCTCGTCCACGGTGCGGTTGGTGTTCTTGCGCGTGAAGGTGTCGGTGGCCGCCACCCCGAACATGGGGCGGAGGGCGAGCTGCTCCCGCAGGCGCGCCGCGCGCTCGAGACCCGCCTCGTTGAGCCAGATCGCCTCGTAGGCGACGCCCGGCACTCGCCTGATGCCCGCCACCATCTGCTCGGCGTCGGCCATCTGGGGCACCCACTTGGGGCTCACGAAGGACGTGAACTCGATCGTGGCGACCCCGGTGTCGGAGAGCGCGTCCACCAGGGAGATCTTGGCGGCGAGGCCGATGTCGCCCTTCTCGAACTGGAAGCCCTCGCGCGGGCCCACTTCCTTGATCGTGACGTGGCTCGGCATGTCGCTCATGCGATGACCCTCCGTGACGCCAGCGCGTCGATCTCGTCGGTCCCGAGGCCCAGCTCCCGCAGCACCGCGCGGGTGTGCTCGCCCAGGGTCGGCGCCGGGCGCCGGAGCCCCATGGTGAAGGCGGTGCTGTGGACCGGCAGCTTGGGGAGCTTCGCGGGGCCCCGGCCGGGAAGCGGGGTATCCACGAACTGCCCGGCCGCGTTCAAGTGCGCATCGTCCAGGAGCTGATCGGGGCGTCGTAGCGGCGCGAAGGGCACGCGGGCGCGCTCGAGGCGCTCCGCCAGCTCCGCGCTCGGGTAGCGGAGCAGCTCCTCCGCGATGCGGGCGGGCAGCCAGTCGCGGGCGGCGACCCGCTTGGCGTTGTCGTCGAGCCGCTCGTCGGCCGAGAGATCCTTGAGCCCGAACTCGTCGCAGAACCGCTCCCAGTGGCCGTTGGACGTGATGCCGACGAAGATCTGCTCGCCGTCGGCGGCGGTGAAGAGCTGGTACACCCCCCAGCCCATGCGCGTGCCCTGGCGGATCTCGGGCATCGGCACCGAGGGCTGGCCGGTCGCCGCGTGCTGGGCCAGCCACTGGCCCACCCAGAAGACGACGGTCTCGAAGAGGCCCGAGGTGATCTTCTGGCCCCGGCCGGTCTGCGCGCGCTGGTGCAGGGCGGCGAGCACCGCGATCACCCCGTAGGCGGCGGCGCCCACGTCCACGATCGACGCGCCCGCCCGCAGGGGCTGGCCCCGGGGGCCGGTCATGAAGGCCAGACCGGCCGACATCTGCGCCAGCTCGTCGAGAAAGGGCCGGGCCTCCGAGGGGCCGGGCAGGAAGCCCTTGAGCGCGAGATAGATGATGCCGGGATGCACCCGCGCCAGCACGTCGTACCCCAGGCCCAGGCTCTCGACGGCTCCGTAGGCGAAGTTGTCGATCACCACGTCGGAGCCCGCGACCAGGCGCAGGAAGAGCGCGCGGCCCTCGGCCGACCCCTTCAGGTCGATGGCGATCGAGCGCTTGTTGCGATTGAGGAAGTGGAAGTTCGCGGAGGTGCCGGCGGGCATGGTGCGCGACTGGTCGCCGTCGCCCGGCCGCTCGACCTTGATGACGTCGGCGCCGAGATCGGCCAGGAGCAGCCCGGCCGAGGGCCCCGCGATGATGTGGCCGAGCTCGAGGACCCGCACGCCCTCGAGCGGAAGTGGGGCGGTCATGACGCCCGCATTGTATCGTAAGCGCGGGGCGTCCTGGTTGCGCGGCCGGGACCGCTCTGCTACCGTCGGTCGCGCTGATAGCATCTCGACCCGAGAGGAGCAACGCGATGCCCAACGAAGCCCGGCGCTGGCTCTGGATCCTCCTGCTGACCGCGGCGAGCGTGTTCGTCACGCTCGGGATGGCGTGCGCCACGCCCTTCGCCGCGCTGGCCACCCTGGCCGCGCTCTACATGGGCCGCCGTGACGGGCTCGCGCTCATCGGGATCGCCTGGCTCGCCGACCAGGCGGTCGGCTACGGGCTGCTCCAGTACCCGCGCACGGCCGGCAGCGCGGCCTGGGGGGTGGCCCTGGGGGGGGCCGCCGTCCTGGCGCTGGTCGCCGCCCGCGCGCTGGCCGGTCGCCTGCGCGACCGCGGCCAGGTCGTGGCGGGCGCGGCGGCGTTCGGGGGCGCGTTCGTGGCCTACCAGGCGGTGCTCCTCGGCGCGACCGTGGTGCTGGCGAGCGGGTCGGAGGCGTTCTCGCTGCCGATCGTGGGCTGGGTGCTCCGCGTGAACCTGCTCTCGCTCGCGGGCCTCCTGATCCTCTACCGGCTCGCGGTCTGGATCGGGCTGGTGGCCCGCGAGCCTCTCGGCGCTCTCGGCGCGCGCGCGTCCGTCACCGCCGGCTGACGCCGTGAGCGCCACCGGCAAGCTGGACCGGCCGGGCGGATCGCTGTACTTCGAGATCATCGACGCGACCCCGCCCTGGGCGGGGGAGGCGCCGTTGATCGTCTTCCACCACGGCATCGGCGCCACCGCCGAGATCTGGGCAGAGTGGCTCCCCGCGCTGCTGGACCGCTACCGCGTGGCGCGCTTCGACGTGCTGGGCTTCGGCCGCTCCGGGGTGCCGGGGCCCGGCTTCCGCTGGTCGCTCGAGGGACTGGTGGACGACGCGCTCGAGGTCGCGCGGGCCGCGGGCGCCGCGCGCTTCCACTTCGTCGGCGAGTCGGTGGGCGGCACCGTCGGGCTCCTGCTCGCGAGCCGGCGTCCGGAGGCGCTGCTGAGCCTGACCGTGTCGAACGCCTCCCACCGCGGCGGCTCGATCCAGCGGGCGCGGGAGTGGCGCGAGTTCATCCGCGTCAACGGGATGGGCCGATGGGGCGAGATGATGACGCCGCTGCGCCTCGACCGCGCCCGGGTCCCGGAGGCCCAGTACCGCTGGTTCGAGCGAGCCCAGGCGCAGGCCTCCGCGGACTCCGTGCTCGACCTGGCGGACGTGCTGATCGGGAGCGACCTCTCCCCCGAGCTGGGCCGCATCCGCGTGCCGACCCTGCTGCTGGCGCCGGGCCTGAGCCCGTTCGTGCCGCCCGCGGTCATGGAGGAGATGCACGCGGGCATCGCGGGCTCGGAGCTCCAGCTCTTCCCGGACGCGCGCCACGGTCTGCCGTGCTCGCACGGCGCCGCGTGCGGCCGGGCGCTGCGCGCCTTCCTCGACCGCCGCGCCGCGTAGCCCCGATGCCGGTCTCCCCGGCCATCGCGGAGACGACGGACGCGCTGCTCGCCGCGCTCGACCGCGTGGAGTGGGCGCAGCGGCACCTCTTCCCGCCGCGCGCGCTCGAGCTGGCCGAGCGCCTCGCCCCGCACGCCGGACGCCTGGCCGAGCCGATCCGCGCGCTCGAGGCGGCCGCGGGGCCCGAGGACCTGCGCCTGCTCCGCGACCGCCTCGCCCAGGTCGCCCGCCAGGCCGTCGAGCTGATCGGCGCCTTCGCGGAGGCTGCCCGATCCGGCGAGCCGATCGAGCTCTATCGCGCCCTGCGCCGCTTCGCCGCGCTGCAGGAGGCGCTCTACCCGCTCGCTCCGGTGCTGGAGCCGGTGAGCCGCTGGTTCCTCGAGCCGGAGCGCCGGGGGGACGACGTGCTGGTCCGGCGGCTGCGCGACGCCGCGCTCCGCGAGGACGGCGCCCAGGTGGGCGTGCTCCACGCGCGCAACGACCGCGGCAGCCGCGGCGGGCTCTCCCTCTACGTGCCCGAGACGTGGGATGGCACGACGCCCGCCGCGATGGTGGTGGCGCTCCACGGCGGTAGCGGCCACGGCCGCGACTTCCTGTGGAGCTGGCTGCGGGAAGCGCGCTCGCGCGGGGTGCTGCTGCTCTCGCCGACCGCGCTCGATCGCACCTGGTCCATCATGGGCGGCGAGGACGTGGACGCGCCCCGGCTACGGGCGGCCGTCCAGGACGTGGCCGCGCGCTACCACGTGGACCGCTCGCGCGTCCTGCTCACCGGCATGTCGGATGGCGCCACCTATGCGCTCCTCGGCGGGCTCGCGGATGGCGCGCCCTTCACCCATCTGGCGCCGGCCTGCGGGGTGCTCCATCCGTTCCTGCTGGCCCGCGGCGGCATCCAGAGCGCGCGCGGGCGGCCCATCTACCTGGTCCACGGCGCACTCGACTGGATGTTCCCGGTGCAGACCGCGCGCATGGGGCGGGACGCGCTCGAGGCGGCGGGCGCGCGGGTCGTCTACCGCGAGATCGCGGATCTCTCGCACACCTATCCGCGCGACGAGAACCCGCGGATCCTCGACTGGCTCCTCGGCCCGATCAGGCCGATGGAGGAGGCGCCGCGAAGCGGTTGATGGGCAGCGGCGTGGCCACCGCGCTCCGGCACGCCGCGGCCACGTAGGGCGCCAGGCGCCCGGCCAGCGCCCAGGCCTCCGCGGCGCGCTCGCGCTGGCGGTCGGCCGCCTCCTGGGCGCGGGCGTAGATCCGGCCCTCGTCCACCGTGGTGACGCGACCCTGCTCGAGGACCACGCGGCCGTCCACCAGGACCGTGTCCACGCTGGCCCCGGTCTCGGCGTAGACCAGGGCCTTCACGGGATCGGCGAGGGGACGGAGGAAGACGGAGTCGGCGCGGAGGAGCACGAGGTCCGCCTTGCGGCCGGGCGCGAGCGTGCCCAGGTCGCCGGGCTGGCCCATGACCCGCGCGGTGCCGGATGTGGCCAGGCCCCAGACCGTGTCGGCGTCGAGCCAGCGGGCGGTCTCGTGGGGGAAGCGCACGGTGCTGATGATCGAGGCGATACGGAGAGCTTCGAAGAGGTTCTGGTTGTCCGCGCAGGTCGAGCCGTCGGTGCCGAGGCCCACCGCCAGGCCGTGGTCCAGCATCTCGCGCACCGGCGCGATGCCGACTCCCAGCCGGAGGTTGCTGCCGGGATTGTGGGCGACCGCGGCGCCCGCGTCGGCCAGCATCCGTAGATCGTCGTCGTCGAGCCAGATGGAATGCGCGCCGACGAAGCCGGGACCGAGCACGCGGTGATCGGCCAGCCGGGCCACGATGCTCTTGCCCCAGCGCCGCCGGCTCCCGACCGCCTGCACCTTGGACTCGGCCAGGTGGGTGTGGATGCCGACGCCGTACTCCCGCGACAGGGCCGCACAGCCATCCAGCAATTCGTCCGTGGCCTGGTTCGGGATGGTGGGCGCCACCGCGACGCGGACCCGTCCCTCCGCGCTGCCGTGCCAGCGGCGGATCGCCCGCTCGGTGAGGTCGAGCAGGCCCTTGGTCGGCGACGGCTGGATGTCCCGGACGGTGCGGCGCAGGTCGGGCGGCAGGAGGTCGCTGAGCCCCGGGATGGTCTGGTAGAACACGACGTCGGCCACCGCCGGCGCCAGGACCACACGGACCCCGACGTCGGTGTAGGCCTGCACCACCGCCGCGAAGGTCTCGTCGGTGATCGCGGGCACCGCGATATAGAGGTCGTAGGCCCCGGTGCAGCCGGTCTTGAGCATCTCGATGGCGCCGATGGCCGCCGAGAGGTACTCATCGTCCGGCGTTCGAAATCCGGAGTTTGCGGGCGAGTAGGTCAGTAGATCCTCGAGCGTGAAGCTCCCGACGCGGCCCCGGGCGAGGTGGCTGGCCGCGTGCGTATGGGCGTTGCCCATGCCGGGGAGCACGATGCGGTCGCCGGCGTCGATGACCCGGGCGCCGGCAACGGTGGTCAGCCCCGGGCCCAGCCCGGCGATGCGATCGCCCTCAATGAGGACATCCGCCCGCTGGAGCGCCGCTGGCATACCCGCCAGGACCTGACCGCCGCGAAT
>DATHSW010000294.1:0-3335 GCA_035463855.1 Candidatus Deferrimicrobiaceae bacterium | reverse complement strand
GCGCCCCACCGGGAGGGCCGCGACGCCCATGCCGATCGTGAAGGCGCCGGTGACCGCGGCGCGGGAGGCGCCCCGGTCGTGCTCCATGGAGGCGAGGAACACGGCGAAGCCGAAGTAGAGGATGCCCCACGAGACCGTCTCGCTGAGGGACAGCGTCGCGACGACGCGCCAGCCGTGGGTCAGAGGAGCTGCTCCATGATCAGGACGTCGACCCAGCGCCCGTCGAGCCGGCCCTGCTCGTGGTAGACCCCGACCGGAACGAAGCCCATGCGCCGGTAGAGCGCGAGGCCGGCGTCGTTGTACGGAAAGGTGGCCAGCACCATCTTGTGGTATCCGATCTGTCGGGCGAGGCCCAGGAGATGCTGCAGCAGGGCCTTCCCCACCCCGCGCCCCCGCCAGGCCCGTTCCACGTAGACCGAGAGGTCCACCACGTTGTCGTAGGCGGGGCGCGGATTGAACGGGTTGAGGCTGCCCCACCCCACGACCGCGCCGCCGGAGGTCGCGACCACCACCGGGTGCCGCGGACCGCGCGCGGCCATCCACCGCCGCCGCTCCTCCGGGGTGCGCAGCTCCGTCTCGAGCGTGGCGATACGGTCCTCGATGCCCTGGTTGTAGATCGTGCAGATGGCCGCGGCGTCCTCCGGCGACGCGGGGCGTACCGAGACGTCCCCCATGAGCGTGCCCTCCCTGCCCCGGAGTCTGCCCGCCCGACCGCGATAAGGGAAATAGATTGTTCTCATACCGACCATGAGAAATACTTCTGGGATCATGGATCTCAATCCCGCCCACGTGCGCACCCTGCGCGAGATCGCGCGCCACGGCAGCTTCTCGCGCGCGGCGGAGAGCCTGCGCCTGAGCCAGCCCGCGGTGAGCCTGCACATGCGCCAGCTCGAGGCCCGCTGCGGCACCGCGCTGCTCGAGCGGGTCGGCAAGCGCGCCTTCCCCACTCCCGCGGGCGCGCTGCTGCTGGAGCACGCCGGGCGCGCGTTCGCAGAGCTCGAGGCCGCGCAGGAGGCGCTCCGCCAGCTCCGCGGGGTGGTGGCGGGGCGGCTGCGCCTCGGCACCGGCGCCACCGCGAGCATCCACCTGTTGCCGCCGCTCCTGCGGCGCATGCGGGCCCGCTACCCGGAGCTCGAGCTGATCGTGGTCACCGGCAACGCCCCCGAGATCGCGGCCGCCGTGGCGGCCAACGAGCTGGACCTGGGCCTGGTCACGCTGCCGGTGACCGGCCGCCAGCTCCTGGTGACACCGCTCCTGCTGGATCCGCTCGTGGCGGTGGGGCCGCCCGCCCAGGCGTGGCCCCGGCGCGGGGCGCTCACCGCGACCGAGCTGGCGCGCCACCCGCTCATCGTCTACGAGCGGGGCGGCACGATCCGGCGCGTGATCGACACCTGGTTCCGGCGCGGCGGGGCGCGGCCGCGGGTGGTCATGGAGCTGGGCAACGAGGAGGCCATCAAGAAGCTCGTGGGCGCGGGCCTCGGCGTCTCGGTGAGCCCGGCGATGGCGGTGCGGGACGAGGTGCGCTCGGGCGCCCTCTCCATGCGGCCGCTCTCACCCGCCCTCGGCCGGCGCCTCGGCCTGGTGCGGCGGCGCGACAAGCCCGACGCCCCGGCGCTGCGCGTGTTCCTGGCCGCGGTGACGGGGCTCGTCAGTGAAAATCGTGGGAAGGGACGCTCGCCAGGCGGTGGCGCAGCGGGGCGAGCCGCTCGGCGCGCACCGAGGTGACGTTGTCCTGGCGCTGGAGCGTGCCCTCGATCAACAGAAACGGCTCATTCACGAGCGCCAGCCGGTGACGATGGAAGAGCGCCGGTCGCACGATGACGTTGACGAGGCCCGTCTCGTCCTCGAGGTTCAGGAAGACGAAGCCCTTGGCGGTGCCGGGCCGCTGGCGCACCACCACCGCCCCCGCCACCTTCACCCACGCCCCGTGACGGAAGGCGGCGAGATCCGCCGCCCGCGACACCCCCATCCGCAGGAGCCGGCCCCGCCGGAAGGCCATCGGGTGCGGCCCGAGTGTGAGCCCGGTGCCCTCGTAGTCGGCGAGCAGCCGCTCCTCCGCGGTCATCGGCCGTAGCGGCGAGGGCTCGCGCGGCGCGGGCAGGCCCTCGTAGAGCGCTCCCGCGGGGCGGCCGGCGCGCTCGGCTTCCCACAGCGCGGCGCGACGCTCGGGCTCGAGGCTCGCGAGCGCGCCCACCCGGGCGAGCTGGGTCAGCTCGTCGCGGCGCAGCTCACCGCGCTTCACCAGGTCCTCCACCGAGGCGAAGGGCCGCCGCCGGCGCTCCGCCTCGAGGCGCAGCCCCGCGTCCTCACGGAGTCCGCGGACATACCGCAGACCGAGGCGCACCGCGCCGGCGGGCTCGATCGCGCAGAGCCAGCCGGAGAAGCTCACGTCGGCGGGCCGGATCTCCTGCCCGTGCCGGCCCGCGTCGCCCACGATGGTGGCTGGATCGTAGAAACCCATCGGCTGGTTGTTGAGCAGCGCCGCGTAGAAGGCGGCGGGGTGATGCGCCTTGAGATACGCGCTCGCGTACGCGAGCAGCGCGAAGCTCGCGGCGTGGGAGTTGTGGACGATCAGGTCGTTGGCCACGAAGTTGTGGTCGTCCTCCACGGTGAGGTCGTACGTCTCACGCATCCCGACCGGCTCCACGCTCAGGACCCGATCCCAGTCGACGGCGGACATCCCGGCGGCGGGCGGCGCCGCGATGGGGTCGCCGGGGCGCAGGCTCCCGAGCGGCTGCCAGCCGTCGACCGTGAGCAGGGGATGCTCCGGCGTGGCCAGCAGCTCCCGGCCCAGGGCGGTACGGAGGCGATGGACCATCCGGGGGCCGCTCGCGGTGGCCGCGAGCACCCGGCGCTTCCGGAGCTTGCGGTCCGCATCGCACGCGACGGTGTGCGTGAGCGGCACGGCCCCCTTCACCACCTCCTCGATCTTCACCCGGCGGCCGGTCTCCGCGTCGATGACGAGCGTGCCGCCCACCACGCACTCCGGGAAGCCGTAGAGCGCGAAGGCGGTGATGGAGTGGATGATGGCCTCGGCGGCGGCGCCCGAGATGCCCTGGCGCGCCATCCCCGCGCGCAGCTTCACCTCCACCTCCCGCATGGCCCGCTCCGAGCGCTTGAACCCGAAGGCGCGGCGCAGCTCCTCCGCCTCGCCGCCGGTGAAGCCGGCGGTGGCCATCGCCATGCGGAGCAATTGCTCCTGGAAGAGGGGCACCCCCAGCGTGCGCTCCAGGATGGGCTCGAGCGCCGGATGCGGCACCGTGACCGGCTCGCGCCCCGCGCGGCGGCGCAGGTAGGGGTGCACCATGTCGCCCACGATGGGGCCGGGGCGGATG
>DATHSW010000293.1:0-6822 GCA_035463855.1 Candidatus Deferrimicrobiaceae bacterium | reverse complement strand
TCGGCAACGCGCAGAAGACACGGCTCCCGGGAGGCAGCCCCCGCCCCCACCCCCGCCCCTCCCGCTACGCCACAGCCCTGACCATCACGATGCACATCATCGGCCTGGGTATCATTCAAATGTTTCTCATTTAAATGCTTGTCATTTGTATGGAGGCGCGGTCGGGTCGTTGTGCCGTCTGCTCGGCGGGTGCCGCGTGCCGGGCGGGGGCGGGGGGGAGGCCCTCCCCGGAACCGTGTCTTCTGCGCGTTGCCGAAGGCACGCGGCCCCATCTCGTGGCCCGATTGGAGTGCCGGCAATGGGCTGCGGGTCAGCGTGTTCCGGGGAGGGCCTCCCCCCGCCCCCGCCCGGCGCTGCTGAGAAACGCGCACGCAAGACGACATGTCAGCCCAGCAAGAGCGCGCCGGGCGTCTCACGGCCCATGGCGACGATCTGCTCGCGGGAGATGCCTTCCTTCAGGAGGCCGGCCACCAGCATCTGGAGCCCGTCCGCGGGCGTGGGGTTGCCCGCCTGGCCCAGGTCGGTGCCGAGCACGAAGTGCTGGGCGCCGACCGCCTTGATGCGCGCCGCGGTGTCCGACACCGGCACCCGCGCGGTGTGGTGCATGAACTCGAGCGGGGAGGTCGGCCCCGTGAGCATCAGCAGGGCGCAGATCTCGAGCTTGGCGCCGAGATCCGCCGCCTGCTTCATCTGCGCCTCGCTCATGCCGACCACGTCGAACTGGGCGTGGGTGACCACGATGCGCTCGCAGCCCTCCTCGCGCGCGGCCGCGATGAGGGCGAGCGCCTCGTCCGGTGAGGCGTGGCCGGTCTGCACCACCAGGCGCTGGGTCGCGCAGACCTTCAGCACCGCGCGCGCGGCCGGCAGCACCCGGCCGCGCTCGTCGACTACTCGAATGCCCGCGGGCCGGACGCCCGCGGGCGTGGCCGCGCGCTTGACGTGGTTGTCGGCGTCGAACGTGGGAAACCACACCACGCGCCCGTAGCCGCCCTGCATGCGCCACATCCACTCGACGGCCTGCGGGTTGAGCCCGCCCACCGCGTGGTTGAGCGTGATGCCGCCGAACACCTTGATGCCCGGCACGTGCTTGCGGACCAGGAAGGCCCGGTCGGCGGTGTGGGTGACGTGGTTCTTGAAGACCACGGCCTCCATCTGGCGCGTGGCGGCCAGGGTGGCCAGCTCGTCGTCGTCGAGCGAGCGGCCGAAGATGTCGGGCGCGGCGTGGGTGTGGAAGTCGATCAGCCCCTTGATCGGGCTGACCGGCGGCGGGGGCGGCGAGTAGCCCTGGACGCCCGGGGTGGCGGGCTGGGGCCGCGGTGACCGCGCGCACATCGCAGCAGCCGCCGCAGACGAGAGGGGCCATCGCGAAGCGATCATACACGCTCCGGCCGGTCGCGTGCACCCATGCCGGGATTCGCGGTATGCTGCCCCGGCAGCCCACTCGACCCGAGGAGGCCGGCATGTTCTTCGAGCTCAGGCAGTACCACATCCGTCCCGGACAGCAGGAGCAGTGGGTCAAGTGCATGGAGGAGGAGATCATCCCGTTCCAGGTCAAGATGGGCATGGTCATCCTGGGCAGCTTCGTCGGCGAGGAGGACCAGTCCGTCTACGTCTGGATCCGCCGCTTCGAGAGCGAGGCGGAGCGCAAGCGGCTCTACGACGCGGTCTACCAGAGCGACTACTGGAAGAACGAGATCTCCGCGCGGGTCGGCACCATGATCGATCGCGAGCAGATCAAGGTGACGCGCCTGGTGGCCACGCCGCGCTCGCCGATCCAGTGAGCGGCGCCCGGTGAGCCTCTCGCCGCTCGAGACCGCCCGGAAGCTCGCGCCGCTCATCCGCGCGTCCGCCGCGGAGACCGACGCGGGACGCGAGCTGCCGCGGCCGCTCTTCGAGGCGATGGCCGACGCCGGCCTCTTCCGGCTCGCGTTGCCGCGGACGCTCGGCTGCCCGGAGATGGACCTGCCGAGCTACATCGAGGTCATCGAGGAGATCGGCCGGGCCGACGCCAGTACCGCCTGGGTGACCAATCAGGCGGCGATCTTCGCCACCTACGCGGCGCGCATGCAGCCCGCGGCGGCGCGCGCCATCTGGATCGACACCCCGCGCAGCGTGGTGGCCAACACCCCGGCGGCCACCGCGGAGGCCACCGTGGTGCCCGGCGGCTACCGCGTCACCGGGCGCCAGGGCTTCAGCACCGGCTGCCGGCACGCCTCCTGGCTGGCCGCGCACGCGACGGTCATCGAGCAGGGCCGTCCCCGGCTCGACCAGGGCCAGCCCGAGATGCGCTACCTCTTCGTGCCCCGGGCCCAGGCCGAGCTGCAGGACACCTGGCAGGTGCGGGGCATGCGCGGCACCGGCACGCACCACTTCGCGGTGCACGACGTCTTCGTGCCGGAGGATCGCACCGTGAAGTCGGTGACCGCGCCGCTGGTGGAGCAGGGGCCGCTCTACCGGCTCCCGCGGACCCTGGTCTTCGCCTCGGGCGATGCCGCGGTCGCGTTCGGCACCGCCCGGAGCTGCCTGGCCGCGTTCACGGAGCTGGCCACCACCAAGACCCCGCGGGCCATGGACGCGCTGCTCCGCGATCAGGCCATGGTCCAGAACGACGTGGGCCGCGCGGAGGCCCGCCTGCGCTCCGGCCGCGCCTTCCTCTTCGAGGCGGTGCGCGACATCTGGGCGGCGGTGGTCACCACCGGCGGGGTCACGCTCGACCAGCGCGCGAACCTGCGCCTGGCCACCACCCACGGCATCCGTCTCGCGGTGGAGGTCGTGGACATGGTCTACGGCATGGCGGGGGCCACCGCCGCCTACGAGTCGAGCCCGATCCAGCGCCACTTCCAGGACGTCCACGTGATGAGCCAGCACCTGCAGGCCCGCCTGGCCCACTACGAGCTGGTCGGCCGGCACTGGCTCGGGCTCAAGATCGATGAGAGCCGGCTGTAGGGCGATCGCGGTATGATCGGGACGCTGCGCACACGACTCGAGGGGGAGAGAGCCATGGCCAAGACCGAGACCGATGTCCGAGCCGAGGGGCGCGCCCAGGCCCCGCGCGGCGTGAACCACGTGGTGCTCAACGTGCGCGATCTCGAGGTCTCGCACCGGTTCTGGACCGAGATCGTGGGCTTCCGCTGCGTGGCGGAGCTCAAGCAGACGCCCGGCCGGGTGCGGCCGAAGATGCGCTTCTACAGCGGCGTGGCGGAGAACGGCGACCTCTCCCACCATGACCTGGCGCTCGCCGAGGTGCCGCGCCGGGACGGCGCCACCGCGGCGGAGGGTACGCCCGAGACGTGGAGCCTGATGGGGCCTCGGGTGGGCCTCAACCACGTGGCCATCACCTGGCCGGATCGCGAGGCGTGGCTCAAGCAGCTCGCGTTCCTGCAGAGCCGGGGGGTCACCTTCCACCGGCGCATCAACCACGGCATGACCCATAGCGTGTACATCTCCGACCCGGACGGGAACGGGATCGAGATTCTCTACGAGCTGCCGCGGGACGTGTGGGAGGGCGATATCGACGCCGCCCAGAACTACGCCGAGACGCTGCCCACCGAGGGCCCCGCCGCCCTCGAGGACCGCACCGACAACCCCAGGTTCTAGCCCCTACGGCACGATCTCGAACTCGACGCGGCCCTCGCCCGAGCCTTCCACCGGGATGACGCCGTCGGTGATGGCGCGCAGGCGCTCGGCGTTGGCGGCCCCCTTCGTGGCCTGGAGGCGCGCGCGGGTCGTCTCCATGCGCCGGGCCGCGAGATCGCGGGCCGCCGCGTCCGGGTTCGGCTCGGCCTTCGCCAGCTCCGCCAGGAGGGATTCCAGCCCCTGGGGCGGCGCCTGCCCCGGGAAACGCTCCGCGAAGAGCCGCGCCGCGACCGCCTCCGCCGTCTGACCGGGCTCGCGGGCGGCCGCGTCGATGCGCCGGCGCACCGCCTCGCGCTTGAGCGCCGCGATGTCCTCCACGGTGTGCACCGCCTTCATCGCGAGCGTCACGCCCGGCGCGTCGCGCAGGAAGGTGGCCAGCCGCTCGGCGTGCTGGTCGAAGCCGCGCGCGAAGCGCGTGGCGCCCGCCTCGAAGTAGACCGGCCAGATCCGCACGGTCTCGATGCGCGCGTCCTCGGTGTAGAAGATCTTGCCCACCCAGCTCACCGGCAGCGCCATCACGCTGATCGCGGTCTCGCGCACCGCCGCCCAGAAGGCGTCGCTCAGGTCGAGCCGGCGGGAGGCGAGGTCGCCGGAGACCGGCACCGAGAGGCGGATCTCCCCCCGCGCGTTCTTGAGCAGCGAGACGAGCAGGCCGAACGGCACGCCGACCCGCTCGCGTACCTCGTCGCCGCTGCGCGACGGCGCGTACTCGGGCTGGCCGATGACGAGATCGTTCGTCGCCTCGATCTGGTTGTCGGTGACGCGGTAGCGCACGGTGGCCCCGAAGGCGCCGCGGCGCGCGATCCAGCCGATCAGCTTGTTGCTGTACGGGTTGACGCGCGGGAGCGGGAAATCGGTGAGCTTGCCCTCGAGATCGAGGTTGATCGGGCCGCCGATCGCGCCCAGCGCGCCCTTGATCTCGAAGGGCGCCCCGCCGGTGAGCCGCCCGGTCATCCCCACCTGACCGCGGCCGTCCCCCGCGGTGCCGAGCCCGCGGCCGGTGAGGGCGATGCGCGAGGCCTCCTCGGTGAAGGCGGGCGTGGTCGTGCGGTCCACGAAGCGCACGAAGCCTTCCTCCACCGTGAGCGAGCCCACCGTGACGACGGGGGCGGGGACGGCGGGGCCGGGCGGGGCGGGCGAGGGAGCCGCCCCGAGCAGCCCGAGCAGCGGCACCGTGCCGTCGGCCTCGCGCTCGACCAGGGTCCACGGCCGGTCGATCGCCACGCGCGCGGCCGTCACGCGGCGGGGCCAGTCCGCGTCGAGCCCCGCCACGTCCACGCGCTTGATGTAGGCGAGCATGCGTTGCCCGTCGCCGAAGGTGGGGTCGTCGAAGGCGAGCCGGCCGGTGGCCGCGAGCGCGAGCGGCGCCAGCGTGCCGCGGACGCGCAGGTCGCCGTCCATCTTGCCCTCGATGGTGCCGCGCGAGGGCAGGAAGGCCTGCATCGTCGCCAGGTCGAGCTGCTTGGCCGCGATCTGGAGATCCGCCGCCTGCGTGTCCAGGCGAAGCTGCCCCTGCACCTCGAGCTGGCCGCCGGTCGCGGTCTGCGTGCGCAGCCGCACGTGGGACGCCTCGCGCGCGGGCCAGGCGATGCTCTGGACCTGGAGATTCGCGTGCTCCAGCTGGATGCGCGCGGGCGGGCTCACCGCTCCATCCACGATCGCGATCACCCCGTCCTCCACCGCCGCCTGCTGCACGCGCACGTCCACCGCCGGCGCGGCCGGGCCGGCCGCCGGGTCCCGGCCCGCCGCGGGTGCCACGCGGCGGGCGGGGTCCGGGGTGATCAGCGCGGTGATCGGAAAGCTCCGGTCGGCGGCGCGCTCGATCTGGGCCCAGGGCCTGGCAAGCCGCGCGCCCTCGATCGCCACCGTCGCCGGCCACGTGTAGTCGATCCCGGTGGCCTCGAGCCGCGCGGCCGTCGCCACCGGCCGGCTGCCGTCGGCCAGGACCAGATCGGCCAGCGTGGCCGCGCCACGCGCGGTGATCGTGAGCGGCTCGAGCGTCGCCTTGACCTGGAAGTCACCGCTCGCCTTTCCGGCGATCCGCCCGCGCACCGGCAGGTAGGGCTGCGCGGGCGAGACGTCCACGCCGGTCGGCGTGACCTGCATCTCGGCCGCGCGCGCCGCGAGGTCGAGCTGGCCGCTCGCGGTGAGCCGACCCGCGCCCGGCGTGGGCATGTCGACCTGCACCGGGATCGGGCCGCGCGCGGGCCACACGAAGTCCCGCGCGGTGAGCCGCACGCCGGCCACCTCGATGCGCGCGGTCGGGCTCACCGCCGCGTCCACGATCGTCGCGCTGCCGTCCTCGAAGATGGCCTCGCGCACGGTGACGCCGACCTTGCGGGTCTCGGCCGCGCCGGCCGTGGGCTCCGCGGGGGCCGCCCGCGCCGGGGTGAACAGCCTGGAGATCGGCAGGGTCCCGTCCGGCTGCCGCTCGATGTGCACCCACGACTTCTTCATGTGCACGCGGTCGATCGCCGCGGTGGCGGGCCAGGTGTAGTCGAGGCCGGCGGTCTCGATGCGG
This sequence comes from Candidatus Deferrimicrobiaceae bacterium, assembly GCA_035463855.1. Taxonomy (GTDB): domain Bacteria; phylum Methylomirabilota; class Methylomirabilia; order Rokubacteriales; family CSP1-6; genus CAMLFJ01. The sequence continues at coordinate 665 of DATHSW010000293.1, read as the reverse complement.
CCGACGGTCAGGACCGGCCGGTCGCCGTCGGCGAAGACCAGATCGGCGAGCGCGGCACTGCCGCGGGCGTTGAGCTGCATCCGCTCGCCGAGCCGCCCCTGGAGCGCCAGGTCGGCCTCGAGACGGCCCTGCAGGCGCGCGGGCAGTGGCACGTAGGGCCGGTAGGGGGCGAGCGCGACGCCGGCCAGCCGCGCGCGCAGCTCGAATCGGACGGGATCGAGGGCGACGGTGCCCTCGGCCTCGAAGGTCCCGGCTTCCGGGGTGGTGGCCGAGAGCTTCACCTGGGCCGGCCGCCGGTTCGGCCAGGTGACGTCATTCGCGGTGAGCCGGATCGGCCTGACGCGAAGGCGCGCGGGCGGTGAGACCGACGCGTCGTCGAGGAGCACGCGCCCCTCCTCGACCGCGATCTGGCCGATCTCGAGCGCGAGCGCGGGGGCGGGCGCCTTCGGCGACGGCTTCGTGCCGGGGCCGGGCGGCGGAGCGGGCGCGGCCGCGGGCTTGAGCGATTCGACGATGTCCAGGATCGGCAGCCGGCCCTCGCGGGTCCGCTCGATGGTCACGCGGGGCCGGGCCATCCGCACCCGCTCCACCCGCGCATTGGGCCACTGGGCGTCGAGGCCGGTCAGCTCGATCCGGTCGGCGGCGAGGAGCCGGCGCCGCCCGTC
>DATHSW010000292.1:0-3841 GCA_035463855.1 Candidatus Deferrimicrobiaceae bacterium | reverse complement strand
TGGAGATCCCCGCCTCGAGCCTCATCGGCCAGGAGGGCCGGGGCTTCTCCTACATCCTGGACGGCATGAACGCCGAGCGCATCCTCGTGGCCTCCGACTCCCTCGGCGACGCCCGCTGGTTCACCGAGAAGGCGGTGGCCTACGCGGGCCAGCGCGTGATCTTTGGCAAGCCGATCGGAGCCAACCAGGGGGTGCAGTTCCCGATCGCCAAGGCCCACGTGAACATCGAGGCCGCCGACCTCATGCGCACCAAGGCGGCCCGGATGTTCGACGCGGGCATCGCGTGCGGCCCCGAGGCCAACATGGCCAAGTACCTGGCCTCGGAGGCGGCCATCGAGGCGGGCAATGCCTGCATCGACTGTCACGGCGGCTACGGCTTCGCGGAGGAGTACGACATCGAGCGCAAGTTCCGCGAGTCGCGGCTGTACCGGGCCGCGCCGATCAACAACAATCTGGTCATCGCCTACGTCGGGGAGCACGTCCTCGGCATGCCCCGCTCCTATTGATTGAAGGAGCCATGCTAGGACCGATCCTCGAAGGCGAGCGCGTCCGGCTCGAGCCGCCGCGCCCGGAGTTCCTCCCGGCCTACCACCGGTGGTTCGCGGACATGGAAGTGACGCGCTACCTCCTCTACCGCTTCCCGTTCACCACGAAGGCCGAGGAGGAGTGGCTCGAGCAGGTCGGCAAGGATCCGGCCCAGGTGATCTGGGCCATCGTGCTCAAGCACAACGGCCGCCTCATCGGCAACGCGGCGCTCGAGCACATCGACTGGCGCAACCGCCGCGGCGAGAGCGGCACCGTGATCGGCGAGCGGGACGAGTGGGGCAAGGGCTACGCGGGCGAGGCCATGCGCCTCCGGACCCGCTACGCCTTCCGCGAGCTCGGGCTCGAGACCGTCACCACGCGGGTCGTCCTCGCCAACGAGGCGAGCCGCCGGGGGCTCGAGCGGGCCGGCTATCGCCAGGCCGGGGTGCTGCGCCACCACTACTTCGTGGACGGCCGCTGGCACGACGCCTGGGTGGGTGAGATCTTGAGGGACGAGTGGGAAGCGACACAGGAGACGACACGATGAAGCTGCCCAAGCGCGTCACGATCTGCGAGGTGGGGACGCGGGACGGATTCCAGATCGAGCCCGAGTTCATCCCGACCGAGCAGAAGATCGAGGTGGTGAACCGCCTCGCCGCCGCCGGCATACCCCGCATCGAGGTGACCTCGTTCGTGTCCCCCAAGGCGGTCCCCCAGCTCCGGGACGCCGCGGAAGTCATGGCCGCGATCGTCCGGCGGCCCGGCACCATCTACTCGGCGCTGGTGCCCAACGACAAGGGCGCGGTGCGGGCGGTGGACGCGCGGGTGGACGAGATCCACACCGTGCTCTCGGCCAGCGAGAGCCACAACCTCGCCAACGTGAACATGACCATCGCGGAGTCGCTCACCAAGCTGGGCGCGGTCGCGGAGGTGGCGCGCCGCGCCGGGGTGCCCGTCGTCTCCGGCATCTCCTGCTCGTTCGGCTGCCCGTTCGAGGGCGACGTGCCGGTCCCCCATCTCGAGTCGGTGGTGGCGCGGCTCGTGGACCTGGGGGCCCGCGGCATCGGCCTCGCCGACACCACCGGCATGGCCAATCCCGCGCAGGTCGGCCGCGTCCTCGAGCGGCTGGTGCCGCGCTTCCCGGGCGTCGAGTGGACGCTCCACACCCACGACACGCGGGCCATGGCCATTCCGAACATCCTGGCCGCGATGGAATGCGGGGTCACCCACTTCGACGCCTCCATCGGCGGGCTCGGCGGCTGCCCCTTCGCGCCCGGCGCCTCCGGCAACGTGTGCACCGAGGACCTGATCCACTGCCTGCACGCGATGGGCGTCGAGACCGGTGTGGACCTCGACGCGCTCATCGAGACCTCGAAGCGCGTGCAGGCGATCGTCGGGCGCGCGCTCCCCGGCCAGCTCGTCAAGGCGGGCAAGTGGGACCGCCGCTATCCCCTCCCCGACGGGGTGCGCGAGCGGATCCCGGCGCGCCCATGACCAAGTCCGCCACGCGAATGCTCCGATTGATGGACCGGGACCGCACTCTCGCGCGCTCATGACCAAGACCGCCACGCGAATGCTCCGATTGATGGACCGCGCAGTCACGCACTGGCGCATCCCGGTCATCGGCAAGGAAAAAGGGCGCGTGCTCCGGCGCCTGCTGCTCCGGCACCAGCCCCGGCGGGGCATCGAGGTCGGCTCCCTCTTCGGCTACTCCGCGATCCTGGTCGCGGGCTACCTGCCTCGCGGCGGGCGGCTGACCTGCGTGGAGCAGAATCCCTACCTCGCCAAGTTCGTGGAGAGCAACGTGGAGGAGGCGGGGCTCGGCAAGCGCGTGAAGGTGGTGGTGGGCGACGCGCTCCGGGTGCTGCCGCTCCTGCGCGGCCCGGTCGACTTCCTCCTGCTCGACGCCAAGAAGGAGGACTACCTGGACTACCTGCGCGCGGTGGAGCCGCGCCTGCGCAAGGGCGCCCTCGTCGTCGCCGACAACACCGGCGTCTTCCGGCGCGCGGTGAAGCCCTACCTCGACCACGTGCGCGCGGGCGGGCGCTACCAGAGCCGCGAGCACGACTTCGGCTTCGACTGCATGGAAGTCTCCATCTTCCGCGGGTAGCTCCCATGTTCGGCGAGCGGCACGACCCCGAATTCCTCAAGCATCTCTTCGAGACCACCGAGATCCTGCGCAAGCCGGTCGCCGGGATCATCAGCGGTTACCACGTCCTGCCCTACATCCTGGTGGGCCCGCAGGAGACGCGCCCGGCGTCCTCCGTGGAGATCCGCGGCAAGATCAAGGTCTCGCCGCGCCTGGTGCTGGCCCCCGGGCGCGCCGGCCAGACCTACGGCGAGCTCTTCAAGGAGACCGAGCTGATGGACGAGGCCCTGATCGCGCGGGTCTTCTCCTTCGCCTACACGAACCGGCATCAGGTGACGCTCGAGAGCGAGGACTTGAAGATCCAGCGCACGGACCGCAACCCGCAGGCCCAGGTCGAGCGGGCCCTGGACGAGCTCACCCAACGAGAAGTCATCAATACCGGCGTGATCCTCGCCCCCGACGTCCGCTTCTACCCGGTCTCGCTCGACCGCTTCATCACCGAGATCCTCGACCAGGAGTTCAAGCCGTAGCCCGATCAATACGTGCCCCGAGGAGAATGTCATGACTTCTGAGAAGTACGACTGGGACGGCATCGTCAACGGCCTGAACCAGTACCTGCGCCTCCGCACGATCCCCATCGGCATGAAGCTCTTCGAGACCGTCGAGGAGATGGAGGCGATCCCCAAGATCCGCCGGCCGAAGAGCAAGCACACCACGGACCAGATCGTGGCCCAGGCGCGTCAGCTCGGATGGACGGTCGGCATCACGGTGGCGGACCTGGTGGGCGCCCAGTGCGGCGCGGTGATCGGCCTGCACCCTCACGACGCGGAGTGGCTCTCCGGCAAGCGCATGGCCGGAGTGTGGTTCAAGACGCAGGAGGATGCGAGCCTGCACCAGCACGCGATGGACTGCGTGCCGTACGGGCGCTTCCGGGCGATGGCGGTGTCCCCGCTGACCTCCGGACGCCTCGATCCACCCGACGTGTGCCTCATCTACGGCACGCCGGGCCAGATGATCCTGTTCATCAACGGGCTGCAATGGACCGGCTACAAGAAGATGTCGTTCACGTCGGTGGGCGAGTCCGCCTGCGCGGACTCCTGGGGCAAGGCGCTCAAGACCGGCGAGCCCGCGCTGACCATCCCCTGCTACGCGGAGCGCCGCTACGGCGGCGTCGCCGACGACGAGCTGCTGATGGCGATCCCCCCGGGCTTCCTGCCCAAGGTGAGC
>DATHSW010000291.1:0-26745 GCA_035463855.1 Candidatus Deferrimicrobiaceae bacterium | reverse complement strand
GCTCGAGGACGAGGTGCCGGCCGGAGACTACGCGGGCGATCAGCCGCAAGGCCCCGGACCGGACGACGAGGAGCGGATCAAGCGCCCGCCCCGACGGCGTCCCCGCCGTCGGCCGGCACGGCAGTAGCGCGCCGCGCCGCTATTTCCGCTGGTTGCTGGACAGCGCGGCCGCCACGCCCAGGCCGATGTAGAGGCTGCCGGAGATCCAGCGCTCGCTGGCCAGGAAGCGCGGGCGGCCGCGGAGCCACGCGGCGGCGGAGCCGGCGCCGATCGCGTAGAGCGAGTCCGTGACCGCGCCCAGCAGCACGAACACCACGCCCAGCAGCACGATCTGCTCGCCCACGTGGCCGCGCGAGACCGTCACGAACTGGGGCAGGAAGGCGAGGAAGAAGAGCGCGGTCTTGGGGTTCAGGACGTTGACGATCACGCCGTCGAGAAAGGCGCGCCGCAGGCGCCGGGGCGCGCCCGGCGCGGCCGCGGCCCGCGCGGTGGGGTCGAGCAGGCGCCGCACGCCGATATAGATGAGATAGGCCGCGCCCAGGTACTTCACCACGCCGAACGCGGTGGCGGAGGCGGCGAGCACCGCGGAGATGCCGGCGGCGGCCGCGAAGATGTGGGCCAGGGTGCCGACGTGCACCCCCAGCACCGAGACCAGGCCGGCGCGCCGGCCCTGGTCGATGCTGCGGCTCACGATGTAGAGGACCGCGGGGCCGGGCGTGAGCAGCAGCACCAGGGCCGCGATCATGAACAGCCCGAGGCTCGACCACTCCGGCAGGACCGGCATCAGCAGCACCCGCCCCGGATGGGCCCGCCCGCGGGCAAGGCCCGGTCCGGCTCCCAGCCCCACGAGCGCGGGCCCCAGTCCGGGGTGAAGACGCGCCCCTTCTTCACGGTGACGAACGGCACCACCGCGCGGTCCACCCGCAGGCCGGCGCCCAGGACGTCGTAGACCATCCAGTCGCCGGCGCGCAGGTCGAGCACCGAGACGTCGGCCTGCCGGCCCACCGCGAGGCTGCCGAGGCGGCCCTCCTCGCCGATGGCCCGCGCGGGATTGGCGGTGCACATGGTCACCACCTGCGGCAGCGTGAAGCCGAGCCCCAGGAAGCGCGTCATCATCTCGGTCATGCTGTGCACGGTCATGACGCGGCCGGGCACCGTGAGATCGGTGCTGATGCAGTGCGGGAGCACGCCCTGCTCGATCACGCGGCGGCCCACGTCGAAGCTGAAGTTCATGCGCCCGTGCGCGGTGTCGAACCACACGCCGCGGTCGGCCGCCTCCTTCACCTCCGGCACCAGCTTGCCGTTGCCGTCGAGCACGCCGCCCGGATTGGCGGTGAAGTAGTGGGTGAGGATGTCGCCCTTCTCGAGGATCGGCAGCAGCGAGCGGATCACCTTGGGATCGTAGCGCTTCTCGGTGTCGCCGATGTGCACCATCAGCTTGACGCCGCTCTCCTTGGCGGCCCGCTTGGCCAGCTTCGGCATCTCCATGCCCATGATCTCGAGCGCGGGCGAGACCATGCGCGCCTTGATCCCGCGGATCAGGCGCTTGTTCTGGTCCACCACCTTCAACGTGTCGTCCAGGTTGATGCTGCGCTCCGCGATGATGTCGGGCATCGTGGCGAGCCCGGTCTGGCAGATGTGCAGGAACGGAATCACCTCGGTCTGGCAGTGGGGCAGGATGTGGCGGGGGAATCCCGCGAAGGTGGCCGCCCCCGCGCTGCCCGCGTCCACGATCGTGGTGACGCCCGCGTAGACGCCGCCCAGGTCCGGGTTCACGCCGGTGCGGTTGATGCCCTCGAAGACGTGGGCGTGCAGGTCGATCAGCCCGGGCACCACGATCCGGCCCCGGACGTCGATGGTGCGCGCGGCCTCGGTCTCCGCGATCTCCGGGGCGATGCGGGCGATCGTGTCGCCCTGCACCGCCACGTCCTGCTTGCCGTCGAGCTTGGTGGAAGGATCGAGCACGGTGCCGCCCTTGAGCAGGAGGTCGTACATGGGGTCTCCGATCGATCAGCGAAGGAAGTGGTCCCACAGCCGCGCGCCCGCGGCCACCGAGAGCGGGATGTCGTCCCCCAGCAGATAGCCCTCGCGGGCCAGGGCCTCCGCGGCCTGCCGCACCCGGTCCAGATACTGCCCGCGCGACGCATAGCGCTCCGCGACGGACAAGCGAGGATCGCCGGTAGCCTCACGCTCGGCCCGATTCCGGGCCATTGGAACAGTCGCGCCCGCGAAGACCAGGAGCTGCTCGGCGCCGCCGATGTCGGGATGGCGCAGGTTCCAGCCGGTGTGCGCGGCCAGCGGCACCGCGATCTCGGGCAGGATGATGCCCGCGATCTCGTTGCCGTCGCCGTCCACCGCGGAGACGAGCGAGCCGAAGGGCTTGCCCGGCGTGGGCGGCAGCGCGCTCCAGTCGAGCCGGCGCGGCCGCGGGTTGTGCCGTGGGTAGCGGGCGGCGGGAATCCGCGCGAAGACGGGCGCGAGGCGCTCGGGCGGCACCGCGCTGCCGTCGGCCACTCGCGGATGGCGGCTCGGCGGCGGCTCGATCCCGTCCACCACCCAGCGGTCGAGGCTCACCAGGCAGGCGCGCAGCAGCACCGCGTAGTCGGCGACGCCGCGCAGGTTCTGCGAGCGCTCGACCGGCGCGGTGGGATCGGCGGGCGCCGGCTGCGAGTCGGTGGGCGGCCAGACGCCGAGGCCGTGCTCGGTCCCCGCGAAATGGTAGACGCGCGTGTAGGGCCCGTGCGCCACGTCGCGGGTGCCGTCGGGATCGGTGTGGATCAGCGAGGCGTCGCCCCGGTGGTACTCGGCCGAGGTGTTGACGTAGTACACGCGGAGCCGGCTGCCGCGCGCGTCGAGGCGCGCGTGCAGCGCGTCCTTCGCCCCCGTCTCCGGATCCGCCTGAGGCTGATCGGTGAACGGGAAGAGATGCGCCATCATGTTGTTGCGGTCCTTGGAGTGCTGGCCGAACCGCTGGTTGAACTCCCCGCGCATCCCACCCGCCACGTTGGCGATGACGCCGTCGAGCGCCTCGCGGCCCTGCTCGTCGAGGTTCAGGTCCTCGTAGATCAAGGTGCGGAGCAGCCGCCCGGTCTGCGAGCGCCCGTAGCCGTAGGCCCAGCGGAGCCGGTCCGGCGCGGGATGGCCCGCCTCCGCGCCGCCGTGCTTGAGCCAGGCGGCGCTGTCGCGCAGCGCGGCCATCGCGAGCCCCTGCACCGGCGCGCCCACCGCGGTGTAGGTGATCTGGTAGAGGCGCCCCTTCTCGATGCCGCCGTCGAGGTGGATGTGGTTGGCGTCGGGGATCACGCGGCCGCCGTCCACGCGGGCGAAGCGCCAGCGCGCCCGCGGGATCGCGGTGGCCGGCCCGTCCGGCTGATCGCGCACCGTCAGCCGCGCGTCCGCCTCCTCGAGGTCCGCGGCGGGGTACGGCACGTGGCCGCGGTCGGAGAGGAGGAAGACGGCGCCCGGCCCGGTGGCCCGCAGCTGGCTGTAGATCGGGCCGCGCAGGGGCCGGCCCTGGGCGTCGCGCGCCTCGGGCGTGCGCATGCCGAGGAGCCCCGGCACGCGCGGCAGGTCGCCCTGCCAGCCGCAGGAGATCACCACCCAGCCGCGCTTCATCAGGAAGCCGTCGCCCACGTCCACGGGCGGGTTCGGGTCCGACCCGGGCCCGAAGACGGGCCGGGTGGCGCGGTTGAAGTTGGGCACCGCCACCGTGTTGCCGCGGTTGACGACGTCGAGCAGCACGCGGCCGCTGCACCGCGCGCGATCCACCGGGAGCAGGATCGAGACGTCCGCGTCCCACGTCACCCGCCCCTGCGCGTCGCGCGGGGCCAGCTCCACGTCGGTGATGCGGCGGTTGGCCGCGTGGAGCGGATCGATCGCGAAATGGAGCCGCCCCTTCATCTCCTCGTAGGCGGGCTCGCCGGCGAGCGGGCGCCGCAGCGTGATCTCGAATCGGGTGACCGGCATGGGATGACCTCGCGGGGACGGGCTACAGGCCGAGCGCGCCGAGCCGCGCCGGGGTCGGCACCCCGTCGCCGTCCCAGCCGCGCAGGGCGTAGTAGCGATCGAGCATCAGGCTCAGCTCCTCGGGCGGGCAGTAGGCGCCCGCGGAGGGACCCTCGGGAATCGGCTCGTGCATCACGCGCCACGGCAGCGCGTCGTCCTTCCGGCGCACGTTTTCACGAACGTTGAACAGGCGCTCCAGGTTGATGATCCGCTCTCCTACCCGCTCGAGCTCCTCCACCGTCATGTCCCAGCCGGTGACCGCCCTGACCATGCGCGCGTAGGGCTCGTCCACGTAGAGCCCGAAGCCGCGCTCGGAGGTGAAGCGGCACAGCACCAGGGAGTCGTCCACCGCGGTGAAGTGCTGGCTCCGCACCGCGAACTCCGGCTTGCCCTCCGGGCTCTTGCGATCGTAGTTCTGCGCGTACTGGGGCGTGGGCCGCGTGTCGTGGTGGCTGCCCCCGCGGGTGGCGGTGGCGTAGCCGATGGACATGCCCTTGAGCGCGCGCGCCGAGTGGGCGGGCAGCTCGAGCCGCTTCACCGCGTAGACCAGCCGCGTGGCCTCGGCGTGCACGGACTCGGCGAGGCGCCAGGCGCCCTCGGCCAGCCGGTCGCCGAAGCCCTCGCGGGCCGCCGTCATCTCGATCAGGCGCAGCATGCCGCGCCAGTCGCCCCAGCCGAAGGGCAGCCCCAGGTCCCGCTCGGTGAGCCAGCCGCGCTCCACCGCCTCGCAGACGAAGGCCAGGGTGACGCCCATGCTGATGGTGTCGAGGCCCAGCAGATCGCAGAGGTCGTTGGCCCGCGTCAGCGAGGCCGCGTGCGCGTTGCCGAGCATGGAGCCGAACGCGAAGATCGTCTCGTACTCCGGCATCTTCGCCTTGAGCCCGGCCAGCTCGCCGTCCCGGATCGCGTACTGCTTGCCGCAGGCCACCGGGCACTTGAGACACGTGGTGTCCCGGTCGTGGAAGTGCGCGTGCATCTCCTCGCCGGAGATGGCGGTCGCCTCCGCGAAGACCTCCTGGCGCAGGTTGTAGGAGCCGAGCGCGCCGAGGGTGTTGATCGGCTTCACCAGGAAGGGCGTGCCGTAGGTGGACAGCGCCTTGGTGCCGGTCTTGAGCGGCTCGCGCTGCTGCTCGAGCAAGGTCTTCAGCGCGGCCGCGTCGGCCAGCTCGGTCTTGCGCGAGCCCGCCACCACCACCGCCTTGACGCGCTTGCTGCCGAGCACCGCGGCGAGCCCGCCGCGGCCCGCGAAGGCCTCGCGGTTCTTCCAGTACGTGCCCATCGCCGCGAAGCGCACGAGATTCTCGCCGCCGGGCCCGATCGCCATCGCGTCCGTGTCGCCGCCCTCGACTTCCTGGATGGCGTGCACGGTGTCGCGCGTGGTCCGGCCCCAGAGCCCGCGCGCCGGCTTGAGCTCGGCGCCCGCCTCGGTGACCTTGACGTACACCGGGAGGGCGGCGCGCCCGGTGATCACGATCGCGTCGAAGCCGGTGCGCTTCATGGTCGCGGGCCAGCGGCCGCCGAAGGTCGAGTCGAAGAAGAGGCCGGTGAGTGGCGACTTGCCGGCCACGCAGGCGCGGCTGTTGCCCGGCACGCTGGTGTCGGTGATCGGCCCCACCGCGAAGACCACCGCGTTGGCGGGATCGTAGGCGTCCACGCCCGCCGGGACGTGATCGAGCAGGAGCCGGGCCGCGAAGCCGTTGCCGCCCAGCAGGCTCCGCGCCAGCTCCGGGGAGACCGGCTCGACGCGGCTCCGGCCGTCGGTGACGTCCACGAACAGGATCCGGCCGCCGTAGCCTCGCATGAGCGCCCATTCTAGTGGCAACGCGGGCCGGGTACAATGCGCGGATGGACGATCTGCTCGCCGCCGCGCTGGGCCGCCTCACCGTGCTCGATGAAACCGGGACCGTCGTGCCGCTCGGAGACTTCTGGACCAAGCGCCCGGTCGTGCTCGCCTTCGTCCGCCACTTCGGCTGACTGTTCTGCCGCCAGCAGGTCGCTGGCCTGTCCACCCGGCTGCTCGAGATCGAACGGCGCGGCGGGACGCTGGTGGTGATCGGCCCCGCCAGGCCGGAGCACATCGCGGGCTTCCGCGAGGCGACGGGCTACAAGGGCCTGCTCTTCGTGGATCCGGGCTTGCGGACGTTCAAGACCGCGGGCCTCGTCCGCGGGTGGGCCAGCACCTATCATCCCCTCGCGGTGCTCAAGGCCATGCGGGCGATGGCACAGGGCTTCCGCCAGGGCGCCCGGCAGGGCGACGTGGTCCAGCAGGGCGGCACCTTCGTGCTGGGGCCGGGGGATCGCGTGCGCTACGAGTGGCGCGACCGCTTCGCGGGGGACAACCCGGATCTCGACGAGGTGGTGCAGGCGCTCCCCTCACCCTAGGGTGAGGGCGACTACGAGGCGCCGAGGGCGCGGAGCGCGCGGCGGGCCACCTCGGCCAGGTCGGGCTCCACGCCGCTCATCGCGAGCAGCTTTCGGTACACGATCACCGCCGCGTCGTTCTGCTTGAGCGCGGCGAGGGCCTGGCCGGCGCCGACCAGCGCGCGGCGCGCCCACGGCGAATCGGCGGTGAGGTAGGCCGCCGTCATGTACATGTCCACGGCGTCCTCCGCCTTGCCCGTCGCGCGATATCCCTCGCCCAGCCGGTAGGCCGCTTCGGAGGCCACCGCGCCGTCGCCCGCGTCGAGGGCCTGCTCGAGCCGGCCGCGCGCCTCTTCCCACTTGCCGTCGGCCACCAGCAGGCGTCCCTGCCCGAGCAGACCGAGGGCCTTCTCCTTCGGGCTGCCCGCCGCGGCGGCCGCGCGCGCGTAGGTGTCGAGCGCGGCCGCGCGGTCCCCGGTGGCTTCCTGCGCTTCCGCCATCAGCATGGTGGCGCGCGGCGATGGGGCCTGGCCGGCGGCGGCCGCGCCCGGCTCGAGCGCGCGGCGCGCCTCGGCGGCGGCCCCGGTGCGCAGCAGGGCCTCCGCGTAGTCGAGGCGGTTCGCGCCGGTGGTGGCGCTGCCCGGGAAGCGCTCGCCGAGCTTGGCGTACATGTCGCGGGAGAGCGCCCACTGCTCGCCCTGTCCGGCCGCCGTCGCGAGCGCGGTCAATGCGGCCTGCGTGCCCTCGTACCTGGGGAACTGGTCGGCGAGCCGCAGCGTGAGGGTCCGGGCCTCGGGCCAGCGCTTCTCCTCCGTGGCCACCGCGGCCAGCCCGTGCAGCAGGCGCGGGGTGGTGGCCGGATCCACCGGGCCCGCGATCATCGGCGTCGCGGCCTGCTTGAACTCCTCGGTCTTGCGCTGGTTGAAGAGCACCGCGGCGAGGCCGTAGCCGGCGGCGGCCACCGGGCCGCCCGCATCGCGGGCCGCCGCGAAGCCGCGCGCCGCCGCGTCCCACCGCTGGCGCGCGAAGTCCGCGCTGCCCATCCCGAGATGGGCCACGCCGGTCTCGCCGAGCCCCAGCGCGGCCTGGAAGTCGCGCTCCGCGTCGGCGGGCTTGCCGGTGGCCAGCAGCGCCGCGCCGCGGGTGACGCGCGCGCGCGCCACGTAGGGCGAGACCGCCCCGCGCTGCACCAGCCGGCCCAGCTCCGGCAGGGCGTCGGCGGCGCGCCCGCCCCGTACCGCGAGGATGGCGCGGTTCAGCATCGCGACCTCCGTGTAGGCGCTGTTCGGGTAGCGGTCCACTACCTGGTCGAGCAGGGTCTGCGCGCCCGCGAAATCGCCCGCGCGGCCCGCGAGCTCCGCCGCGAGCACCAGCGCCTCGGGCGCGCGCGGATCGGTCTGCGCCTGCTGGGCGAAGCGCGTCCAGCGCTGGCGCGCGGCCTCGGGCCGGCCGCCGCGCAGCTCGGCCCAGCCGAGCGCCAGGCTCGCCATCGGCGCCTGCGGATGGCTCGGATACGCCGACAGGAAGCCGTTGTACGCCGCGGCGGCCTGCGCGTAGTCGCGCGCCCAGTAGGCGGCCTCGCCGCCCAGCACGAGCGCGGCCGCGCGCATCTCGGCGGGCGCCCCCGTCGCCACCTGCACCTTGCGCGCGCCGTCGCGCGCCTGGGCGAACTCGCGGGTGTCGAAGTCGATCTGGGCGAGCCTCAGCGCGGCGTAGGCGCCCAGCGCGGGCGAGCCGGGAGCCTGGCGCACCAGCTCGAAGCGATCTCGCGCCTCCCCGACCTGGCCCCCCGCCCGGCTGGCCTCCGCGCTCAGGGTTAGCACGTACGAGCGCGTGGCCGGATCGAGCGTGCGCGCGAGCAATTCGTCGTTGATCTCGCGGGCCTCGTCGAAGCGCCCGTTCTCGGTGGCCCAGCGGCTGATCAGCAGGCGCGTGGGCACCGCGAGCCTGCCGGTGCGGTCCGCCGCCTCGAGCTTCTTGGCCTCCTCGCGCGCGGCGGGGTAGTCGTCGAGATCGATCAGGGCCTGCACGAGCCCGGCCCGCGCCCACACCGCCTCGCGCGACTGCGGATAGGCCGAGAGCAGGCCGCGATAGGCCTTGGCCGCCTCGAGCGGCTGGCCGGCCGCCCGGTTCCACCAGCCGAGGCGCAGGAGTCCGCTGTCGATGAGCACCTGCGGGCCGCCGGAGACGAACGTCTGCAGGCGCTGCACCGCGGCCGCGTGATCGCCGAGCCGGCCGAGGGTGTCGCCGAGCCAGAAGGTGCCCTCCCAGGCCACCGAGCGCGGCGTGCTCTGGTTGAGCAGCCCGGCCCACGTGTCGCGCGCCTCCGGGTAACGCTTGAGCCCGTACAGCGCGAGCCCGCGGCCGTGCCGCGCGTACGGGATCAGCACCGGCGGCGCGCCGACCTTGAGCAGGGTGTCGAAGTAGGTGAGGGCGCGGTCGGGCTTGCCGAGCTCGAGCGAGACCCAGCCGAGCTGATGGGCGGCGAAGAGCCCGAGCTCGCCGCGCGGATCGTCCTGCTGCACCTGGAGCATCAGGCGCTCCACCTCGGCGGGCTTGTTGAGCCGCAGGAGCGTCTCGCCGAGCCAGTAGCGCGCCTCCCTGATCTGCGCGCGCTCGGTCGCGAACTGCACCGCCTTCTCGAGGGCCTCCCGGCCTTCGTCCAGCTCGTTGCGCTGGTAGCGGGCGCGGCCGCACTCGATCAGCTCGGAGACCACCCCGAGCAGGTTGCCCACCGGGTTGCAGGCCAGGAAGCGCGGCGGCGCCAGCGGGGCCACCGGCCGCTCGCCCAGGTGGCCCACCAGCGGGGCCGGCGGCAGCTCGGGCATGCCCTGCGGCGCGGGCGGCAGCGGCACCACGGGCAGCGGCACCGGGGGCTTGTCGAGCGCGGGCGCCGCCAGCGGCACCAGCGGGGCCACGTCCGGCGGCGGCAGGGTGAGCTTGATCTCCGCGCGCGCGGCGGCGCCACCCAGCAGGGCGAGCAGCGCGGCCATCGCGACGACGCGCGTCCGGGTCACTTCGTGCCCTTCGCGCCGGGCGAGGCCTTGGGCGCCGACTTCTTGGGCGCGGCCTTCTGTGGCGGCGCGGCCTCGGACCGGGCGGCCGCGTTGACCGCGGCGAGCCGCTCCTTCGCCCAGGACGCGAGCGTCTTGTCCGGGCTCTTGGCCGCCACTTCCTCGTAGAGCTTCGCGGCCTGCCGGTACTGCCGCTGCTCCTCGTGCGCGAGCCCGGTGCCGGCCAGCGCGCGGTAGCGCATCCCGGAATCGAGGGCCGGCGCCTCGGCGGCCGACTTGAAGGCGGAGATCGCGGCGGCGTGCCGCCGCTGCTTGAGCTCGCTCTCACCGAGCAGCACGAAGGCCTCGCCCCGCACCGCGTCCTCGGGGCTGCGCGAGGCCGCGCGCGCGAGCGTGGAGGCGTCCTTGAAGCTGTTCTTCGCGAAGGCGGACTGGGCCATCTCGAGCGAGACGCGGCCGGTCAGCGGGTGATCCGGGAAGTCCTTGCGCAGCCGCGTCCACGCGGCGTCGGCGTCCCGCGGCCGCCCGAGCTTGCCCGCCACCAGGCCGGCGTCGTAGAGGCTCTCGGCGGTGGCGGGCGACTGCGCCACCAGGAGCTTGTACTCCTCGGCCAGCTCGCTCTTCTTGCCCTGGCGCACGAGGGTGTCCACCACGGTGCGCCGCGCCGTCCCGCCCAGCTCGTGGTTGGGATAGGCCTTGGCGAAGGCGCGCAGCTCGGCCACGCCCTCGTCGCTCTGCCCGCCCGCGATCAGGGCCTGGCCCAGCGTGTAGCGTGCGTCGGGCAGCAGCCGGTGATCGGTGTACTTGGTCACGAAGCTCCGCAGGAGCCCCACCGCCTCGTCGGCCCGCTTGAGCTCCAGCAGCGTGCGGGCGAGGTAGAAAGTGGCGGACGGGACATTGGCGTGCTCCGGGTAGTTCGACAGCAGCCGCCGGAACTCGGTGACCGCCTGCTCGCGCCGCCGGAGCTCCACGTTCACCCAGGCGAGGCCGTAGACCGCGTCGGGCGCGCTGGGCGAGGTCGGGTTCTCGGCGAGGATCCGGTCATAGATGGCGCGCGCTTCCGGGAACCGCTTCATGCGGAAGAGCGTCTCGCCCTCCCAGAAGCGGGCCTCGTCGGGCCGGCCGGGCGGCGGCGAGAAGGCCTGGGCCTGCCGGAACAACTGAAGCGCCGCTTCGTGCTGCCCCTGCGAGAGGCGGACCTTGGCGAGCAGCAAGGTCGCGTCGGGCACGCGGCCGTCGGTGGGGTAGCGCTCGACCAGGCGCTCGAGCATCCGGCGGGACACTCCGTAGAGGCCGTCCTGGAAGGCCCGGTCGCCGACGGTCCACAGCCGCTCGGGCTCTCCGACCGCGAGCGCGAGCGACGGCCAGGCCACCAGCACGCCGAGCGCCGAGACTAAGACGCGTAGCGCCGTAGGCTTCATGGCAATAAAGCCACGCTACCACGAAATCCAGGCCCTTACCGCATCCCGAGACCGAGGATCGAGGCGGCGAGCGCGAGCGTCCGGCCCTCGTCCCGCCCGAAGCCCTGGTCGTTGCCTTCCCACAGGTCGAGCGACACGGGACCACGCGCGGTCTGGAGCGCCAGCCGGCCGCCGCCCTCGGGCAGCCGCAGGCCCTTGGCGCCGATCCGCGGGCTGTCGTCACCCGCCGCGAAGAGCGTGTCCGCGCTGAGCGCCATCCGCGGGGCCGGGCGGGTGCCCGCGTCCCCCGGAACCGCCGCCAGCACCCGCCCGGAGGCGTCGCGGAGGACGAGCCCGCCCAGGTCGAACTCGGCCCGCAGGTCCTGGAGCAGGCCGTCGAGCGTCCGCCCGCTCCGGGCGCGCTCCGCGAAGCGGGCCAGTGTCGTCAGCTCGCGGTCGGCGCGGCCCGCGACGTCGGACAGCCGCTCCCGCCGCCGGCCGAAGGCGGCCGCGATGAGCCCGCAGGCGGCCAGGGCGAAGAACGCGATCACGTCGTCGGTCTTGCTGATCGTGAGCGTCAGGTAGGGCTCGGTGAGAAAAAAGTTCAGGCTCATCGCCGAGACCAGCGCGGTGACGAGGGCGGCCCCCCGGCCACCGAGCTCCGCCACGATGATCGTGAAGGCCATGAACACGAAGGCGAGGTTGGACGCGGCCACCATCGTGCGCAGCGGGACGAGGGCGACGGCCAGGGCCATGGAGCCCAGCGCCCCCGTCACCATCCAGACCCTGGCGTCGTCGGTCCGGCTCATGACCATTCTCGCCTCCTCATCGGCCGTCCAGGGCCAGGTTCAAGGCGAGCACGTTCACGCGGGGCTCGCCGAGCAGGCCGAGGAAGCGCCCCTCCGTATGCCGGTCGACGAGCGCGCGCACCGCGTCCGGCGCGAGCTTGCGCTCGCGCGCCACGCGCGAGACCTGGTAGAGCGCCGCGGCCGGGCTGATGTGGGGATCGAGCCCGCTGGCCGAAGCGGTGACCAGGTCGACCGGCACCGGCGCAGGGTTGCCCGGATCGGTGGCCCGCAACGCGTTCACCCGCCCCTGGACCGCGGCGGCGAGGGCCGGGTTCGTCGGGCTCAGGTTCGACCCGGACGAGGCCCCGGCGTTGTAGGCGAACGGGCTCGTGGCGGACGGCCGGCCCCAGAAGTACCTCGGGTCATCGAAGGGCTGCCCGATGAGCGCCGAGCCCACCACCTTCCCGTCCTTGACGATCAGGCTGCCGTTCGCCTGGAAGGGAAAGACGAGCTGGGCGATGCCGGTCAGCACCAGCGGGTAGGCGACGCCGGTGATCACGGTGAGGAGCAAGAGGGACATCAGAGCCGGTCGCAGATGCCCAGTCATCGCGGGTCCTCCGCTCACACGAGCTTCAGGGCGACCAGGATCGTGTCGATGATCTTGATGCCCGGGAAGGGAATGACGAGACCACCGGCGCCGTAGATCCACAGGTGACGCCGCAGCACCGCGGCCGCCCCGAGCGCGCGGTACCGCACGCCGGTGAGCGCCAGCGGGATCAGAGCGACGATGATGAGGGCGTTGAAGATGACCGCCGAGAGGATCGCGCTCTCGGGCGTGGCCAGCCCCATGATGTTCAGCGCCGCCAGCGCCGGGTAGGTGCCGGCGAAGGCGGCCGGGATGATCACGAAGTACTTGGCCACGTCGTTGGCGACGCTGAACGTGGTGAGCGCGCCGCGGGTCATCAACATCTGCTTGCCGGTCTCGACCACCTCGAGCAGCTTGGTCGGGTTCGAGTCGAGGTCGATCATGTTGCCGGCTTCCTTGGCGGCCTGCGTTCCCGTGTTCATCGCCACCGCCACGTCGGCCTGCGCGAGCGCGGGCGCGTCGTTGGTGCCGTCGCCGGTCATCGCCACCAGGCGCCCCTGGGCCTGCACCTCCCGGATGAGCCGGAGCTTGGCCTCCGGGGTGGCCTGGGCCAGGAAGTCGTCCACCCCCGCCTCCGCGCTGATGGCGGCGGCGGTGAGCGGGTTGTCGCCGGTGATCATGATGGTCTTGATGCCCATGCGCCGCAGCTGGGCGAAGCGCTCGCGGATGCCGCCCTTGACGATGTCCTTGAGGTGGATGGATCCCAGCACCTTCGCCCCATCGCACACCACGAGGGGCGTCGCGCCCGCCTTGGCGATCGTGTCCACGCTCTGGCGGACCTCGGGCGGAAAGACGCCGCCCAGGGCCTTGACGTGGGCCTCGATGGCGTCGGGCGCGCCCTTGCGGACCTGCCGGCCGTTCAGGTTCACGCCGCTCATGCGGGTCTGGGCGGTGAAGGCCACGAAGGTCGCGCCGAGCTTCTCGATCTCGCGCTCCCGGATCTGGTAGCGCTCCTTGGCGAGGACGACGATGCTGCGACCCTCCGGCGTCTCGTCGGCCAGCGACGCCAGCTGGGCCGCGTCGGCCAGTGCGGACTCGGTGACGCCGGCGGCGGGCACGAACGCGGTGGCCTGGCGGTTGCCCAGCGTGATCGTGCCGGTCTTGTCCAGGAGCAGGACGTCCACGTCGCCCGCGGCCTCGACGGCGCGGCCGGACATGGCGATGACGTTCTTCTGGATCATGCGGTCCATGCCCGCGATGCCGATGGCGGAGAGGAGCGCGCCGATCGTGGTGGGAATCAGGCACACCAGCAGCGCCACCAGCACGGTGACCGTGACCGGCGTCCCCTGCCCGGCCGCCGCCACGCTGTAGAGCGAGAACGGCAGCAGGGTGACGGTGGCCAGCAGGAAGACGATGGTCAGCGCGGCCAGCAGGATGTCGAGCGCGATCTCGTTCGGCGTCTTCTGCCGCTTCGCGCCCTCGACCAGCGCGATCATCCGGTCCAGGAAGGCTTCGCCCGGGTTGGCGGTGACCTCGACGATGATCCAGTCGGAGAGCACCCGCGTGCCGCCGGTGACCGAGCTGCGGTCGCCGCCCGCCTCGCGGATGACCGGCGCGCTCTCACCGGTGATCGCCGCCTCGTTGACCGAAGCGATGCCCACGACGACGGTCCCGTCGGCCGGGATGAAGTCGTTGGCCTCCACCAGCACGAGATCGCCCTTGCGCAGCCCGGAGGCGGAGACCGCCTCGTACCGCGCCGTCCGCTCCGGACGCGGCACCCGTTTGGCCTGTAAATCGCGGCGCGCGCTTCGCAACGCCGCGGCCTGGGCCTTGCCCCGGCCTTCCGCCATGGCCTCCGCGAAGTTGGCGAAGAGCACGGTGAACCAGAGCCACACCGCGACCCAGAAGATGAACCAGGCCGGCGCCTCCCCCCGGCCGACGAGCGCCTGGATCCAGAGCAGGCTCGTGAGGATGGCCCCGACGTACACCACGAACATGACCGGGTTCCGTACCTGCCGACCGAGCGTCAGCTTCCGGAAGGCATCGACGATCGCCTGCTTGACGATCGGCAAGTCGAACAGTGAGCGCGCTCGTACCGGGTCAGCCATGGCTCAGGCCCTCACTTCGCGGCGATCATGGTGAGATGCTCGACGATCGGTCCCAGCGCCAGCGCCGGGAGGAAGGTCAGCGCCCCGACCAGGATCACCACGCCGACGAGCAGGCCGGCGAACAGCGCGGTGTCCGTCGGCAGCGTGCCGGGCCCCGCCGGCACGGTCTTCTTCCGGGCCAGGGAGCCCGCGATGGCCAGCGTCGGGATCGCGAGCCAGTACCGCGCGAAGAGCATGGCCCAGCCGAGGGCGGTGTTGTAGAAGGGCGTGTTGGCGCTCAGGCCGGCGAAGGCGCTGCCGTTGTTGTTCCCCGCCGACGAGAACGCGTACAGCACCTCGCTGAGCCCATGGGCAGTGGGGTTGAGGATCCCGGCCTTGCCGCCGGGCGCGACCACCGCCACCGCGGTGCCGATCAGCACGACCGCCGGCGGGATCAGGATCACCAGCGCCGCCATCTTCATCTCGTAGGCCTCGATCTTCTTGCCGAGGTACTCGGGGGTGCGGCCGACCATGAGGCCGGCCACGAAGACGGCGATGATGGCGAAGACCAGCATGCCGTAGAGCCCCGAGCCCACGCCGCCGTAGACCACCTCGCCGAGCTGCATCAGCCACATGGGCACGAGGCCGCCGAGCGGCGTGTAGGAGTCATGCATCGAGTTGACCGAACCGTTGGAAGCCGCCGTGGTGGCGGTGGCCCAGAGAGCCGAATTGGCGATGCCGAAGCGGACCTCCTTGCCCTCCATGTTGCCCCCCGCCTGGAACGCACCCGCGACGTGGTCCACCCCCTGCTTCACGAAGACGGCGCCGTTCTGCTCGGCCACGTAACAGACCGCGAGGAGCGCCACGAAGATGACGGTCATGGCGGCGAGCACCGTCCACCCCTGCCGGGTGTCCTTGACCATGACGCCGAACGTGTGGCAGAGCGCGGCCGAGATCACGAGAATGGCGAGCAGCTCGAGAAAATTCGCCGGCGCGGTCGGGTTCTCGAAGGGGTGGGAGGAATTGACGTTGAAGAAGCCGCCGCCGTTGGTGCCGAGCTGCTTGATGGCGATCTGGGAGGCGGCCGGGCCCACCGCGATGACCTGCTCGGTCAGGATGGCCTTCTTCATCTTCGGCTGGCCCTTGTCGTCGAGCACGGGCTTGCCGTCCTTGTCGGTCTCGGGCACCTCGTACCGGGTCGCCTGGACCACGTTGGCGGTGGCATATGGGTCGAAGGTCTGGACGACGCCCTGCGACACCAGAACCACGGCAAGCACGAACGACAGCGGGAGCAGGATGTAGAGCGTGCCGCGGGTCAGGTCCACCCAGAAGTTGCCGATGGTGTCGGCCGAGCGGCGCGCGAAGCCCCGGATCAGCGCCACCAGCGTCGCCATCCCGGACGCCGCCGACACGAAGTTCTGCACGGTCAGGGCGAGCATCTGGGTCAGGTAGCTCATGGTGGTCTCGCCGCCGTAGCCCTGCCAGTTGGTATTGCTGGCGAAGCTCACCGCGGTGTTGAACGCGGAATCCGCCGGCACGGCGCTCAGGCCCTGGGGATTCAGCGGCAGCACGCCCTGGACGCGCTGGAGGAGGTACACCGCGAGCAGGCCGAGCAGGTTGAACCACAGCATCGCGAGCGCGTACGACTTCCAGCCCATCTCCGCGTTCGGCCACACCCCAGCCGCGCGATAGATGAGCCGCTCGAGCCCCCCGAGCACGCGATCCGGCGCGACGCGGCGCCCCTCGTAGACGCGCGCCATGTAGGCGCCGAGCGGTTTGGCGAGGACGATCAGCACCACCACGTAGAGGACGAGCTGGAACATCGCGTTCGCAGTCACTGGAAGAGCTCCGGCTTCAGCAGGGCCAGCACCAGATAGACGAGCAGTCCCAGGGACACTACCGCGCCGACGACATAGAGCATGGGCATGGATGCCTCCTACAGTCGCTCGCAGAGCCTGACGAGGAGCCAGGACAGCCAGAAGAACCCCAGCGTCATCCCGAGGTACAGAACGTCCGCCATCACCACGCCTCCTTCGTCCGGATAGAAAGCATCGCGCGAACCTCCCGAATGGAGATCATCGCCGGGCCCCACTAAGAGCGGCCTCAAGAGTGGGTCGCCCTCCATCAAGGAGTCGTCAAGACTCCCGCCTGCGAATATCGATCCGGCTTCGGGAGGCGGCAGCCGCGCCATGGCAAGATCCACCATGCTCACGCGGGCTTGACGATCGGGCACTCGACGCCGGGGCGGCGCGCCCCGGCGAGAACGCCGCAGGCGTCCCGTCAACGCCTCAGGGGTGCTTTGCCTACGCTCCGATGAAGGTGGGAACGGGGCACGCGCGCAGCACCGCACGCGTGACCGAGGTGCCGAAGAGATCGCGAAGCGGATGGTGGCCGTGGGCGCCCATCACGAGCAGGCGGGGGCGCGCGCGCCGGACTTCCTCCAGCAGGACTTCGGCGGGCGGCGCGGTCGAGACGATGGCATGGAGGCGATGCGGGGTCCCGTGGGCGGTCAGGTACTCGCCGGCCAGGTGGGTCAGTGCTTCCGCCTCGGCGCCGTCGCGGTGAATGGCCACGACCTCGATGGCTTCGCCCGCGGCAAGACCGAGGAGCTGGAACGTCTGGAGGGTGCGTCCGGCCTCTCTCCCACCCCCGTAGGCCACGACGACACCGTGCCCGGTCGCGAGCTCGCGCGGCACCGTCACCACCGGCCGCGGGCTGCCGCGCAGGACCCGGGCGAGCGTGTCGTCAGGCTGCTCCTGAGTCTCGAAGTGGAAATGCGTCTCCCGGGCGAGGATGACCACGTCGCACCGGTGCGCCTCGCGCAGGATACGAACCGCGGGGTCCCCGATGTCCTCGAGCACCTCGACCGCGATGCCGGCCGCCCTGCTGCGGGCGTAAAAGTCGGTGAGGAAATCCACCACGCGACGATGCGCATCGGCCAGCCGGGCCTCGTCGCGCGCCTGCTTGTAGGCGCCGGCCCCGAGGGGCACCGGCTCCGCCCCCTGGATGGACGGCGCGTCGAGAACACCGAGGCCGAGCAACCGGGCGCCGTACCGTCTGGCCCAATCGATCGCGAGAGCCGTCGCGGTCTCGCTGTAAGCCGAGCCATCGAGCGCGACGAGCGCGGATCGGAGCATGGGTCCGGGCACCCCCTTTCCGGGTAAGGCTAGCCCAGTTCCCGGTCAAGGCGCCATCAAGAATCGGTGCGCGCGCGGGGGCCTCGATCTTGACGGCGTCTTGATGGGCTCCCATCATCTAATGTGACGGGAGGATCGACGATGCGAGCTCGGCCACGCCGCAAAGAAGTAGACCGTCGGTTGAATCGAGAGCTTCTTCCATCGTAGGCTGGCGCCGGGCCGCCTCATGACCACCGAGCGCCGACCGGATCCGGACGAGCTGCTGGCCCGCGTCAAGGAGGCGGAGACCCGCCAGGCGCGCGGCAAGCTCAAGATCTTCTTCGGCGCCGCGGCCGGAGTCGGCAAGACGTACGCGATGCTGGAAGCGGCCCGCGAGCAGCGGGCCCAGGGCGTGGACGTGGTGGTGGGCTGGGTCGAGACGCACGGGCGCGCCGACACCGAGGCGCTCCTGGGCGGTCTCGAGATCCTGCCCCGCCGGCCGGTGGACTACCGGGGCACCACGCTGCAGGAGCTCGATCTGGACGCGGCGCTGGCGCGCCGGCCCGCGCTCATCCTGGTCGACGAGCTGGCCCACACCAACGCGCCCGGCTCGCGTCACGCCAAGCGATGGCAGGACGTGCTCGAGCTACTCGACGCGGGCATCAACGTCTACACCGCGATGAACGTGCAGCACGTCGAGAGCCTCAACGACGTGGTGGCCCGGATCACCGGCGTCGTCATGCGGGAGACGGTGCCGGACTCCATCTTCGACCACACCGACGAGGTGGAGCTCATCGACCTGCCCCCCGACGACCTGCTCCAGCGGCTCCGGGACGGCAAGATCTACATCCCCGATCAAGCGCGCGAGGCCATCGAGAACTTCTTCCGCAAGGGCAACCTGATCGCCCTGCGCGAGCTGGCCCTGCGGGTGACCGCGCAGCACGTGGACGCGGAGATGCGCCACTACATGCGCGACCACGCGATCCACGAGACGTGGCCGGTGCGCGAGCGGCTGCTGGTCTGCATCGGGCCGAGCCCGTCCTCGATCCGCCTGGTGCGGGCGGCCAAGCGCATGGCGGAAGGGCTCGGCGCGGAGTGGATCGTCGCCTACGTGGAGACTCCGTCCCAGGCGCGGCTGCCCCAGGCGGCGCGGGACCGGGTCGCCCAGACCATGCGGCTGGCCGAACAGCTCGGGGCCGAGACGCACACCCTGACCGGGCCGCGGATGAGCGACGAGATCCTCGCCTTCGCCCGGGCGCGGAACGCGAGCAAGATCGTGGTGGGCAAGCCGGAGCGGCCGCGGTGGAAGCGGATCGCCATGGGCTCGATCGTGGACACGCTCGTGCAGGGCAGCGGCGAGATCGACGTCTACGTGATCAGCGGCGACCGGGACGACTCGCGGCCGGTGGCGCCCCGGCCCTGGCGGCAGCAGAGGGACTGGGCGCCCTACGGCGCGGCCGCGGCCTCGGTCGCGATCTCCACCGCGATCGCCTGGGCGATGTTCGCGCACTTCGCGCTCTCCAACCTGATCATGGTCTACCTGCTCGGCGTGATCATCGTGGCCACCCGGTACGGTCGGGGCCCTTCCCTGCTCGCCTCGGTCCTGAGCGTGGCCGCCTTCGACTTCTTCTTCGTGCCGCCCTACTTCACCTTCGCGGTCTCGGATACGCAGTACCTCGTCACCTTCGCGGTCATGCTGGTGGTCGCCCTCGTCATCAGCAGCCTTGCGGTGCGCATCCGGGCGCAGGCGGAATCCGCCCGGGAGCGCGAGCGGCGCATGGCCGCGCTGTACGCGATGAGCCGCGAGCTGGCCAGCACCCGCGGGGTCCGCCAGCTCCTGGAGGTGGCGGTCCGCCATATCGCCGAGGTCTTCCGGACGCAGGTGGTGGTGCTGCTCCCGCAGCCGGACGGCCGGCTGGCCCCGGACGAGGGCGCCGTCGTCCAGTTCCCGATGGACGCGAGCGAGCTCGCGGTCAGCCAGTGGGTCCACGAGCACGGGCAGGTCGCGGGCCAGGGCACCGATACGCTTCCGGGCGCCTCCGCGCTCTACCTGCCGCTGACCGGCTCGCGCGACACCGTGGGCGTGCTGGGGTTGCGCCCGCAGGATCCGCGCCCGCTCCAGGCGCCGGAACAGCTCCACCAGCTCGAGGCCTTCGCCAGCCAGACCGCGCTGGCCATCGAGCGGGCCCGGCTCGCCGAAGAGGCGGAGCAGGCGCAGGTCCGCGCCGAGACCGAGCGCCTTCGCAACTCGCTGCTCAGCTCGGTCTCGCACGATCTCCGCACGCCGCTCGCCTCGATCACCGGAGCCGCCAGCACCTTGCTCGAGAACGAAGCGCGCCTCGACGCGGGCACCCGCCGCGACCTGCTGGAGGCTCTGCACGAGGAAGCCGACCGGCTGAACCGGCTGGTGCAGAACCTGCTCGAGATGACCCGGCTCGAGTCGGGCGCGCTCCAGCTCCGGACCGAGTGGCACTCGGTCGAGGAGGTCGTCGGCGCCGCGCTCGGCCGCTTCGCCAAGGCGCTCGCCCACCGGGCGGTCACCACCCGCGTGCCCGCCGACCTGCCGCTGGTCCCGATGGACGACGTGCTGATCGAGCAGGTGCTGATCAACCTCATCGACAACGTGCTCAAGTACACGCCGGCCGAGAGCCCCATCGAGGTGAGCGCGGAGGACACGGACGGCGCGGTGCTGGTCGAGGTCGCCGATCGCGGCCCGGGCTTGCCCCCGGGGGCGGAGAAGCAGATCTTCGAGAAGTTCCATCGCGCGGAGGCCTCGCCGCCGGTCCGGGGCGCCGGGCTCGGCCTGGCGATCTGCCGGGGCATCGTCCGCGCCCACGGGGGCCGCATCTGGGCGGAGAACCGGCCGGGTGGCGGCGTCGCGGTGCGCTTCACCCTTCCGGCCAAGGAAGCGCCGCCCGTCCTGACCGAGCCCGATGCCGCCTGAGCCTGCGCAGCCGGTCGCGAGCACACCGGCGCCGGTGATCGTCCTCATCGAGGACGAGCCCCAGATCCGCCGGTTCCTGCGCGCGACGCTCGGGACCCAGGGTTACCGGCTGCACGAGGCGACCTCGGGCGAGGACGGGCTGATCGAGGCGGCCACCCGCCAGCCCGATGTCGTCATCCTGGACCTGGGGCTCCCCGACCTCGACGGCCTGGAAGTGATCCGGCGCCTGCGCGAGTGGAGCCGTGTGCCGATCATCGTGCTCTCCGCCCGCGGCCAGGAGCGCGACAAGGTGGCCGCGCTGGACGCCGGCGCCGACGACTACGTCAGCAAGCCCTTCGCGGTGGGCGAGCTGCTCGCGCGCCTGCGGGTCGCCCTCCGGCACGCGGCCGCGGGCGAATCGGGTGAGCCCACCTTCGCGGTGGGCGGTCTCCGGGTGGACCAGGTCAAACGCCAGGTGCAGGTGGATGGCAAGGATGTCCACCTCACGCCCATCGAGTACCGGTTGCTGACCACCCTGGTCCGGCACGCCGGCCGGGTCCTGAGCCAGCGACACCTATTAAAGGAGGTGTGGGGGCCCGCCCACACCGACCAGGCCCACTACCTCCGGGTCTACATGGGGGCCCTGCGCCGCAAGCTCGAGCGCGACCCGGCCCGGCCCCGCTACCTGCTGACCGAGCCGGGTGTCGGGTACCGCCTGGCCGCGGAATAACGCGAGGCCACGCCAAAGGTTGACAGAGTGCGTATAGTGTCTTAGTGTACTAGGCCATTAAGACCTGGCTCTGGGAGGCTGGTGTCAAATTGTCCTAGGACACCCGGCCACTCCATCAACTCCACCATCAGGGAGGATGGCGATGAACACGCACCTGCACGAGCAGCTGGTCAGAGATCGGTTGGACGAGGCCCGGGCCGCGGCGGCCCAGCGGGCCCTCCTCCGAAAGCTCGGGCTGGCCGGCCGGCCGGTGCGGGTCGCGGTCGGCTTCGCGCTGATCGAGATCGGGCACTGGGTGGCCGGGCGGGCGCCCAAGCCGGCCGCCGGGCCGCGACGAGCCACCGCCTGACGGGAGGCCACGGACGTGGCGCGCGAATCCTCGCAGATCACCCCGCCCTCGGGGCTCCGCGTCAACCGGAAGAGCGCGGTGCCCGTCCACGTCCAGCTCCAGGCCCAGATCCGCCACCTGATCAATATCGGGGCGCTGAAGCCGGGCATGCAGCTGCCCACCGTGCGCCAGCTCGCGGGCTTTCTCCGGATCAACCGCAACACGGTGGCGCGGGCGCTGGCCGACCTCTATCAGGACGGGTACCTGGAGAGCCACCAGGGCCGCGGCACCTTCGTGGCCGACCGGCCGCCCGCCCACGAGGGCCGGGCGGCGCGCAGCCTCGAGCGGCTCGTGCAGGACACGCTCGAGCGGGCCCGGCGCCTGGGATTCACCCACGAGGAGCTGACCGCGACCATCGCGGGGCAGGCCCCGGCCGCGCGCACCGCGCGGCGGGCCAAGGTGCGCGCGCTGCTGGTCGAGTGCAACCACCCCGAGCTCACGCGCTACCGCGAACAGCTCGAGGACGAGCTGCCGCTCGTCGTGGACCGGCTCCTCGTGGACGAGCTCGCCACGCGCCTGCAGGAGCCGGGCTTTCTCAGGGGCTATCGCGTGGTGATCACCACCTTCTTCCACATCCACGAGGTCAAGCAGGCCCTGCCCCTCGATGGGCCGCCCGCGGTGGCGCTCCTGTCCGAGTCGAACATCTCCTCCCTGCTGCGGCTGACCGAGCTCCCGGAAGGCACCGCGGTCGGCCTGATCTGCAATACGTCGCGCGGCAGCCAGAACCTGCTGAGCTCGGTGCAGTCGGCCGGACTGTCGCACCTGGTGCCGGTCCTGGCCGCGGCTGACGATCCCTGGTCCATCGATCGCATGCTCGAGAAGACGCGCATCGTGGTCTGCTCCGAGCAGGCGGCGGGGCGCATCCGCGAGGGCGTCCCCCACGACGTGGAGGTGATCCTCGCCGACCGGCGCCTCGACACGGGCGGCGTGGACATGCTGCGGGATCTGCTGGCCCAGCTCGACGGAGAACGGGCCTGACCGCGCGCGAGGCGATGACGCCCGCGCCGCTGACCGTGACCCCGCAGACCAGCGCGGCGGCCGCGGAGCGCCGGCGGGCCCCGACCTCGACGCAGCCGGAGGCCGTGGCATAGGCTCCGGGCCGGCGGTCTGCGTCTTCGATCTCGACCACACCCTGGTCAACTCTCCGCTCGATCTCCACGCCGTCGGCCGCGACATGGAGGCCTTCATCCGGGCCCGCGGCGTCCGCGTGCCCGAGCGGGCGCTCCGCTGGTCGGGCGCCGAGCTGTTCGATCTGGTGCGACGCGAGGCCGCGCACCTCGAGGCCGACCTGCTCGCGATCCCGGTGGCCCACGAGCGGCGGGCCATGACCGAGGCGACGCTCGTGCCCTTCGCGCGCGAGGCGGTGGCCGCCCTGAAGCAGCTCGGCTTCGCCACCGCGATCTGGACCAACAACGACCGGGTGGTCGCCGACTTCGTCCTCGCCCGCTTCGAGCTGCTCCCGCACCTCGACCTGATCGTCACCCGCGACGAGATGCGCCGCCTCAAGCCCGACCCCGACGGCCTGCGCGTGGTGCGGGAGCGCTGGCCCGACGCCGAAGGCATCGTGGTCGTGGGCGACTCGTGGGTGGACGGCGCGGCCGCCCAGGCCGGCGGGGTGCCGTTCATCGCCTACCGGCCGGACCGGGCCGAGATGGAGCGGCGCGGCGTCGTGATCGCGGCGGAGATCCGCTCGCTGCTCGACCTGCCCGCCGCGCTGGCGTGACTCACCCCGGGGTGGGACGCGTATAATTCGCCGCGTGGACCTGTTCGACACGCCGCCGTCCGCTGCCGCGAAGGCCCCCGCGCCGCTGGCCGACCGCATGCGCCCGAGGAGCCTCGACGAGGTCGTCGGCCAGCCCCAGCTGACCGCGCCCGGCAAGCCGCTGCGCCGGGCCCTCGAGGACGGCCAGCTCCACTCCATGATCCTGTGGGGCCCGCCCGGCACCGGCAAGACCACCCTGGCGCGCCTCCTGGCCGACGTGGCGGGCGCCCGCTTCGTGCCGTTCTCGGCGGTGGTGGCGGGCGTGAAGGAGATCCGCCAGGTGATGACCGAGGCCGAGACCGAGGGCGGCCGGCGGGGCCAGCGCACGATCCTGTTCGTGGACGAGATCCACCGCTTCAACCGCGCCCAGCAGGACGCCTTCCTGCCCTACGTCGAGAAGGGCACGATCGTGCTGATCGGCGCCACCACCGAGAACCCGTCCTTCGAGGTCAACGGGGCGCTCCTCTCGCGCTGCCGCGTCTACGTGCTCCGGCCGCTCGCGGAGGCCGACCTCGTGGCCATCCTGGAGCGCGCGCTCCGGGACCCGGAGCGCGGCCTGGGCGGCACCGGCGCCTCTGCGGCGCCCGAGGCGCTCGCCCTGATCGCGCGGCTCTCCGACGGCGACGCGCGCACCGCGCTGAACGTCCTCGAGATCGCGGCGAGCGATCCGGGCGCGCGCGTGACCGAGGCGGCGGTGCGCGAGGCGGTCCAGAAGAAGACCCTCCTCTACGACAAGTCGGGCGAGCAGCACTACAACCTGATCTCGGCGCTCCACAAGTCGCTGCGCGACTCCGATCCCGACGGCGCGCTCTACTGGCTGGGCCGCATGCTGGAGGCGGGCGAGGATCCGCTCTACGTGGCGCGACGGCTCGTGCGCTTCGCCTCGGAGGACGTGGGCAACGCGGATCCGGCCGCCCTGCGCCTGACCCTCGACGCCAAGGACGCCTATCACTTCCTCGGCACGCCCGAGGGCGAGCTCGCTCTCGCGCAGGCCACCTGCTATCTCGCGCTCGCGCCGAAGTCGAACGCGGTGTACGCGGCCTGGAACGCGGTCCGCCACGACATCCAGGAGAAGCCGGCCGAGCCGGTGCCGCTCCACCTGCGCAATGCCCCGACCGGGCTCATGAGCAGCCTGGGCTACGGCCGCGGCTACCAGTACGCCCACGACGCGCCCGACGCCCAGGTGAGCCAGGAGCACCTGCCCGACGCTCTGCGCGGGCGGGTCTACTACCGGCCCACCGACCGCGGCGCGGAGAAGGAGATCGCCGCCCGGCTCGCCCAGTGGCGGGCGTGGCGGGACAAGCAGACCCGGGCGTGAGCGATCGCGCCTGGCTCTGGGCCATCTGTCTCTCCGAGCTGGGCACCATGCTCGTCTTCTCGAGCTTCTCCGCGCTCCTGCCGATCCTCAAGGTCGAGTGGGGGCTCACCAATACCGAGGCCGGGCTCATCCTGGCCTTCTACCAGGTGGGCTACATCGGCGTGGTGGCGGTCCTGGCCACGCTCACCGACTACATGCCGCCGCGGCGGATCTACCTGGCGAGCGCGGTGTGGACGGCCCTCACCAGCGCGGCCTTCGCGTGGTGGGCGGAGGGCTTCCTCTCGGCCCTGGTGCTGCGCACCCTGGTCGGCCTCGGCCTGGCCGGCACCTACATGCCCGGCATGCGCATGGTGGCCGAGCGCTTCGCCCGCGGGCGGCGCGGCTTCGCGATGGGCTGCTACATCGGCACCTTCACGCTCGGCACCTCGATCTCGCTGCTGGTCACCGGCCTCGCCAACAGCCTCTGGGGCTGGCGCTGGGCCTTCGGCGTGACCGCGGTGGGCCCCGCCGTGGCCGCGCTGATCGGCTACTGGGCGCTGCCCGCGGAGACGGCGGCGGCGCCCGTGAGCCCGTCGCGCGGCGGCGGGCTCGGCCCGGTGCTCCGGAACACGAGCGCGCTGCGCCTCATCACCGCGTACGTGGCCCACACCTTCGAGCTGATGGGCATGCGCCTCTGGATCGCGCCCTTCTTCACCGCGAGCCTGATGGCGGCGGGCGCGGGTCTGGCCGAGGCCACCCAGCGCGGCGCGCTGGCCGCCTCCGCGGTACTGGCCATCGGCGCGCTGCCGCACCCCTTCTCGGGGCTCGTCGTGGATCGCTTCGGCCGGGCGCGGCCGATCAGCATCGTGATGCTGCTCTCGGCCGCCTGCTCGCTCACGATCGGCTGGGGGCTCTCCTGGCCCTTCACGGCGCTGGTGGCGCTCGGGCTGCTGTACGGCATCCTGGTGACCGCGGAGTCGGCCATGGTCTCCACCGGCATCGCCGACGTCGCCGAGCCCGCCTACCTCGGCCGCACCATGGCGCTGCAGTCCTCGGCGGGCTTCGCGGCGGGCGCGCTCGGCCCGGCGGTCTTCGGCGCCGTGCTCGACTGGGCGCCCGCGCTCGGCGGCGCACCCGATTCCCGCTGGCTCTGGGCCTTCGGCGTGCTGGGCGTGGTCGCCCTGGCGGGCCCGCTCGCGGTGGGGTTCAAGGAGTTCTCCCCGCGGAAATCCGGGGTCTGATACAACTGGATTCATGACGGAGAAGAAGCCCCGGAAGCTCCGAGTGGGCGTGGTCTTCGGCGGCCGCTCGGGCGAGCACGAAGTCTCCCTGGCCGGCGCCGCCTCCGTGATGGCGGCCATGGACAAGCGCCGCTTCGAGCTGGTGCCCATCGGCATCGCCAAGGACGGTCGGTGGCTCATGGGCGGTGACCCCCTGCGCGCCCTGGCCCACGAGGCCGCGCAGCTCGCGCTGGCCTCGGGCGACCCCGAGGCGCATACCAAGCACGAGCTGCTCGAGCGCGCGGCCGCCCAGGAGACCGGCAGCTCCCTCGTGCGCATGGAAACCTCCGAAGGGCTGCCGCCCGGCCTCCGTGACCGGCTGGACGTGGTGCTGGTGCTGCTCCACGGCCCGCAGGGCGAGGACGGCACCGTGCAGGGCCTGCTGCAGCTCGCCGGCGTGCCCTACACCGGGGCGGGCGTGCTCGCCTCGGCGGCCGGCATGGACAAGGTCGCCATGAAGGATCTCTTCCGCGCCCACGGGCTGCCCATCGTCGAGTACGCGGCGGTGCGCCGTCACGACTGGGAGCGGGAGCCCGCCACCATCGCGCGCGGCATCGCCGCCGAGATCGGCTTCCCGTGCTTCGTCAAGCCGGCGAACCTGGGCTCGAGCGTCGGCATCAGCAAGGTGAAGGCGGCCGAGGACCTGGCCGCCGCCATCGAGCTGGCCGCGCGCCTCGACCGCCGCATCATCGTGGAGCGCGCGGTGCAGGCCCGCGAGGTCGAGGTGGCGGTGCTCGGCAACGACGAGCCGCGCGTCTCGGTGCCCGGCGAGGTCTGCTTCCCGGGCGAGTGGTACGACTACGACACCAAGTACGGCGCGGGGCAGACCACGCTCAAGGTGCCGGCGCCGCTACCCCCCGACGTCACGGAGGAGATCCGCGCGCTCGCCCTCCGCGCCTTCCGCGCCATCGACTGCGCGGGTATGGCGCGGGTGGACTTCTTCATCGAGGGGGAGCGCCGGGTGCTCGTGAACGAGATCAACACGATCCCCGGCTTCACGTCGACGAG